>JBJEGN010000062.1:0-11731 GCA_051875105.1 Candidatus Gastranaerophilaceae bacterium
ATCTTCCCATACAGTATGGTTCAATGTTGTATATTCCATCTTAATCTCATAAAAGCCATTAGCTTTCATTATTTCTATAAAGTTCTGATAATCGTTCTTTTCTACAAAAATGTCAATATCATTATGGGCTCTTGACTGATATCCAAGAAGAGCATCTACACCCCATCCACCATCAAGAAAGACTTTAATCTCCGCATCTATTGCAAATTGAAGAATCTGTTTTACATCTGTTATATTGACCATCTTATCATCTCCACAAATTCTAATTAGGCGACCAGAGGAACTGCTGGTCTGTTTGATAAATCTCTGCATTTAGCAGTTTTCAATGTTGCCAAAACAAAAGTTAAGAAGATGTTCCTTTTCTCCATGTCGCTTTCTTTGGCGTAATTTACAAGGTTATTCCACACAAGATAGTTGTTCAGATACTTGGTAGAAACACCGTTAAAGCCACGCATAAACCTCTTTAGCTGGCTATGGTAGCT
Source organism: Candidatus Gastranaerophilaceae bacterium (assembly GCA_051875105.1). Classification (GTDB taxonomy): domain Bacteria; phylum Cyanobacteriota; class Vampirovibrionia; order Gastranaerophilales; family Gastranaerophilaceae; genus RUG841. Next base: position 483 of record JBJEGN010000062.1, read on the forward strand.
ATTGATATGTTGGATATTATAAATGCCTTTCTTGGCTTTGCCAGTCTTTAACTGCACAAGGTCAATGCCATTGGCATTTGTAAATCTCACATAGGAGTTCATCTTGTCCGTAACAAGAGTGGAATTGGTCTTAATCCTACCATCATAAATATGATGTAAATCTCTTGTAGAAACTCTACCAGTATTCGTAATCTTGGAGATAGACAAGCCATTCCTATTAACCGCACAAGGAACACATACCTTTTCTTGGGACAAGCCTCTGATATGTGTAGAATGACCACGCTTATGAGCCTTGCGTGGCATAGCAAATGTCTTACTCTTGCTATGATTGCCCTTGTACGAGATGGCGAAAAAAGTTTCGTCAGCCTCAATAATGCCGTCAAGGGTAACATCGTCTGCCATATTCTGAAGTGCATCCAAAATCTTGTGTCTCCAAAGGAATGCGGTGTTTCTGTGAATCCCACAAGCAACAGCAGTCTTACGAATGGATAAGCCATTCATCATACAATCAATGTACTGCTCCCACACGGACAAGTCTTTTCTTGTACCAGACACAATGGAGTTCGTAGCAATCACGAAGGACTTGCCACAATCCTTACATACATATCGCTGTGTGCCATCTTTACGATGACCATTGCGAACCACATGGATACAGCCACAAAGAGGGCATACACGACCATTTGCAAAGCGTTCCTTTGCTACGAAATCTTCAATATTCAAAGACTTTACAAAGGCAGGACTTAAAAGCATTGTTTTAAGGCTTTCCTGCTCTGCGACAGTCAACTTACCGATAATATCTAATGCGTCTTTGATAGTAGGCATATCCAATTACCTCCTTCGGTGGTACTGTTTCTTACTATTATTATACGCTATTTCTCGTCAAAAATCAACCATTTGTTGTGACAGAGCCTTATATAAATATCTAAAATAATAAGTATTTAAAAAATCAGAATACTTTGAATACATTCTTCTTACATGGTCTGACATATAAACATATATAACATATTTAGGGCTTTTTATTGACGAAAAATCATAATTTTCCAAAAGAGCTAAGAAATGTTGAATACCCCATCCACCATACGCAAAATTATATACAGAATATTTTGTATCTTCTGCCAAATATGCAGAAAAAATTTCATCTGCCTCTAAAGGACCGCCATATGCATAGGAACAACCGAAAATAAAAATATTATCACTATTTTTTCCTTTTAAAATAGGCTCTCTAAAAAGTGTTTTTAGAATACTGTTAACACCAAAATCATCTAATATTAGAGAATATTTTCGCTCTGAAGCATGTAATCTGTATGATTCTTTAATGTTTTGTAATCCGTTATCAATTTTTGCTATTCTTTTGTTAAAGCTATAATTATCTATATAAAAAACAATTACATCAAAAATAATTAGCAACAATATAAACGAGATTACAGTAATTATTACTTTTTTCATTGAAAATCCTTTCATTCAAATTCAAAATCAAAAGAAAAATTAATATTCTCTACGTTAATTATTTGTTTTCATTCTGTATTTCTCTTTTTAACATAAATATATCTATAAATTTAATGAAAAACTGTTATGTATAACTTGTTTTTTATTGCAAAAAAACGATAAAGATTTTGTATTTTTAAAACAACTTTTCCTAAAATTCTTCTCTTTGAATTTGTTTTAAGACTCCTGACAAGTTAAAATTGCTTTTTTCGTTAAAAACATTGTCGTGTAGTACTTTAACTAATTCTTTGTATTCCGGATGTTTTTTATCAACAACAACCCATTCAGGATGCTTTTGACTGCTTTGAAGTTGTGCATCTGAATATTCCGAAATATAACAATTTGCATTTAAACTATCAGAGAATCTTATAAAATCCGGTATATCTCTATAATTTAAAGACGTTGTTACAAACAATAACAACATATCAAAATTATATTTTTTTCTTAACTCGGATATATATTGAATATTTTTCATTAATTTGTCGTAATATAATTCTCCATTTCGAATTATCTTTACATAAGTTTCTTTATGGGCGGAATGGATTGACATTTTTACACTATAAAGATTATCAAGAATTCCTAAACTTTTTAAATTGTTTTCATCAAGAAGCGTACCATTTGTAAAAATTTCAAACTTAATATTAGGATAGGTTTCGTGAATTCTTTTTATCAAAAGTCTGCTGTGTCTTGAAGCAATCGGATCACCATTTGCACTGATAGATACATATTCTGCATCTTTTAACATTGGAAGAAATTTGGTTTCTATTTGACTATTTAGTTTTTCTAATTCTTCTTCCGTATTTCTCCAGATTTCATCACGACAAATTATACAAGCTAAATTACATTCCTTATCATGACAAAATGAAACGTATTTGGGATATTTCTTCATCTTCGCCAAAATATCTTCTTCAGCAATATCAAGACGTGGGTCAAAATTTTTATTGTTTATATATACGCAAGTATTCTTGTTACAAAGAGAATAATCCTCATTCATAATATTATTTCTAATTTTTTGTGCTGTTTCTGAATTCCAAACCTCTTCAAAAGAATTTTCGTAAATGTTTCCGAAAATTGCAGGTAAATGAAATCTGCAACAACAATGTACATGCCCCATTCTATCAACTTCAATATTTGAAAAAGGATGATTACATATATTTTTTCCATTATAATTCATAGATACCTCTATTTTGTATATTCTTTTAAAATATCACCAAGTCTTTTTATGCCTTCCCGTATCGTTTCCGGAGAAGCATTAGTATAGTTCAAACGTAAAGCATTTACATTTCTTTCCGTTACATAAAACGGATCGCCCGGAACAAATGCGACTTTGTTTTTAATAACTTTGTCAAAAAGTTCCATTGATGATACTCCTTGCAACAAAGTTACCCACAAAAACATTCCGCCTTGAGGAGTTGTATGTTTAATTTCTTTCGGAAAAAATTCTTTTATTGCTTCTACCATCGCTGAACTTTGTTCTCTGTACAAATTCTTAATCTTTGCAATATGTTCATCAAAATCATTGTGCATTAAATAATCCCAAATAACATATTGAGCAAAAATATTTGTATGCAAATCAGCTGCTTCTTTAGCAGTATTTACCGCCAACAAAAGTTCATCATTTTTTGTTATCATATAACCCAAACGCATTCCGGGGGTAATTGTTTTTGAAAAGGAACCAAGCAAAACACTATTCGTGGTTTTACCTGCAGCAACGTACGGAAGAGTTTCACCGGAAAATCTTAATTCGCCATAAGGGTCATCTTCAATCAATAGAAAATTATTTTTCTCCATAATTTCAAACAGTTTTTTTCTTTTTTCTTCAGAATAAGAAACACCTGTCGGATTTTGAAAGTTAGGAACAATATATCCAAATTTGATATCTTTAGTCTTAACAACTTCTTCCAATTCAGAAATATTCATACCGTCATTTTCAAGTTCGATTTCAACAAATTCAGGACGATATTGTGAAAAAGCTTGTAAAGCACCAAGATATCCGGGTTTTTCTACAAGTACTTTATCTCCTTTATCAATCAAAACTTTCGCAAGCAAATCAAGTGCTTGTTGAGAACCGGTCGTAATTATAATATTATTTTCTGTTATTCCGAGATTGAATTTTTTGTTATATCTGTCTGCAATATATTTTCTCAAATCTGGTAAGCCCGCAGTTATAGAATACTGAAAAACTTTGCTTCCGTATTTTTCAACGACTCGTTGCATGGATTTGCTCAATTCTTCTTCCGGAAATGAAACAGGGTTTGGCATTCCTCCGGCAAAAGATATTATTGAACTGTCTTGCATAGCTTTCAAAATTGCTCTTATCATAGAAGGCGGTGTCGCTTTTGCCTGCATTGATAACATATCATTTGTTTTCTTTTCTATAACGCTCATCTGTTAATCTCCGTTTTAGCAATTTGCCAATTTTGCACAGTCTTTAAAGTCTGTTATTATTTCTTTTACACAATCAATTTTCTTATACAATTCAGGGGATTCTTTTGATGCAACAGCAATTATCCTTCTAACCCCTGCAGCTTCTGCCGCTCTTATTCCTGAAATTGCGTCTTCAAAAACCGTACAATTTTTAGGTTCAACTTCGATATTTTTCGCAGCTATTAAATAAATATCCGGAGCCGGTTTTCCGGGAATTTTTCCGTCTGAATAAACAATTTTATCAATATCAAACCATTTTTCAAGATTAAATACATCTATATAAAAATCGACATTCATTTTTTCTGACATCGTTGCTATTGTATGTGGAATGTCGTTTTCGCATAAATAATCAAGAAAATCTTCAACTCCGTCTGCGAGTTTTGTATTTTTTTCATCTTTCTTGCACATATCTAAATAAATCAGCTCTTTTTCAACAGAATATTTTTCAACTTCCTCTTTTGAAGGTTTTCTGCCTAAAGCGTATGTCAAAATATTTTCGTTTGTTCTGCCAAACATGTGGTGAATCATTTCATCATCGCTAAACGGTGTACCCCTTAACTTTTTGGACATTTCATACCAAGCATCGTAATGTTTTTGCGAATCCCAAAACAATGTGCCGTTGAAATCAAAAATTATACCTTTGTTTTTCATAATCTTCTCCGATAATAATTATAATACAATCGGACGATTTTATAAACAAAAGTATAATTTTCGTAATGTTATTTAATTTCAACTGAAAGATTTGTAAATTCAATATCGTCATAATCGATATAGGCAGTTTGAAGCATATTCTTACCTGCTTTTAATGTTATTGAATTTTTTTGACCTTGTTTTATCAAGCCTTTTGGAAGTTCGATTTTTTGATTATCACCGTTTAACATAAGTTCACAAATTTTATTACCGTTACAATAAATTTCAGGAGGAGAGGCATAAGTTGTTTGAACCCTTGATTGACCAGCCTGAATTGCTCTCAAGGTATCTATACCAATTATTGAGCCAATTACTAAATACGCAGTTTCTGAAGTATTCAGTTTGGGAATATCGAAATCCTTTGAATAAAATGCACCGACAGCTTTTGCCCCGAAATCTGAAGCATTCGCAGAATTCATACTGTAACTGTTATCACCCAAATGAATCATATCGGTTTCTATTACAATATCTCTCGGTGCAGATTTTTCTATACCTATTATTAATGGCTCATTTCGTCCTTTATCAATTGTTAAAGAAAAAGGTTTATAACCATCTTTTTGTACAGATAAAATTGTTGGAGCATTTATTTTCGCATTCAAATCGAAACGTCCATCTTCATCTGTCATAGTTTTAAATTTTAAAGCCGGAACGCTAACATTCGCTTGAGGTATTCCTTTTCCTGTATTTGAATCTATAATTTGATTATAATTTTTTAAATCCTCTAATTTTTGCACACCACCTTTTACAGCAGCATTTACGTCTAAAATCAAGAAAAATGATAACAAAACAGTTAAAATAATTTTATACATCGTTCCTCCCATTATCAAAAATATAACGGAAGTTTATTTCAATTTTATTATCATAAAGTTGAATACGGTAAGGCTATTTTTTTTGTAACAAATTATTGTTCTGCCTTATAAACGCAAGATGTAATCGCATCTGTAATTCTTGCAGCTTCTATTATTTCAATTTCAAAATTATTTTTTTCTTTTAAATTTCCTTTAGGAATTACAATTTTTTTAAAGCCCAATTTTTGTGCTTCTAAAATACGTTTTTCAATATTTGTAACTTTACGAATTTCACCGGACAACCCGATTTCACCAACAAAAATCGTATCAGAATCAGCAATAACATTCCTAAAACAAGTAATAATTGCAATAGCAATCCCCAAATCCGCTGCCGGTTCGTCGATTTCAATACCACCCGTAATATTCACATAAACGTCTGACGTGTTGAATTTTAGTCCTATTCGTTTTTCAATTACTGCAAGAATTTGAAGCAATCGATTATAGTCAATTCCGTTTGTCACTCTTCTCGGAGCAGGATATGCAGTTGTTCCGACAAGTGCTTGTATTTCAGCTGTTACAATACGGCTGCCCTCACTTGCCATAATAATTACACTTCCGGGAGTTACAGTTTCACTTTTTTCCTTTAAAAATATTTCTCCCGGGTTAGTTATTTCACACAAACCATTTTCATCCATACTAAAAATACCGATTTCATTCGTACTTCCAAAACGATTTTTAACCCCTCTTAAAATTCTGTATGTCTTATATTTATCTCCCTCAAAGTGCAAAACAACATCAACCATATGCTCCAAAACTCTTGGTCCGGCTATCATTCCGTCTTTTGTTACATGCCCGATAATAAAAGTAGTTATATTGTAATTTTTAGCAATATCAGTAAAAACATTTGTACATTCCCTAATTTGAGAAACGCTTCCTGCACCGCTCGAAATCTGACTGTCATAAACAGCCTGAATGCTATCTATTACGAGGAAATCAGGTTTTAATTCTTTAATTTGTTCTTTGATATTTTGAAGTTCTGTTTGTGGCAAAACATAGATATTGCCGGACTTTACACCAAGTCGTTCAGCTCTTAATTTAACCTGGCTTGCTGATTCTTCTGCACAAACATATAAAACCTTTTTTTTAGCTTCAGCAAAAGCATTTGCAGCCTGCAAAACAAGAGTGGATTTACCTATTCCGGGATCGCCGGCAATCAAAACAGTTGAGCCGGTTACGGCACCACCACCTAAAACTCTGTCAAATTCTTCAAATCCGGTATTAAATCTGACAGTTTCGTCAATTATTATTTCATTTATTGAAGAAATAGGTTGTAAATTTTTTAACAAAACATTTTTTTTATTATCATTTTGCGGAATTTCTTTCTCCTCGGTAAAACTTCCCCAAGACGAACATTCAGGACATTTTCCGATATATTTAGGTGTTTCATACCCGCAACTTTGACAAATCCATTTTGTTTTAATTTTAGCCATTATTTTCTCCTGAGAGAATTATATCATAACTTCTCTCGTCGGGACTCAAGCAGAGATTTGTTTTTATCAAGACTTACTATAATTTTTACCGTCAGCTGTGCCATAAGTATCAAAAACGGATTGATTTTATTGCTTGTATTTACAGAAACTTCTGTTTTTTGCTCAGGATTTTTTTTAGCAAGATTTTCTTTTTTTTCAAAAACCATTGAAGTTTGAATGTTATACTCTTTTGATTCTGCCTTTAATTCTTTCAGTACTTCATCTTTGGGGAATTTTTCACCGGCAGAGATATTAAAATTCACCGATGATTTATCTTCTTTATAAATCAAAACATGCACATTTCCAAAATTAACAGTAGAAATCATTACAGTTATACTGTCTTCTGCACTTCCACCACTTTCACCGCCGTCTTTTCCGCCACCTATTTCAAGAGTAAAATTTTGTTCTCCAAGTGGCAGCCAAGGCAAATAAAGCAACATCATATTTTTCAAAATTTGAACCTGCGAAGTATCAGCATTAGGAGTACAAGCATTTAATATTGCTATTATTTCACTCATTTGAGAACTTCTCGCAACCGCTCCGGATTGTGCATAATCAGCCGTTATATTAAACAACTTTGCAAGAGCTTCTTTTCCATTTTCATGCATAAATAATTTTAATTGAGTCAAATTTGTTTGAGAATTCAAAAGTAATTTTGCAATATCAGCTTTATTCATAGCCCCTTGAGATGTTTTATCAGTCAACATCGCAAGAAAAGCTTCCATATCCTTGTTCATGTTCAATAAATCTTTTAAAACAAGACTCAATTCTGTTCCTTGCATTTGCATAGACTGCATGTTTGCAAAAAATTGATACAAAGAACGTGCTGATTTTGTCACAAATTCCGTCGAATTCATTTGTAAACTTTGTAATACATTATTACCCGCTTTCGCCAACGCATCTGCCTTTTCAGGCTGAATTCTTGCGTTTATAAATCGGGCATTTTGCATTTTATTCGGATTAAAGTTAACTTCGCCACTCATATTTATGCTCTGTTTTATTATAATGATATTTTTTTCTTTTTCCAAATTTTTTATCGTATTTCATTTAAAACAACTACTTGTCAAGTTCGCAACAAAACTTAACCAAATATTAAATATATTTACGGAAATGTCGATAATATAATTGCAAGAGGTTGGTTATGACGTTTGATTATTATTACGTTAAAATGCAAGCAGCACCAAAAACGCAAGCTGTTCAAAATAATGGCGGAGGTGGAAATTCCGGATATTCAGGACAAGAACGCCGCAAAAAAGAGCGTGAAGAAGAACAATTCAAAGATGATTTATTCAAATTAAAAGATGAAGAAACTGCGGATTTACTACATTTCAACCTTGATGAATGTTCTGTTAATCTTGATGAAGAAAAGGAAAAATTTTCAGCATCAAAGTGGCTCGGGAATGTTGCCGAAAAACTTGCCAATAAAATTGTTAAAAAATCTAATAACCCTTTTCAAAATACCTAACTTACGCTAAATGAAAAGCTTCACTTATTCCGTCAATAAAAAATTGACAGGCAAGTGCAGTCAAAAGAATACCAAAAATTCTGGTTAAAACATTAATTCCGGAATGTCCCAAAAACCTCGCAATTAATGTTGCATACTTAAATGCAATCCAGCATAAAAACATATTCAAAAACAAAGCCAAAATAATCATAAATTGATTTAATATTTGACCCTCATATTCTTTCATCAAAAGAATTAAAATCGTAATAGCAGCAGGTCCTGCAAGAAGAGGTATTGCAAGCGGAAATACTGAAATATCATTTCTTCTTTCGTTTTCTTCTTTTTCAGCATCGTTTGTTGATTTCATTTGAGGTTCCGGCTTTGCAACAACCATTTCTATCGACAATAAAAGCAACAATATGCCACCGGCAATTTTAAATGCAGGCAAAGAAAGTCCAAACGATTTAAGAATTGAATTTCCCGTTAACGAAAAAATTAAAAGTATTACAAACGCTGTTAACGGAGCTTTAAAGGCCATCTTCTTTTGAAACGGACGAGAATAATTTGCCGTCAGAGAAATAAATATAGGTAATGTCCCCAATATATCTATCGTGAAAAATAATGCCCAAAAATTCACTAATAACGGTTTGAAAATCTCAAACATAGCAGCCTCTTTTAACACTTTCTCTACACTAACACTTTAGCATAGAGAAAATGTTTTTTTCAAATATTTATTACAGCTTTGCAATAATATTCAATCCATTGAAAATAGCTTTTACATTAGCATTTGCGGTGCTTTCATCACGACCTCTGGCAATAATAGTTTTTCCATTTGGAGCTTCAAGTTTTATAACTGTCATAGCTGTAGCACCTGATCCTAAAATTTCTTCATCCATAGCTTTTTGTTCATAATGAAGCAATTTTTGTTCAAATCCCGAAACTTTGAGAGCATTCAAGCACGCATCCATAGGTCCGTTTCCTTTACCTTCAACAACAAAATCTTTGCCATTGTGTGTAAAATGCAATTTATAATCGTTATCAGTAATTTTTTGAAGTTCAAGTATATGGAAAGGTCCTTTAACATTAAACACTTCTTTAAAATAAATATCGATAAGATTTCTTGTCGGAAGTTCACCAGCTTTTTCCGCAGCTTCTTTAATTGTCGGAGTAATTCTTTCTGCCTCTTGAATTGTTATAGGATATCCCGCACGACTAATAATTTCATAAACGGCTGTTTTACCGGATTGACTTGTTATTCCAAGCTTTTCATCATCTTTTCTACCGATAAGTGACGGATGAATTGCTCTATAAGCACCTTTTTCCATATCTTTTGTTTTAACCGCACCATCTTGGTGAATTCCACTTCTGTGAGCAAGTGCTTCAGGACCAATTAACGGTGCTTTCTCATAAATGGGAACCTTTGACATATCTGAAACAATCAATGCTGTTTCATAAATTTTGCTTAAATCAACAGGAACATCAACACCTGAATTGTGTAATGCAACCGCAACTTCATAGAAATTTGTATTACCTGCTCTTTCTCCAAGTCCATTCAATGCACATTCAAGTTGAACAGCTCCTGCAAAATAACTTTCAACCGTTGCAGCTGTTGCCATTCCGAGATCATTGTGACAGTGAACTGAAATATTGATGTCTTTTGGAAGTGCATTATAAACTTTTTCAACCAAATTTACAAAGGTTTTCACCCTTGTTCTTTCAACGGTATTGGGAAGGTTGATTGTTGTTGCACCGGCCTTTATAACTTTTTTAAAACTATCTATGACAAAATCAATATTTTCCTCGCAATCACCGAAATGTTCTGCTGAAAACTCAATATCGGCATTCTTTCCAAGTTTAGATTTAGCGAATTTTACCGCCTCAACTGCACTTTTTTGTACTTCTTCCGGACGTTTGTTTAAAACATATTTCATATTAAACGGACTCATAGCTATAAAAGTATGTAATCTTGGCTTCTTCGCAGGTTGAATAGCTTCAATGGCTCTTGTAATATCATGTTCAACAGCCCTTGCAAGTCCGCTTATTGTTACATTTTCAGGAGCAATTTCCGCAAGACGACGACACGTTTCAAAATCCATTTCTGATGAAGCCGGAAATCCTGCTTCTACTGCGGGAATCTTTAAATCCATCAATAAATTAAAAATATATTCCTTTTCATCTATATTCCAAGGTCTTTTTAACGATTGATTTCCATCACGCAACGTTATATCATAAAAAAACGGTTGTCTTGTCATACTTACCCCCTAAGTCCGTAATTGAGTTAATTATAATTTTATTATACAATGGAAATGTTGAAAATCAAAATGGCAAAAAGAATGGAAAATTCACTTAAAACAGTTATTTCCCACGTTGTTCTCGGACTATGTACTTTCAAACGTCCTATAATTTTTGAGAAATGTCTTCAAAACATTTCTTCCCTAAAATTACCGCAAAATATTCAAGTTGAACTATTGATAATAGACAATGACAGTAATGCCTCTGCTAAACAATTGGTGAACTCTTTTAGAAACAAAATTAATATGCCTATTCATTATTTTGTTGAAGAAAAAAGAGGACTTTCAAACGCAAGAAACAGACTTTTAACAGAAGCTATAACACTTGGTGCAAGTCATATTGCGATGTTTGATGATGACATTTTACTTCCGGAAAATTGGCTCGTAAATTACATTGATTACTATAACAAAAATCCTGAAGCAGTTATCATAACAGCAGCATCATATTCAAAATTCTTAAAAAAACCGCCTAAATACATTGAAAAAAACGATTTATTCAAATGTTCAACAACAAAAAAAACAGGTTCAATCAGGACTACAGCAGCCTCCGGAAACGTATTTTTTCCTGTAACTCTTATAAACAACTTAGATCAGA
>JBJEGN010000063.1:0-11594 GCA_051875105.1 Candidatus Gastranaerophilaceae bacterium
ATTGTTTAGTAAGTAAGAAAAAGAAATTAAAAAAGATTTAAACTCTCTCTCTCAACTCTCTAAAAAATTTATAGCCCACATTTGAGGGCTTTTTTTTATATTTTTCGAAAGTATTTTATGAGTATAGATGGTAGAGATTTACAGTGTGTTGCAAATGAAAAATGAGTCTTTTAATCATCTTACGGACATACCTTCATCAAGGTATTTTATCAGAGGATAAATGAAGAATTCAATTATTCGTCTTTTACCTACGTTAATTTCAGCTGTTAAGCTCATACCTGTTCTGATGTTTTCATCTTTGCCTTCAACTTTCAAACTGTGAGTCAATGGAGTAATATAAACCTCATAAACAGGTCCTAAGTTTTCATCGTTAATACTATTTTTAGAAACCGTTTTAACTTCCCCGTCAATAAGCCCGTATTTTTGAAAGTTAAATGTATCAATTTTCACGCTGACAGGCATTTTCTCCTTAACAAAGCCAATATCTTGGTTTAAAACAGTTGCTTTTATCAGTAAAGGTGTATTTGACGGTGTGATTGCAAAAAGTTGCTGTGCCGGAGTGACAACGCCACCTAACGTATGTATAAACAATTTATCGACATATCCGTCACAAGGTGAAGTTATTTTTTGTTTTGTATTTCTGAATATTATTTGGTCTGCATTTGCTTGCAATTCATTTGCCGCCTTTGTCTTATCCGCAAGTTTTTCTAAATTCGTTGCCTTGAATTCTTCCTCAATGGCATTAATTTCTTTCAAGGTTTGAAACTTTTGAGAATTTAATTCACTTATCTTATAATTTAATTTTGAAACTTCAGATTTTAAATTTTTGACTTCATTTACAACATTTTGATAATCATCATAGGCAATAACATCAATAACATTTTTCATTCTTTTTTCTTTATCGGCCATACTGTCTAAAATCTGTTTTTTAGTTGAGAGTTCAGACCTTGTAGAACTTAATTCATCTTGAATAATTAATTCAACAGGAGCATTTTGCATAGGCAAAGATATATTATCTCTTATAGTTCCGCTAAAAAGGTAATTTTCTTGCAAAACTACTCCGATATTTTGTCTTAACCAATAAGGGTTCATGTGTTTTATATCAATTCCGTCAATATAAATAGCTCCCTCATTTGCAACATACAAACGTTGAATTAATTTTGTAATAGTACTTTTGCCGCTTCCGCTTCTGCCGACCAATCCGACACTCATTCCTGATTTTATTTCAAGAGAAAAATCGTCAATAACATAAGGTGTATTTATATTATATTTAAAGGAAACATTATCAAATTTTACATTTCCGGCTACGGAAGGCAATGTAATGGCTTTTGAAGATTGTACTTCTATCGGAGTATTTAAAATATCTCCAAGTCTGTCTATACCGAGAAGTGCCTGCTGCAATTCATTCCATAAATTTACAAGTCTTAAAACAGGTGCGGTAAACTGATTTGCAAACATTTGAAATGCGATTAATTGACCTATTGTCAGTTTGTTTTCAATAACAAGTTTAACGCCTATATACAAAATAGCGATGGTCATTGATTTCTGAAACAATCCCGAAAATGCTCCCGAAATATTTCCCATATTTGACAGCTGAAAACCTGCTTTGACATAATTGCCAAGATAATCTTCCCACTTTTTGCGCATTGAACCTTCAATGGCGAGTGATTTAACAGTTTGGATACCTGTTACAGATTCAACAAGATAAGAATTTGATTGAGCTCCCATTTGAAATTTGTTTTCAAGTCTTCTCCGAAGCTCTGGTGTTACAAGCAGATAAAGTATAGCAATTAAAGAAACAAAACCGAGTACAACAAAAGTAAGTTTTATGCTGTATAAAAACATCATTACGACAAATACAAAGGAGAAAAATAAATCTATTATTACTGATACTGATTTGTTTGTTATAAAATCTCTGATTTGATCAAGTTCTCTAACTCTTGCAATGATATTTCCGACTTTTCTGTTTTCAAAATATGTAAAAGGCAGTGCAAATAAATGTGTAAAAAGTTTTGCTCCGAGTTTTGCATCTATTTTACTTGCTGTATGGACAAAAATATATTTTCTTGAAATATTAAGCAAAAATTCAAAAATCATTATGGCAATAAATCCGAATGCTAATACATCAAGCGTTGTCATTGTTCTATGAACAATAACTTTATCCAAAATAACCTGTGTAAATAATGGCGTTACAAGCCCAAAGAGCTGCACTATAAATGAGCCGAGAAGAACTTCTAAAATAACTTGTTTATAAGTCATTATCTCGGCAAAAAACCAACCAAAACCAAATTTAATTTGTGCATTAAAAAGTTTATGAGATAAAATAATAAATTCGTTGCCGCAATTTTCGTATATCTCATCAAAAGTGAGTTCCTTGGGTTGTTTTTCAATCGGGGAAAAAACAAGAGCCTTTTTATCTTTTGGATTAATTTTCAATAAGATACAAAATGAACCATTATTATTTACCATAATTGCAGGAAGAGGGTATTTTGCTTCTGCATCTTCAAGAGAAATTGTTTTTATTTTTGCCTTAAAATCATGATTTTTTATAATTCTTACAAGTTCTTCTTTTGAAAGTTCTTCTTCTCCAACAGCATATTCTTTAATAATTTTTCTTATATCAACATCTATTTTGTTTATTTTGGCAGTTATGTCAAAACACATTAATCCTGTATTCATTATAATTTTTCCGTTTCATTTTCATATTTGTTTATAACAGTTAATTTGTATGCCGATTTATAGTCGTTTATTTGTGCAAGTTGTACATCTAATTTTTGTTGTAATAAATTAATTTTTTCATTTAAGTAAGAATTTCTGTCAATGAGTTTGTTTTCATCAAGTCTGTCAAGCATTGTAATATTTGATACAACAAGTTCGAGCATTTTTTTATTGTTAAAAAGTTGACGTTTGGAAAATTCTGCATCTGCTGTTATTTTTTCAAAACTTGTTTTTAATTCGGAAATTTTTTGCTCTTTTTCAACCTGTAAACGCAAAATTTCAAGTTTTAACCTATCTCTTTCACTTTTGTTCTTAAATCCGTCAAAAATCGGCAAGGACGTTGTAAGTCTAAATTTCAAACCTCTTTGTCCGAAATCTTCCAACGAATCTTTAAAACTTGATTGGTCAGAACCGTACAAATAATAATTTGTCGAAAAGGAAAATTGTGGTAAATTCTGCTTTTTAGTAATTAAAAGCTCTCGTTTCTTTTTTTCTATTTCCGCATCGTAAATTTTAAATTCCGGAGATTTTTCTATATCCAAGAAATCGTGTTTTTCTACACTTGCCTGAAAAACATTGTCGGCTTTCAAAATATTTTCCTCTTTAAAATCTTCAAACACATCTTCTTGAGAAAAATCTTATCTTGCATAATGACTCAAATCTTTTAATGTTTTGATATGTTCATTTTTTAACTTTTCTATGTTGTTTTCAAGTTCAATAGTCTTGATATTTTCAGCCAAAACTTTTGTTTTATCCGTTTGTCCTGAAATATTCAGCCTGTCTTTATTTAAAAATAATTCATTCTGAATTTTTAAAATTTCTGATTTTACTTCAATTTCTTTTCTTTCTGAAAGTGCTTTTGCATACAAATCTATTGCGTTTAATTCAATATCTCTCAAGGTTTTGTAATATGTCCCGAGTTTTGCCTTGTTTTCATTTTTTGCAATTTTGAGTTTGTCGCCTCGTATCCCGAAATCGTAGAGATTATATGTTAAACCGAGAGAAACAGCATTTTGAACAATATCGTGACCATATATAGCTTCACTGCCAATATATTCTACTTGAGATGTTCTTGTGCCTAAATATTTTGAATATTCGTTATATGCATATAAACCGATTTGAGGGTAATATTCTGATTTTGCTCCTAAAATTTTCGCTTTTGATATATCTACATCAATTTTAGAAAGTTCAACTTGATAAGCATGAGAAACTATTTTATCTCTTGTCGTTTCCCAATTAATTGTTTTTGCTGATACTGTATTTTGTATTAAAAATAATATAAAAAATATAAAAATCTTTTTCATTGTCTTTTTGATTTAGATAAGATGAGTGTTTTTAAGCAACTCATCTTATCTTTATTTTGATTGTATAGCCTATTAATTTCCCATAACGAGGAGTAAGTCATCATTTTGGTTTTGAGAATTTGTCATAACAACATCATTATTAACACCGTAAGAATTTATTTCTTGTATTAATTGATTTACATCAAATTCTCCAAGAGCTTCTGTTTCATCAACAATACTTTGTGTCTGACTATAATTGATTTCCGTAATCAACGATGAAATATCGGTCAGAAGAGAATTATCAGCAAATTTGAATGTTTCAATTTTATATACATCACTTGAGAAGTAATTTTCTATTGTTATCTTACCGCTTTCTCCGATTAAAACCTCAAGATTATTACTGTCAGTCGGATGAACAAAACTCAAATCAGATGCAGAAATATCTTGTCCGAATTGGATAGTATCAGAGCCGTTTTCATCATGAATAACGTCATATCCGTCACCGAGGTTGTAAATGTATGTATCGTCACCGCCTTGATCGTCCCAGAAATAATCGTTGCCGCCTTTGCCCTCAAATGTATTGTTGCCTGAATTTCCTCCAAACCAGTTATCAAGACTGTTTCCTGTTGCTGAAATATCTCCTGTTCCCCATAAATGAGCCTGTAAAATGCCGTCAGGTAAAACTATATTTTCTTCAGAACCTATCGAAACTATATAATTTGAAATATCTGTTATAACTGTTCCGTCTGCAAATTCAAATCTTTCAATTTTATTTTCAGGATTTGAAAAATAATTTTCTATAATTATTCCACCATCTCTTTCTTTGAACCACATATTCAAGTTATTTCCGGCTTGCATAAATTCCAAATCTTCTATGGAAATACCAGCTCCGAATTTAAGCGTATCAATACCTCCAATGTCATTAATAGTATCGTCACCATCGCCAAGATTGTATATATATGTGTCATTTCCACCCTCGGAGTCAATTAATCTATCGTTGCCGGCTTTGCCCTCAAACGTGTTATTACCGCTGTTACCACTAATAGTGTTATTTTTCGAATCACCGATTAATGTAATATCAGCAGTTCCTGTAGCTTGAATATCTTGAACAAGGCTTACTTCTGTTATTGTGTAGCTTTCTGATGTTTCTACAAACGGTAGGAACTGACTAAAATCAGTAATTACAGTATTATCGGCTAAGACAATTTTTTCAATTTTATTTTCATTATTATTAAAATAATCAGAGATGATGATATTTCCTTCAAGACCGTCAAAGTATATTTCAAGGTTACCGTTATCTTGTCTGTTCATTCTTAAATTTGAAGCTGTAATACCCTCGCCAAATCTGATAGTATCGTTGCCGCCAAAGTCGGTAATAAAATCATATCCGTCACCGAGGTTGTAGATGTAGGTATCATCGCCGCCTTGGTTATCAAATAAATTATCATTGCCTAACCCGCCTGTCATAGTATTATTTCAGGCATTTCCCACAATAAAATTATCGTGAGCATTTCCTGTAATGTTAAGGTTTAAATTACCTTGAACATCTGCTCCAATATATTTATCATCAAGAATTATGTTTTCCGTTTCGGAAACGATTCCATACAAAATATTTGACACATCTGTTATTTCAGTACCATCAGCATATTTAATTTTTTCGATTTTATAATCGTTTGATTCATCAAAATAGTTGTCTATAAAGACAGTTCCACCCCAGCCGTTTTCGTTAGAAATTCTTATTTCGAGGCTTTTTCCATTTATATAAAATTTTGTGTCAGAAGCAGTTATTCCATCTTTAAAGACAATAGTATCATCGCCGTATTTATCATGAAGCCAATTCCAGCCATCACCATAGTTAAAGATATAGGTATCATTTCCGCCTTGTTCATCCCAGAACGAATCATTACCGCCCATACCCTCGATAGTGTTGTTACCGCAGTTACCGGTAAAGTGATTATTAGCAGAATTTCCGATGACATTAACGTCTTTTTTTCCGATAATATTTACACTTTTTATAGAAGAATTTTCATCTAATGAACAATCTTCTTTCACGTATATAGAGGATAAATAGGGTGTAACATCAGTTATGATTGTTCCGTCGGCAAATTCTATATTTTCAATTTTGCGGGCATCATTTTTAAAGAATTTAGAGATACAAACAGAACCTATTATTTGCCCGTTGTTATAGATATTGATGTAGAGGTCTTTATTTTTGTTTTCAAAGTCAACGGAATCGAGAGAGATGCCAGGGCCGAATCTTAAGGTGTCGTTACCGCCGACATCAGTAATGGAATCGTGACCGTCGCCGAGGTTGTAGATGTAGGTATCATCGCCGCCTTGGCGGTCTTCTATCGAGTCATTACCCAAGCCGGCGGAATAGGAGTTATTACCGGAATTACCAAAAATCATATCATCATTAGCCGAGCCGATGACGGAGGCATTAGAAACGCCGTCAAGATAAGCAGCATTATGATTTGCGGATAGAGTAATATTAGAGTCGGATAAAATACCGTTTAAACTATTTGTCAAATCAGAAATCACAGTACCGTCAGCGAATTCAAAATTTTCAATTTTTTTATTATTATCAGCGAAATACCCTTGGATTTGGATAAAGGCATTATTTTCATTAGGGAAATATATTCTCAAATCGTCGTTACTTTTTATGAATAAAGTTTTTTCAGGTTCAATTCCGGTGCCGAATTTTATAGTATCATTACCGCCGATATCTAAGATATATTTAGTATTAGAATCTCGATTGTAGATATAGGTATCATTACCGCCTTGAATATCAGTAATTGTATCGTCACCGCCGCTTGCTGCATAGACATTGTTACCTGAATTTCCGACAATAACGTTATCTTCAAGGTTACCGAGAACGGAAGCATCTTTATTTCCGGTAAGAGTTGCATTTAATTGGTTGGAATCCATTACAATACTGCCATTTTGAACATTTTCGATTTGGTTGTCGAGATAAGAAGAGATGTTGTCAATAACCGTACCGTCAGCGAATTTAAGCAATTCAATTTTGTTATCATCAGAGATGAAATAATTACTAATTCTTATAGAATTATTTTGAGAGTTGTTGAAAGAAATTAATAAATCATTGTTATCGTGAGTAAAAATCAGATTATCTTTAGAAATACCGTCGCCGAAGATAATAGCATCTAAGCCGTCGTTATCATTAATAAGATCATTTCCGTCGCCTAAATTATAGATATATCGTTCATTACCGCCGATGTTGTCCCAGAAGGTGTCATTTCCCAAACCGCCGTTAAAGGTATTGTCTCCGGTATTTGCTCCGAACCAGTTATCGAGGTTATTACCTGTTGCAGAGACGTGATTCCACCCCCAAATAGAGCTGTTATGAATATTTTCAGGGAGAGTAAAATCGGAATCGTAGGTATTAGAATAGATATATTGAGAAACGTCAGAGATTTCCGAGCCGTCTGAGAAGATGAATTTTTCTATTTTATTGTCATCAGATAAATAGTAATTTTCAATAATAATTTTATCGTTGTAATGCCCATCGATGTTGAAGTATATTTCGAGAGAATTAGAAGAAAAATTTCTTGTAAAGGAAATGTTGTTCAGAGAAATACCTTCGCCGAATTTAATGGAGTCAATGCCGCCGATGTCGGAGATAGTATCTTGTCCGTCGCCGAGCTTGTAGATGTAGGAGTCATTACCGCCGAGTTTACTTTCGATGTAATCGTCGCCGCCTTTGCCTTCAAACGTGTTATTACCGGAGTTACCACGAATAGTGTTATTCAAATTATTGCCTGTTACGGAAATATCATTAGAGCCGATTAATTTAATATCTTCAAGAGTTTGCCCCATTGAGTAATCGGAGGATGCGATATCTTTTTTCAAATAATCTTTAAAGTTAGTAATTACAGAATTATCAGCGAATTTAAAGGTAGTAGAGCAATCGAGGTTGCCGATAATTGTCAGATGACCATCGAAATTGTCAAAAGAAATTTGCAGACCATCTTCATTTATTTCAAAGCGAATATTTTCGAGAGATATGCCATCACCGAAGATGATGGTATTGTTATTAGAGAAATTTTCTATTTGAGCGTAAGTACCTTGTTGAGAGAAGACGAAGGTATCATCACTATTTAAGTCTTCAACAATTCTATTCCAGCCTGTTTTAAGATTTACTATTGTTTTGTAGCCGCTTGCGATTTCGACGAAATCCCCGATTTCAGACATATTGTAAATAATGGAACCGGAATTATTTCCGACGGTAATTTCATCTTTGAAATGTTTAGAGCCGTCAGCGAATTCAAAGATTTCAATATTGTTATTGTCGTATTTATAGTTTTCACCAGTTGTTAAGAACCAGTCTTTTACGGTAATTTGGTCGGAAGTATTGTTAATTTTGATAATCATATCATTTCCGACTTGTTCAAAAATCAAATCATCCCAAGTAATTCCGTTACCGAAGAAGAAAGTATCGACACCTTGTTTTTCGTAGACGATATCTTGTCCGTCACCGAGGTTAAAGATGAAGGTATCATCACCGGTCATACTGAAGATAGTGTCGTTGCCTTTGTCGCCACGAATAATGTCATTTCCTGTTTGAGCGAAATAGAAGTCATCAGAGTGGTCAGGGTAAATCAAATCATCACCGTCGCCGCCAAAGATAATATCATCACCTTCAGCAGCTTGAATGATATCATTTCCTTCACCGCCGAAGATGGTATCATTTCCGGAGTGGGAAGCTAAAACGTCATCGCCGTTGCCGCCGTCTAAGATATCATCACCGCTGCAGGCATAGAAATAGTCGGAGCCATCACAGCCGTACATAACATCATCTCCGGTAAGTCCATGGAAATGACTGTAGTAATCATCTTCTTCTGCCTGAAAAGCATCATCGGCACCTGTACCTTCGTCTTCTCCGTCAGGGTCAACGTAAGTGATTTTTCCTATGGAATCAAAAGCCCACTTCAAATCTCTGTCATTATGAGTAAGCTTTGTGTATAGACAATTATCGTCAAAGGGGTCAAAGTAATTTGAGTAGTTTGCGAGACCGAGACCTTTTAATGTTGTTACAAACTGTATAGCCAAAGCTTTTCCGGTTTGAGGATTTTCAGTTATTGCATTTTGGATTTTTGCAGTTATTACATCGAGGTTGAAAGTAAATACTTGTTTATTGGAATCGAATTCGATTTCGATATCTTGAAAAAGCTCCGAAAGGTGAGTTTGACTCATCAATTCCGCATAAATGTTGATTTTCAAGAGTTCATAAGCACCTTCAAGTATTGCACCTGCATTTGAGTTGGGATTTGCAGGGTTTGTATTTTCGCCGCCATTTTTTTCGTCATAATTAGACCAGAAACTTCTGCCCATGAATTTTTCGAGGATAGCGAGGTGTTGAGCATTGACGTTTTCGCCTCTGCTGTTTGCGATAACACTATTAGTGTTTGTCCATTTAAGTAAAATTTGTTCGATTAAATTTCTTCTTACAGAATCGTTTGATTCAGAAACAAAAGCGGAAACGAGATTTTTGAGCTCGGAATTTCTAAGCATAGCTTGATGAAGCGAGTAAACAGTTCCGCAACCGTTAATGTCCGGTAGATTTTCTATGTCAGCGGTTTCATCGAGCCAATCTGTAGCCATAGAATTTGTTGTATCTGTGCTAACGAGGAATTCTCCGAAAGTACCTGTTGAGCCGTCAGATTTAGTAAAAGTACCGCTTGCGAATTGTTGATTTCCGTTTTCGTCGGTAATGTTTTTAGATGAAGTGTTTAAGTTGATAGAGATTATTCCTGCATCGGCAAGAGAGAGCAAAGAGCCGTCACCTTTGAGGATTTTGAGGTTGTTGAAATCAGCATCATTTGCATCGATAATGCCGTCATTGTTTGTATCAAAGGCAGCGAGAGTAGAATGGAGGAGGACTTCTGTACCGTTGTCGATTTTGCCGTTATTGTTGCTGTCAACGACGAGGATACCGTCATTTTCTCCAACCCAAGCGGAGGCTTCTGCAAAACCGTCATTGTCGTGGTCGAAGAAAACACCATTAGTGGTATTTGTTGTCTCGAGCTTGTTGTCACCGTTCAAATCAAAAATTATCATATTTATAAAATTATCTCAATAACAAAAAGGTGCATGTAAAAACCTACACCTTTTTGAAACTGAATTGAAAATTAGCTCAACGGAATAACAAGTTCCTGACCTGCATATATGGCATGTGGACTTGCAAGATTATTCGCCTTTTGTAATTTTTCTGTATTTTCCGGTGATGTTTTTCCGTAAAATTTCACTGAAATTGCCTCTAAAGAATCGCCAGCTTTGACCGTATACTTGTCGTTTACTACTGCCGGTTGTATATTTTCTGCTACTCCTGAAATCTCCTCGTCTGCTATTTTTATAGGTGCCGGCTGATTTATCTCTCCTGCCAAAAAAGAACCATGTGCCTTCTTTACAATTTTTCGTTCTTGGACCGCATTTGTATCTTTCACAGAAAACGTTGTTATGCTAAGCATCGCCGTCATCAAAAACATACTCAATGCACCAGCTATAAATCCCGCAAAAATGTATATCCCCGGAGATTTTTCCTCCCTTTGGCTAAATTTAAAATTCTGCCAAAGTATGTCTAATTCATCTTGTTTCTCAGTCTTATTTACTGCAGAATTCTTTTTATCAAGCGATTCTTCTTCTTCGTTTTGAGCCTTTAATTCAGCTAACAAAGCCATATTCTCGCCCGATAACATAGAACGATTCAATGTCGAATTTTTCATTTCCATCCTCTTAACTATAATCCCATGTTCTCTTTAAATTGCCGATATGTCAATACTCTTAGATGAAATTGACATATTTTCAAATAATTTTTTCTCTAAATCCGCTTATACTATGATTTATAGAGTTTACACTTCTTTATAAACTTGACAGGGTTTTGACAAAAAAGCCTGCATCTATGCAAATACAGGCTTCTCTATTATTAACAAGCTTTTTAAACTATTTCTTCGAAAACATTCGCATGAATTTTTCTAATAAACCTTCGTCTTCAGAAGTAGTATCTGTATCTGAAAATTTTGATATTTTTTGTTTAATAAGCTCTGTTTCAGCACTTACAGGTGCCTTTGTAAGATATTTTTCATAATAATCTTTCGCAATTTTTTCACGTTTTAATTTTTCAAAGCATTTTCCCGCTCTTAAAAATACTTCAGGTTTTCTTGAAATCTCTGCTGCTCTTTCGTAATATCTTGAGGCCTCTTGGTATTCTCCCATATCAAAATAAAAATCACCGGATTTTAACAAAACACGCTCATTATCAGGCTCAAGTTTTAAAAGCTTTTCATAAAACTCTGCTGCTGTATGTTTCTCACCCATTTGTTCGCATATTTTGATAATCTCTTCAATCGTTTGAATGTTTGAGGAATCTACGTGATGTGCTTGTAAATATTCGTGCATCGCAACATCTTTTTGCCCTTTTGCAAGGTACATTTTTGCTCTGTTTGCATAAGCGTCATGTCTGTTTCCTGTGTTTTCACATACTAAAGACAACATCTGATAATACAAGGGATGGTTTGGTTCATAATTTCCAAATTCAACTATTGCGGATTTGCATTTTTCCCATTCTTCTAAATT
>JBJEGN010000064.1:0-11552 GCA_051875105.1 Candidatus Gastranaerophilaceae bacterium
TGGATCACCACGTCGCTCACTGTTTTAAATTCACTCCGCTCCTCGTGATGACGTACCACAAAAACACGTCATTGCGAGGAAAACGTACAAATACTCTCAAATGAAAGCAGATTAACTAAACTGAACGGCAACTTGTTGCCTGTGACAATCCAAACAATAAAAAAATATTTATAAAATACAAACTAACGCAACATTTCTTTGACAAGAAAAAGACTTCACAAAAAGCAAAGTCTTTTTTGTAAATTATTTTACCAATTAACCAATTATTTATTATCTGTCAAGATAAACAAGCTGATTAAATCGTTGATTTGAGCCATTTGTCTTTGGTAATCACGAGTATTAGCTTCAAGCTGCATAATTTGGTTTTTATATTCTTGCATTTTCAATGTGCAATCAGTAACAGCACTATTTAACCCGTCTTGAACTTGTTGTGCTTCTTGAAGAACACTATTCATTGAAATGCCAAGAGCTTCAATTGTTTGTCTGATGATTTGAGCACCTATTTGCTTAGAAACACCCGCCGGTAATTGAGTAATAAGTTTTTTCAAAACAGCAACATTTGTAGGTAATTCTTGTGACAAACTATTGTATTGTGTCGACGCTTGAATACCGGACATTGTGAATTGTAAAGGCGGTTCATTCATCTCTTGCATTTGAAGTTGTGCTTGAAAAGTTTGTTGCGTAAATTGCGATTGCTGAATTGTCGGTTGAACAGTTTGGACAGATTGAGCAGCCTGTATTGTCGGGGAAATAACTGTTTCTTCCTCTACAACCGGAGTAGTTTCTTCAACCGGCATTGTTTCAGTATCTTCTTCTAATTTTATATTATTAATGTTACTTGAAAAATCGTTATTCGAATTTGCTTGAGCTTGCTTTCTCAATGCTTCAACTATTTTTTTTCCCATATTTTCGGGTAATTGATTAGATGCCATATTGATACCCTTTCTTTTTATATCTGCATGTGATTATAAAAAAAATATGAGAATTTTTCAAGTCGGACGAATATATCCTTCTGAATAATTTTGAATAATTAATTTTTTGTTAATATCAGAAAGAAAATTAAAAATATATTATATAAAGGTATAGTAAGGTGAAATTACAAGGAGGAAAAAATGAGTATAAGACCTTTAGGCGATAAATTGGTAATAAAAGTTATAGATGATGCAGAACAAACATCTGGCGGAATCTTTATTCCTGACAGTGCAAAAGAAAAACCGCAAAAAGGTGAAGTTGTTGCAGTCGGAGCAGGCAAAACTTTAGACAACGGCGAAAAAGAACCGATGGAAGTTAAAGTCGGTGAAATCGTTTTGTATGCAAAATATGCAGGAACTGACGTAAAAATAGACAACGTAATGTACAAAATTCTTTCCGTAAAAGATGTTTTGGGCATTCTTGAATAATATAAAAAAGATTTTTAACAGGAGATAACAAAATGGCTAAAAAAATTATATTTAACGAAGAATCTCGTAAAGCCTTATTAAAAGGTATCGATGCAGTAGCAGATACAGTAAAAATTACACTCGGACCTAAAGGCAGAAACGTAATTTTAGAAAAGAAATTCGGTGCACCACAAATCGTTAATGATGGCGTTACAATCGCAAAAGAAATCGAACTTGAAGATGGTTTGGAAAATGCAGGCGCTCAACTTTTAAAAGAAGTTTCATCAAAAACAAACGATGTAGCCGGTGACGGTACAACAACAGCATCAGTTTTGGCTCAAGCAATTGTAAGAGAAGGTTTGAGAAACCTTACAGCAGGTGCAAACCCTATCGGAATCAAGAGAGGTATGAGCAAAGGTGTTGAAATGGCAGTTGAAGCTATTAAAAAAATGGCTACACCGGTTGATTCAAAAGAAAAATCAGCTCAAGTTGCAGCAATTTCAGCAGGTAATGACAAATCAGTAGGTTCTTTGATTGCAGACGCTATGGATAAAGTCGGACACGATGGTGTTATAACAGTTGAAGAATCAAAATCAACAGGTACAAACCTTAAACTTGTTGAAGGTATGCAATTTGACAAAGGTTACATTTCTCCTTACTTCATTACTGATGCAGAAAGAATGGAAGCAGTTCTTGAAGATGCATATGTTCTTTGCGTAAACAAAAAAATCAATTTGATTTCAGACCTCGTTCCTATTTTGGAACAAGTTGCACGTGACGGACGTTCATTGTTGTTAATTGCAGAAGATGTTGAAGGCGAAGCACTTGCAACACTCGTTGTAAATACAATGAGAAAAGTTTTGAGAGCGGTTGCAGTTAAGGCTCCGGGATTTGGAGACAGAAGAAAGGCTATGCTTGAAGATATTGCAATTTTGACAGGCGGAGAAATGTTCACTGAAGAACTCGGTATTAAACTCGAAAATGTAACAGTTCAAATGCTTGGACAAGCAAAAAGAGTTACTGTAACAAAAGATAATACAACAATTGTTGTTGGTGACGAACACAAAGACGCAGTTGCAGAAAGAGTTAAATTAATTAAACGTCAAATCGAAACATCAGACAGCGAATACGATAAAGAAAAACTTCAAGAAAGACTTGCAAAATTAGCAGGCGGCGTTGCTGTTATCGAAGTTGGTGCAGCATCGGAAGTTGAACTTAAAGAAAAGAAACTCAGAATTGAAGATGCATTGAACGCAACAAGAGCAGCAAAAGAAGAAGGTATCGTACCTGGCGGCGGAGTTGCATTAGTTCGTGTAATGCAAGAGCTTCAAGCTAAATTGAATACTATTGAATTTGATTCAGAAGATGAAAAAATCGGCTTCAAAATCATGTTAGATTCACTTCATATTCCGCTTAAGCAAATTGCAGATAACGCAGGTGAAAAAGGTGAAGTTATTGTAGAAGAAGTTAAAAAGCTTCCTGTAACAGAAGGTTACGATGCATTGAACAATACATATACAGATATGGTTAAAGCCGGTATTGTAGACCCTGCAAAAGTTACACGTTCAGCACTTGAAAATGCAACATCAGTAGCAGCAATGTTGTTAACAACAGAAGCAGCAGTAGTAGATGTTCCGGAAAAGAAGGGCTGTGCACCTTCAATGCCTGATATGGGAGGCATGGGTGGTATGGGCGGTATGATGTAATTTAAATACATCACGCTCAACACAAAATCTTTAAAATAAGAAAGACCTGATTAACGTCAGGTCTTTTTTGTTGAAAAATATTGTTGAAATCATACAAACTTTTAGCAAATTAAGATAAATACGGTTTATTTTCTAAATTATTTTGAGTAAAACTAAACCATAATCTCATTTGACTTTTCTCACAATTATTACTTACTGATTAAAAAACACAATAAAAATTAAATATAATGAGATTAAGAAATCATTTATAACCTGACGGATAAATTTGGAAGAGGGAATGTAGGGATAATTTAGGTGTTGTTTAGATTTAAGCCACTTCCCTGAATTTAAGAAAAATTATCCTTTTTATCCTTTTCTTATCCTTAAATTTATCCTTTTTTCTTATTTGTTTTGGGAAATTCGCCTCAAACTCGGATAGTATTTGAATTTTTGTCAGGATAGAAAAAGGATAAAAACTTCCGAATAGTGGGAATATTTTTGATAGATTAGTAAATGCACTTTACAAAATTATTTTCGGTGCAAAAACTTGCACCCTACTGACTTATTTAAAAAATCCACTTTTTAAAGTTTTGAAGAATATCTTTAGAAAATTGTTTATTGATTACTTCATCATACAAATCAAAAAAATCATCAGGTATAATGCTAAAATTTTTAATAAAATCATCAAAATGTTTATTTTTAACAAATAAATTTCTTTTTGAATATCTTAACCAAAAAACAAAATATGCCATCTCTTTCGAATATTCTATATCTAACTGAGTTATATAGATAATATTTTCCAATATGAAATACCAAACTAAATCTGGATTAAAATTAATGGTTTTATCGTAATCTTTTTCTGCATGCTTAAAGAAATTGTAAGCTTCATTTCGCTTTTCATCTATTTTATTTAGATCTTCCTTTTTTGCAAATAATTTCACAAGCCCACCTCTATATCCAATTATAATTGGAAGATTTTGCTTGCTTACAAGAGTATTCAATATGTGATTAGCCGCACAAGCTATTACTAAAGTACTTACAGGATCTTCTTTATGAAAAAACATTCTAATAGCTTGTATGGTATGTCTCACTGCGATATCTTTTTTATTAAGTTCCATTAATTACACCTATTATAAATTAATAGTTTTATATGGTATATTCTTTTCATCGAGTATTTTCTTTAACTTCATCCCAAATGTTTTTAATTTGTTCACCATAGAAACGAAAACACCATTCTTTATCCTCGTTTTCATGGTATTGGCAAGCCATTCTTCCTTTTTTATCTAATGACATTTCGTATCCATAATCAATATCAAATGTTATACTTCCACCATTATAAAAATATATTTTACTTACATAAAAATCATTTCCATATTTTTCCATATCAGCTTTTAATCTATAACTTTTATCGTTGTTTTTATTTGGAAATGCATACACATAGCCCATAAAATCAAATTCCTTACGAGCAAAAAGACTATTTATATCCTTTAATCCATAGTTTTCTATGATGATTAAACTTGTTATCCATAATACTAATAAAAATATACTAATTTTAATATTATTTTTATTTTCTATAAATTCATTCCATTTTACATTAAATCTTAAGTGTTTTATACAATATAACAATAAAGTTGGAAGTAAAAAAGCTATTATAATAACAATGTTAAAGCTACCAAATCCATACTCGTAGTCCATAAAAACTCCTTTTCTATAATCTTATCATAAAAATTTTATGAATATTAAATTGTATTAATCTTGCAATTTTTACATAAAATTTTTATCAGTAAATAATTTTATTGTGGAAAAATTGTTCTATTAA
This sequence comes from Candidatus Gastranaerophilaceae bacterium, assembly GCA_051875105.1. GTDB lineage: Bacteria > Cyanobacteriota > Vampirovibrionia > Gastranaerophilales > Gastranaerophilaceae > RUG841. Next base: position 4,884 of record JBJEGN010000064.1, read on the forward strand.
GGACAGGCAAGTTTCTACCCCAACAATTATATTTATCATTTCATCTGACACTTTTTCTCAAACTGCATGTCAAATATAATCATTGTTACTTGATATAAATACATCAAAGCACACATACAAACAAAATCATGTTTTCGATACAGCAGTCGGAAGTTTTAACTGTACCATAAAATCAAATCATGTATTTATTCACAGACAATAAAAAAGCCTTTAAGAATCTCAAAGGCTTTTTTCTAAATGGTTGCGGGGGTGGGATTTGAACCACACGACCTCCGGGTTATGAGCCCGACGAGCTACCAGGCTGCTCTACCCCGCGATAACTTTCGTCTTTTCTCTGAAAAATCTACTTCCGTAAACCTTCCATACTCCCATTATGAACGCTCAAAAACAAAAATCAACCCCCCTTTGTTCTCTTCGTCACATTATGAAATATTTCTTATCTTTCCATCAAGTAAAAAACTCCTCCATCCCCCAACAATTTCTGCTACAAAATCTTTCTGCAAAATTTTCAAGTCAATTCCTTTTTCAATTACTCAACAGTAGGTGAAAAATCTAAACTCGGTTCCTGAACTCTTGGCATAGGCGGAATCGGCGGCTCTGCAGGCATCGGTACTCTTTTTTCTTCCTTAACTTGTTCAACTTTCTCCTTCTCTTGCTTTGCCGTTTGGTTCTCTGAAGGTTTTCCTTCTTTCACCTTGTTCTCTTCCTGATTATCCTCTATTTTATCGGCATACAAACCTTCTGCTTTACTCTCTTCTACTATAGGTTCCTCTTGTACTGCTTTTTCAGGTTCTTGAGAATATGTACTTTCATCTTCTGATGGCAAATTAAGCTCCGGAGCCTCCCCCGTTTCCGTCGGCGTTATCTGTGTTTCTACATCGATACTCCATAACAAATTCCCAAATGCCGCCATTATAATAACAAGAACTGCCACTCCTAACACTAATTTAGGAGATATCTTCTTCTGCTGTTTCTCAAATTCTACCGTTCTTTTTTCTGCAACCTGTTTGTCTAAATAATTTTCTCGATTTTGCAACAACTCTCTTTTATACTTTTTATACTCATCATTTTCACTTATTTCTTCAAAATTGGTTTGATGCTCATCCTGAACAACTTGCTTTTCTCTCTGCACTGCATCATCCGAGTTTTCAGACTCTGATGCTGTATCTGCTCTGTCTTCATTGATTACGTGCGTTTCACAAGAACTCGTTATTAAATCAATATGATAATCTCTATTTTGACCACCGTCTGATAGCTGTTCTTGTTGCAATTCAGAAGAATTTTCAAGTTCTTTATTGTCTGTTATCGGAGTTTCTGTTTTTTCATTATTTTCTTTTAAACTCTCTCCGCAATATCTACAAAAATTCTGATTTTCTGAATACTCTTTCCCGCAATTTGGACAAAACACGTCTTTTCTCCATTTTTACTGCTTTCAAAAAAATAATATCATATTAACTAAAAAAATAAAACAGATTATAACTATTTCATCCTTTTAGCTATTTCAGGTGTCAAAACGTCCCAAGTTATTTCTCTCGGATGTATTGTTTCTTTAGAAAAATACTTATCTGAATAAAAATTTTCATCTGAAAAATCTTTCACATCAATTACTTCAAATCCATTTTGTTTTAATTTTTCTTTTAACATATCTCTGAACAAATAAACATCAAATAATACAACATAAAATTTCAACTTCGTATTATATCTTTTTTCCAACTGTTCACGTGTTTTTACGAAATAAGCCAATGCAAAATCCGTCAAATAATCAGCATTATTATAATCATTTAACTGACAAATTATTTTATTTTTCAAAATCAATCTGGTAAGATAAGACGATTTTAAAAAGTTCAATATTTTATTTTTATGATTATCGTATATCAAATCTCCATTCTTATATTCGAAATAAGGATAGAAATATCTATCTCTTATATCAAAAGTTTCACCTAACATTCTTCTAAAATGGTCGTTTAACATAACATACATTACCGTATCAGGAGTTGGCAAATCCTTATACAATCTATCTTTTGTTGACATTATATACATCAATTGAAAACCATTTCCGGTCACAGCTCTGTTATATACCGGTTTTTTTAATATATGAGCAAGCTTATAACTCAATGTTTGATTTTGATTCAACGCAAATCCATACGCATAAGAACATCCAAATAAAAGCAAAGGTTTCTTTTTACTAAATTCTAATCCGTCCGGTTTTCTGACATTTACGCCCATTTTATTATGTTCTGTAAAAAATATTTCTGTACTTTCTACATCCGGAGTTGGAGGTTCTATCAGATAACCAAACTTCGCAGGACCTTCCTTAAGAGGATATTTTATCTCTAACATTTTAAAAATTATGTAGTCAATCAAAACAAGTAATAAAATAGCCAACATAATATTTACAAAGACTATTTCGATTATCTTTATTATTTTTTTTGTTATCTTCATTTTCGAACCCTTTATTTTGATTGTACCATTCTTTCCGCAACAAACGGAGTTACGATATCCCAAACTTTTTCTGACGGATGCCCATACAATGAAAAATACTCCGGTTTATATTTAAAAAAGCCTAAATCATTCGTATCAATTACCATTATTCCATTTGATTCCAATTTCTTTTTTAACGTTATTCTATACTTTATTGAGTCTGAAAAAATATTTTCATAAAAAACAACAATCATTTTTGGTTTTATATGTTTTGATTTATATTTAGGGTGATTTTCCAAAACATTTCTTGTTTCAACAAAATGCTCGGTCACAAAATCGGTTAAATATTCTTCATTCTTCTTCTTGAAGAAAAACACATTATTATATTTTTGCACTATTAATCTTATTAAATAAGAACAACGGATGTAATTAAGTATAGGGTTTTTGAAATCTGCATACTTCAATTTTCCGTTTTCAAGCTTAAAATACGGATACAAAAAATTATCAGTAACATTCCAAGTTTCGCCACTCAAAAGTCTGTAATGAAATTGAGTAAATATATAAATAATCGTATCAGATGGCGGAACTTCTTCATAAAATCTTTTAGACAAAACCTGAAGATACATATGCTGCAACCCACCTCCGCCGATTGCCCTGTTATAGACAGGTCTTTTTAATATGTGAGATAGTTTATAACTAAAAGTCTGGGTATTTTTCAAGAAAAGCCCTTCCGCAACAGAACAGCCAAAAACAACTATCGGCATTTTACCTTTATACTCCAATCCGTCCGGAGCTCTTCCTCCAACCTTTATAGTGTCTGTATCTACAAAAAAATCTATGGGATCTTCCATAAATATTAAAGGCTCCTTTATGAAATATTTAAATTTCAACATAGCCTTAACTTCCGGCAGCATTTTTTGTTTTTCAATTGTAAACACAATATAATCCACAAGAACAATCGTTCCTACAAATAATATGACAACTATTAAACTATTTAATATAATTCTACAAAATTTTTTCATAAACTTTACTGCATACTTCTAAACGTAACGTATTTTAACTTTTTTCTTGTAATTTTTTAACCACAAACGGAACAATAACATCCCAAGCTTTTTCAGAAGGATGACAATAAGAAACAAAATACTTTGTTCTATTAAATTGCACACCTTTTATATCACTCATATCGATTACCAAAATTCCTTTTGCTTCTAACTTTCTTTTTAAGGTTTCTTTATATTCGATTTTAGGATTTTTATATAAAAGAACGACCATTTTAGGTTTAATGTGTTTTTCCTTATATTTTGGATTATTCGCTAAAGTTTCTCTTGTTTCAACAACATGTTCTGTAAACAAATCTGTCAAATATTCTTCATTTTTATCATCAAAAAAATGAGCCTTGTTGTATTTTTGCACTATTAGTCTTATTAAATATGAGGAACGAATAAAATTTAAAAATGGATTTTTAAAATCAGCATACTTCAATTTTCCGTTTTCATACTCAAAATACGGATACAAAAAATCATCAGTAACATTCCATGTTTCACCGGATAAAAGCCTATATTGCATTTGAGTAAAAACATAAATAATTGTATCAGCAGGCGGAACTTCTTCATAAAATTTGTCTGATAAAACCTGTAAATACATGTGTTGTACACTGCCACCGCCAATCGCTCTGTTATAGACCGGACGTTTTAATGCATGAGCTAATTTATAGCAAAAGTTTTGTTCTTTTTTTAAGAAAAGTCCCTCTGCAAAAGAACAACCAAAAACGACTATCGGCATTTTGTTTTTATATTCTAACCCCGCAGGCGGTCTGCCTGAATTTGAGGGATTTTCCTTATCTGTAAAATATCCGTCCGGAGGATACTCCATAAATACATCAGATGGTTTGAGAAAATATTTGAATTTCAATGTTGCTTTAAGTTCCGGTATCATTTTTTGTTTTTCGATTGTGAAAACAATATAATCCGTAAAAACATACAACCCTATAAAGGCAATTATTGCTACAAAAAATTTGAGCAAAATTTTTACAATTTTTTCTTTTTTCATACAATTAATAATATTATATATAACGTATTTTAGCAACGAATATAAAAGACATAATTTCTCAGAAAATATTAATATTTTCTGCTAAAATATCAACCATCTCTGATTTTAACGGTATCGGTAAAATTATTTGGTCAAAATCATATTCCAAAAAAATTCTTCTGACTTCAGTACCAAACTTAATAAAGAAAATATTTTTTTCCCTTGCTTTTTCAACAATTTTTTCTAACATTTCAAAACTTTCAGACAGAAACGGATAAACCATAGGAACATCATCATCCAGAATGCTTATCTCAAGTCTATTGAATTCAGCAAGAATATTGTTAATCCGGACAAATTTTTCTCGACGAAACACCTTTATATTCTCAAAACTATTTTCTCTCAAAAAATTTTCTGTTTTGAGGCTCATAAATTTTATCTCTTGATTATCAATAGAAAGTTCATTTTTAACAAAATTTTCATAATAAGAAACATCAATAATCCTATCAAAATCTCGTTCTAAAATCATATCCAAAGAACGATTACAATATAAAATTCCGCCATCATTAACATTTACAAACTTTCTCGGAGAATAAAAAGCCGCAAATCCTTTAGGTTTAGCAAAAAAAGAATGTGCATTATCAGAAATTAAAAATTCATAGCGATTAGTCAGCTCTGAATTTTGACTGCCACAAATTCCAAAATAATTTGGATATAAAATAAAATCGGATTCTTTAAAATCTTTCGTCGGCATAAAATTTTTATCTATATGATAAAACTTTATTCTAACATTTTCTTTTCTCAATTCTTGCCATATTACCGGACAAATATAATACGGGAGATTAATCTCCTTAATTTTGTATGTTTTTACCAAATATCGCAAACAATTTCTTGCAGAATTAAGTAAAAGTTTATGCCTAAAATAAAAACTCATAGCTGAAAATTATCACTTATTAGATTTTTGTTTTACCGACTTTTCTTTTGCAATTATCGAAAGATTTTTTATAACATTTTTCATAACATTATCCCAATCATCAAATTTTTCAGCTCTATAAACCTCGATTGAAGAATACCAACCGGTATCATTTTCATTAATTGCAAACCAACGATAATCAGAATAATAATTGAATAAACCATATGTCTTCAATCCCATTGAACCGGCAAGATTTAATACGACATTGTCAGTAGAAATAATTATATCCATATTTTTCATACCCAATGCCGTCTGTTCAAAGTCGCTTAAGTATGGAGATAAGTCAATAACCTCTTTGCATTTTTCGTTTGATAAAAAATCATTTTTGTTTGTCAGTTGGAAATTATACACTTCAATATTTGGCACTGTTGCAATATCAGCAAACAAATCAATCGGAACATCTCTGTTGTCGCCAAGATAATCAGGATGACCATGGTATGCAACTCCAACTTTCAATTTTTTATTGTTATTAATATATTTTTTTGCAAATTCTACCGTTTTTTTTCTATCAACATCAAGATATTTATCTTTTAAGGGCATATTTTTATCTGTAATTTTTAAATACGGAAGAAGTTCCATCATTGGGAATTGGTAGTCATAATCATTATTTTCAATTATTTCAGATTTATCCGAAACAAATTTTATATTTGGGAAATTGTACTGCATAAGAGGAATTAAAGGTTCTTGAACCTGAACTATTAAATTAGGAGCCGTTTGCATAAATTGAGGCAAAAATCTCGAAAGCATTATCGTATCACCAAATCCCTGTTCATACTTCAAACATAGAATTTTGTTTCTTAAATCTTTATTTTTATCCCACAATTTAAAGGACAAATTTTTGTACGGAGTTGGTACAACTTCCTTATAAAACCGATACCAAAAATATTTATAGGCAATATCAAAACATTTGTTTTTGAAAGCCCAGCAAGCATAATCAAAATAATCACCATTTTGATGATTGAGTTTTAATAGCGTTTCATAGTTTTCTTTAAAAAGTTTTATCTTCCCGTTTCTTCCTGCAACAAGTCCTAAATTTTTCCTGAAAGAAGGCTCATCAGGTTGCAAATCCACAGCCTTTTGGAAATATTCTAATTGTTTATCTATATGTTCAGATTTATAAACAGTTTCATAAATATGACCCAAAATATTATACACATACGGATTATCTTTTATGTATTCTAAATATTTTTCATAATAATAAATTGATTTAACTTTATCATCCAACTCAAAAAATAATATATCACCGATTA
>JBJEGN010000065.1:0-11546 GCA_051875105.1 Candidatus Gastranaerophilaceae bacterium
AATATATTTACAGCTTCACGCCTAATCTTTTCAATTAGGAACGTGTCGCACTACCGAATTCATCAAGAAACATCATAACACGGTTATTTAGTTTACCGCCGTTTTCATCAGCCACCGCAAGTATTTCTCTGTATAACTGTTGGAGGATAAGAGATACCATAAAATATTTTGAATTATCTTCCTCCGGCATAACTATGAATATGGCGGATTTCTCGTTACAGAATTTCTCCGCATCTATTTCTGTATCAAAGCAAAGGATTTGTTCAAGTTCCGTATCAAGAAAGGTATTGAGTCTTGACATTGCAGTTGACATTACAGACAACATTGATTGTTCTCCTGAATTAAGTGCGGAGCCTGCAAACCATTTCGCCTTATGCTCCGGCGGTAGTTTATCAAGTAACCGTTTGAATTGCGTCTGTCCTTTTATCTTTGACGGAGCAAGTAAATCTTGAATAATCTTGAAAACCGAAACAATATGTTTTTTTCCTTCGGGTGCAAATTCGGAAACAAGAAGAATTGAAGAGGTGAGTAAGCCTTCGGCGGCATCGTAGAAGAATGCATTTTGACCGAAGCTCGTACTGTCACCACCTGAAAGAATAATCGTTTTTGCAATAATTTTTGCATACTTTTCCGCCTTTGCCTTGTAGGAAATATTTTCTTTCTTCTTCTCCACGCTTTCTTTGTATAAATCCATATACTTGTTTATAAGGTGAAGGAGATTGTTTCTGTGTGACTTTGTGGGGTTACGCAAATCAAGAACTGATATTTTGTACCCATAATACTTTTGAGCAATATCTCCGTAGCTTCGGTAGATATCACCCTTTGTATCGGTAGATATAATAGACATTCCCGATGCACAGGCATATTCGATATTCGGATAAAGAAAATATGCGGTTTTACCTACACCCGCTGCACCAATCATCAAGGCATGAACATCCTGATCATCAATAAGTGCGGTTGTATTGTTTTTACCTTTACCTTTGCACCCAACAACTATTCCTTGCGGCAATGGTTTGCCGTCAAAGGTTATGGGTATTTCGCCTAACTTTGCCTGTTCTCTCCATTTTTGTGGTTCAAACGGTATGTGCTTGTATGTCTTTTTTATTTCTTCTTTACTCGCAAATCTTGCTGTACCGTGCTGACCGTCACCGACGGTTTTTGCCTTAATATTATTAAGGTTATAGATGTGTGCAAGTAAAGAAATCAAACCGAGCACGCAAAACATTACTGCGGCAACAATTATTAAGCCTGACGGATTGCCCATTCACTATCACTTCCTTCCTGTTCGTTTATAAAATTTTCGGATAATCCCATTTCAATATGCAATTGCATTTTCAAGCTGTCACAGGCAAGTTGGTAAAGGCTTTGAACATCCTGTTCAAGTACACTTGCGATTCGAATTTGGTCATTGCCGAACAGTCTTTCAACTGTTTCCATATCGTATTTGATATTTTTCATTTTATTTTCAAAGCAAGTAGCGTCAGTGTGAGGCAAATACTTTTCAAACACACCGCACATTAACTCTTTTTCATTAGCATTAAGCAAAGCCTTTGCCATGCGAATTGAATCTCTCGCAAGGAGATGTGCATTTTTTACTATCAGTTCATCATTTTGAGATGCAATGAGCCTTTGATAGTCGGCAGACAGAGTTTTAAAAGGAAATAGAAGAGTGTTGGATTTAACAGCTTCGGGTACTGTTTCACGCAGAAGCTCACGCATTTTGTTTAGAGTTGGATGCTCAACTGCCGGGAGAGGTACGAGACCGTTTCGTGCTCTTAAAATCTCATTCCAGTCTTTATACTTTGGCCGCAGGAATGAAACATCTGTGTATCCGATTTCTTTAAGCCTATTGCGTATTCTGTATTCAGCCTCGATACCTTTAGCGTCATTATCAAGGCAGAGATAAATCTTGCTTATATTTGGATTGTCTTTAAGCATTCGCATTAAAGCACAGTCAGCAACAGAGCAAAGCGAAACATAGGAGTGAGCCTGCCAGTGCTTTTTGTGTAATGTAATAAAAGATAGCATATCTATCGGTGCCTCAAAAGCATAGATAGTATCACTTGTTCCTGTATAATGAAAACTATACTCTGAATCACAGTCATCTACATTTCCCTTAAAAGATTCACCGAGAGTGTATGTTCCACGCTTATGAGCATGTCGAGGTGTACCATTTTTGTCTATACCGACAAAAACACAGTTATGATATTCCTCGCTTTCATAGAGCAACTTTTCATGAGCGAAGTATGCCACTATATCTCTGTCAATAAAGCGAGATTTCAAAAGATAAGCAAACACCTGACGCATATCGTTATTGGCTTTTGGCAATTCAAAATGTTTCTTCTCCTTTTTCTGTTTTTTCAGTTCGACACTCAATGGTTCTATTTTTTCATCCAAAAGCATTTGTACTGCATCCTGATAGCTCTTGTTGTAAAACCTTTGAACAAACTGTATTGCATTACCGCCTGTCTGCTCATAATGGCTGTACCATATATTTTCTCTGATTGTAACTCTGCCACCGTTTTCCCAAAGCATTTCCGAACCGCATCGTTTCAAACTTTCTCCTTGGGAAATTAAAAAAGCAGCCAAGTCTGTGCCGGCTGCTCTCTGCTTCTGTTCATCTGTGAACTGTATATATTCTGTTTGATATTGTTTTCTTATGATAGTACTTCCTTTCGTAGTTATGAATAAAATAATTGACTTGACACAAACTACCTTTACGAGTAAAATAAAGTTGTAATTTAATTTACTCAAGGAGTTGGTTTGTTTGTATATTAAAAGACACTTGGAAAATGAAATAATAAAGGCATCAAAATATTATCCTGTAGTAATGGTATGCGGTCAGCGTCAGGTTGGGAAATCGACGATGTTAAATCATATAAGGGAGAAAAACAGACGATATGTTTCCCTTGATGATATGAATGCCAGACGACTGGCAGAAACCGATCCTGAATTGTTTTTTGAAACATATGGTTTGCCTATTTTGATTGATGAATTTCAAAGAGTGCCTTCAATTCTTTTGGAAATCAAAAAAATTGTTGATGAAAAAGCATTAAACGGCGAAAAAAATGACGGCTTGTTTTGGCTAACAGGCTCTCAGAAATTCAAGATGATGCAGAATGTATCAGAATCACTTGCAGGCAGAATTGCTGTTTTTGATTTGGCAGGATTATCTACTGCTGAAATAGAAACCCGGACGAGTGGATTGTTCAAACCTAATCTTGATGATATTAAAAACCGTATCACCACAGCTAAAGATAAAAATATCCATGATATATTTGAAATTATTTTTAAGGGTAGTATGCCCAAAATAATCACTACTGATATTGAAAGAGACAGATATTATTCAGATTATGTGAATACCTATCTTGAAAGAGATATCAAGGAACTTGCACAGGTTGGTAAATTAAATGAATTCTACGATTTTCTTGTTTTTATGGCTGCAAGAACAGCACAGGAACTAAAATACAGCGAAATTTCAAGCGCAATAGGTATCTCTGCACCGACTGCGAAGGCTTGGGTATCTATTCTCGAGCGTTCGGGAGTAATATATATTCTTCACCCATACTCAACAAACATCACAAAAAGGCTTGTTAAAACACCAAAAATGTATTTTATGGATACGGGCTTGGCTGCTTATCTCTGCCGTTGGCCCAATGCAGAAACTCTTGAAAACGGTGCAATGGATGGTGCCTTCTTCGAAACATATGTTGTAACTGAAATTGTAAAGAGTTACTATAACACAGGCAAACATCCTGATTTATATTATTATCGTGATATAGACGGTAAAGAAATTGATCTGCTGATTGTTGAAGGGAATGATGTTTATCCCATCGAAATAAAGAAAAGCAAAAATCCTGCAAATCCTGATAAAAATTTTGGAGTTCTTAATAAATTAAAAATGAATATTAAGCCGGGTATTGTTATTTGTATGGCTAATGAACTGTTACCAATCAATCGTGATACCTGGTTATGTCCTGTTAAAATGTTATAAACCAATCAAGCCTGCAACAATATGCAGGCTTGATTGGTTATTAGTCATTTTGTCTTGAATTTTATTAATATTATTCTGTGGTACTGTAAAAAAGCTGTTTAATTAAAATATCTTTAATCGTTTTTAAATCAATATTAGGCAAATCGTTAGAATTAAGTTCGTTCAAAATATTTCTATCAGGAAGCATCTCCATAAATCTTCCTAACTGTTCTGTTAATTCACAGCAATCAAGAGTTTTATCATAAACCAGACCAATTGTTTCTATTTCATTCATCTGTAAAATAATCAAAAGCATTTGAATTCTTAATACTGAAAAATACAGAGTATCCTGTGCATCTTTACTTGTGTTATTAACATCTAAAGCACCATTAGCCAAGTCACTTCTTATGCTTTCCTGTAGAACAAGATAATTCAATGCATTTGATATTGAATATATAGAAAACTCAGCATTAGAATAATGCTCTAATAATAGTTTAAATCCCTGAAAATCACAAAAACATTCTTCAACGAAATTATTATAATGAATATCATTAGATAAATAATTTACGTATTCATCAATACTTTCAAAAGTCCTATCTTTAATAAAATACCCGGTTATTTCATTTAAAACTCGTTGTTCATCTCTATCTTCGTTAATAAATCTTCGAGTGAGTAATTTTACTGCAACATTAACAAGTTTTTTGAATTCAAATGAAATTTCAAGCGTGTTGTTAGCTAATGATAAATGCGTAATTTCATGTCCCAACAAAAAATATATTTGATAGGATACTTGTTTTGTAGCTTCGTTTAAACCCTGGTCTTCAAAACTGAATGTCAAATCTCTGTATTTTCCGGTAAAGTACAATCCTTTTGGTAAATGATTGTTTAGTATAAGTTCTTCTGCAAATAATTTGTAAAAAAATTTATCTACATCATTTGGATTATTACCTGTAAGAATAATTGCGTTAAACAAATATAAGGATTCAGTAAGACAATTATCAAAAACAATATATGACTTGTCCTTTAACTTAAATACACCAAAATTTTTTGCTAATGTATCACAACAGATCAATTCTGGAACATCAACATCTAATTCTATACAACATTCCTCTAATATACTTTGAACTGTATTTATATGCTTAGTTTTTCTTCGGCAACATCTTGAATCTATTTTTGTTTTAATTATTTCACTTGTATTAATCATTTTCTGTTTTACTATTTAACTTTTCCATTAAAATCTTCTCGACTAATTGTTCGGACACATTGTTTAATTCAATTGTATTTCCATCAATTTTCAAGCCACTAACCTTATGTTTATCAATTAACCTTTTGATTATTGGAGCAATAACCGTAATAATGTTAATTCCTAAAGTAACATACAACTCAACAGTAGTTATATCCCCACTAAAATTTTTCTCTTGAATAATGTCTATTTCTTCGTTACTGTCAGCCAAATTGATAAGCTCTGTTGCCTCATTAATATCTTCAAATTTCAAATTAATAACTGTCATAATCTTACTCCTTATTACAATAAAATATGTTTAATTATAAATAACTAAATTCGTTTTTATTATGTTTTAGACGGTATAAAGGATTTCGTTCGTTTTTGCGTTGCAATTCACTTGCAGATTTCATAAAAAGATTATATTTTTTAACGACCGGCATTAAATATGATTTTGGTTGGTAAAACGAGCTTAAAATATTATATAATTCTGTACCAATTGCAGTATAAATAACACTACCATTCCAAACAGTTTTATAATATTCAGAACCTTTTTGTACAATTGAAAAAGGAACGATATTTTCGTCATTTATTGTTATTTTAAAAGATAAATCTTTATCATTACAAAAATCAGTTGTTTCAAAATCTTCACCAAGAGTAATTAATCCGATTTCTTCAAGAATCTGCAATTCTTGCTCACTCGGCAGTTCTTTACAATAATCTGATTTTTCCTTCTGTGTCAATTTTGAGGAATCAAATTTATTCATTTCACCGAATTCCGTATCACATATATAGAAAGGAATTTTGTGCGTCTGTCCGTCCGAAAGAGAAAAGGTATATGTTCTATAACACAATTCTGTAAATGCTTTTACTGAAGAGGCATCAAGCAAAGCTATCCTATTTAACATAATCTTACGAAATGTACCAATACGCATAACTTTTCCTGCTAAAATTGCCGCCCACAGATCTAATATTGATTCATCAGATATTTTTGACACATGTTCTTCAAACGCAGAAAACCAGTCCTCATCCAAATCGTCAACATCTTCAATAATCTTTCCGCTTATTAAAGTATCTGCTTTTTTTCTTGTTTTGTAAATACTTTTATATGCCTTTTTCATTTTGAAAGAGCTATATATTGTTGCCGCTCTATCTAAATCTTCTTCCGTTATGACTCCGTTCTTTAAAGCTTGTTCGGAAAGAAATTCATCTGCTTTATTTGCTGGTAAGTACGCTTTGTCAATCAATTTTGATACGATACCACTATCGGCTATTTCAATTCCTTTTTTTACGGTAGTTAATCCGGAATTTACACTATTTATAGTATCCATAACACTCACCTAAAATCACAATTACACATAATTATATTTGATATGATTATAACATAAATTAAATTAGCAAACAATAGCACTATGTGTTTTTTATATCCCTAATTTAATTTTTTAAACCTTGTGCCATTTTCTTTTCCTCAATTTGTCGATACTGTTTTTTGTCAATTCTTTGCGTTTTGTTATTATTATTTATTTCGAGCTTGTTACTAAATAAATTTCCTAAATAACCAAGCAAACGCATTACGAGTATTGCACTAATTTGCCTCGAATTATTTGTACCAATAGTATTTTTATCACGTACATAACTTTCGTTTTCGCCTTCACTCATCATGATGGGGTTAGTAGAAATTTTTTCATCTAAATCATTGATTAATTTATCAATAGTCATGGCTTCCTGTATGACCATATTACGAATGCTTTTGAATTCCTTGTTCTGTGACAGAGGAGTTCTTTTTGATTTTTCATCGGTATAGTTACTTGTGATTTTATCTTTCTGTATATACCAAAGGTCATAGAGTGATTTAATTCTATCGTCTTTTTCAAATTCATCAACAATCATATTGACAACAGCTTTGATTTCGGGACTTAGGTAACCGTAGACTTTTTTGCCTGATGTCTTCTTCAGCATTTCATTTAATTTCATCATAAGCTGTGCAACATTATCATTTTCACAATTTCCGTGTTTGAGATTAGCGATAAGCTCCTCTGCGATTTCTTTACTGTCGCTTTTAAGCTCGTTGCGGTATGAGATTTGCTCATCATAAATCTGTATCAAATCGTTTTTGAAAATTTCTTTTGCAAGACAGGATTTTATATTTCTGATTCCTTCTCTTGTTAGGTATGGCTCGGTAGCATCTGTTGAGTAAGCAATCATATGCACATGAGGATGATGACCTTCATTGTGGAAGGCTGCATACCATTTGAAATTCTTGGGATTGATTTTCATGTTTTTTGCAATTTCGTTTCGCTTCGCTGACAATAAATCTTGCCATGCTTTAACATTATCAAATCCAAGACGGGCTGCATCTTCTCTGCGAATCGAAATAATATGAGTCCACACATTTCCATCATACTCATTGAGTTCTTTTTCAACCTTTGACAAAACCAATTGTGTTCCGTTATCGGAAAATAAACCGTGCTTGGCAATCTTTTCGGCACCGGGTCTTGTAGCCATGTATTGAATATAGTATCCGAGACCTTCTGTCTGCACATTCGATTCAAAAACTCTCGTGATGAATTCACTTGCGTTTTCAATTGTAGGTTTTGAAATATAGTCTTTGTATTCAAGGAGTTCCGTGCATTCAGGAAAGTCTTTCAGCATTTTCTTAATTAAATTCTTTTGCTTTGTTGTTTCAGGACGATTTAGATTTTCATTTCTCGGAACAACTACTCCTTCTCTTGTTGCAAGGTATCGTGCGTATCCGCCCATATTGTTTTCGCTGCCTTTGTAATATGGACTATATAAAACAATATTTGCCATTACAACTCACCATTTTGATATTTGACTATTTCTTCAAAATTAATTGCACCGTTAAGAGATTTCACTTCACGAATAACTCTGTGTTTCATGTTTCGCACCTTTTCGGGTTCTATCTTAAAGGCTCCGGCGAAAACATTCATAGTGCAAGCCATTTCGACAGCAAGTTTGAAAATCGTTTGAGATAAACGGTACTCCGTTAAGTCAAGCCTTGAATCGATAACGGTTTCGAATGCAGGAGTAAGCAAATCAGTATTTATATCCTTATGCAGATAGCAATCATAAAGTTTAATTGCATCCATTATAAATTGATTTCTGCTTTTCACTCCGGCAAGATTCAAATCACTGTCGCATAATGCAATGATTTCTTTTGGACAATATAACGATACTCGTTTCATTTCTTCTTCCGACATAATTTAATCAGCTCCTTTTTTGATGTCGCTTTTTAGCATCAAAAATAATTAGTAAATATCTCCTATTCATGCAGAGTTTAAATTAATATAGCGTTAAAATCTTTAACTTTTTGATATAACAATTTTTCTCTTAAACTGCGTTTTGATGCCAAATTAAAAAGTCCCGCACGGCGTTGCCGGGCGGTGTTTTTCGGCTTGGTGCCGCCTTAAGCGACATCAAGCCTTTATCCTGCTTGAGAATCGAGGAAGGGATTATGACCGTTTTTCTTCCTGAATTCCTCGATTTTTCGCTTTTAATTTCTTGGTGGGATACTTTTCCCGATATTGAGTTAATTCCCTTAATTTCGGCGAACAGCGGCTCGACAGATGCTAATTTTTCATTTGCTTTTGTTCATTATCAGGAGTTTCCTTTACCTTAGGTTTCTGTTTGGAGTTTGAAGATGGCTTCTCTGCTCCTGATTTCATTTCAAAAAAATCACGAACTGCGGCAGGAACATTTTTTGTATAGAGACTGTCGATGTGTTTTACAATCTCATTATTGATATTTACATTTTTCTTTTCAAGAAAAAGTTTTAGAGTGTTTAGCTTTTCTTCATCGTACTGAACAGTAACCGATATCTTTTTCATTAATTATCACCTCACATACTTTGAACAGGACTTTCATCTTCACTATGTTCACTCAACCAGTCTGATTCAAAATAGCTCACATTTGATAAATCAGCTATCTTGAGATTGCAGTTCGTAAAAATCCATGATTCAATGCAGCATTTCGTAAAACTTGTATCGTGAAAATTACAGTCAGCCATTTTTGCTTTTGTAAAATTGCTGTGTGTAAAACATGCACCTTTCAAATCACAGTTGTAAAAATCAGAATCTTTAAAGTCAGCTTCCTCTGCTATTAAATGCTTAATACTGCATCTGTTGAATTTAGTGTTTTCAAAACTTGCACCACACATAGAAGCGTCATCAAGATTACAGTTAATAAAATCCGCACCGTTAAAAATAGCACCGCATAAATTGCGATTTGATAAATCAACATTCTCAAGAAGACAATTTGAAAAGTCAGCCCGTTCTCCTCCTGATTCATCATAAAGCCATAACGCATGTTTAGCACACATTATTTCAATTTCGGTTAAATTGTTTGCATCATAATATTTTCGGTATTGAGTGTTTGCCGCCTGTTTTGTCAAACACAATTCAATACTGTCATCGTGCAAGATTGTATCCTCAACCATACCGCTATCAGTCAGCATATCATCAAGCAAGCCTGGATTAACAACAGGCTCTCCGGGTTTATTGTATTTATCAATATCAACTGTATATTCTCTGTTATCTTCATTTGATTCGGCAACTGCTTTTGAGAGTATATCTTCAGCTACTGATGACATTCTTTCCATAAAATTTTTCATTGAAGGATATCTGTCCAGCATAACAAGCTGCCTTGCATTTTGAATAACAGAGTAATATCTTGCGTAATCATATCCCTCGCTGTTAATGAGAATACCGTCATCGTAGTTCTCACCAAGAGCAAGAATACAATGAACAACTTCGTCTGTATCAACATACATCGATTCTTTGTTTTCTGTTATGAAATCTCTGTAATCCATTAAATCTTCACAAAGTGATCCATATTCTTCATCATCAAGTTCGATGACCTTTTCGACAATACATTTCTCTGCCTTGACTTATTCGTCTTTGCAATGAAGCCTTGTGTTTAAGTTCAAAATATCACCTCTTTCTTACATACTCATTATCTGACTTTCATCTGATGAAATGGGTTCAATGATTTCCTTGCCCTGTAATTGTTTAATGAAGATGCTGTGCTGTTCTGACAAACTCAGCTCATCATTAAAGGTAGCCTCGTCTATTGCTTCGCCTATATCGCACAAATGAAAGCTATTCCACTTGCAGTTTCCTCTGTCGTATATATTGAATCGATTGCTTTCAAAATCAAATTCCATTACATTTGCAATCTTTTCACTTGATGAAATGCTTTTACTCATAATTGAAAATGCAGTTTCATTTATAAGGTCAGCCTCTCCGAATTCACTTATAAAGCTGTCAAGAGTAAGTCGGTTAATGTTACTGCTCATATTATATTGATAAATACAGGCGGCTTGAAATAAGCTTAAAGGTTTGTTTGTATAGAAATAGCAATCATCATCTCTTTCGTGAAGATGAATTAGGGATATTTGTTCCGTACTTTCAACACTCGGCAAATCAAAACCGAAAAAGTCGATTTCCGAATCGTTCATATCAAGATGCTCATGCAGTATATCCAACAATTCTTTGGATTCAAAGTGTTCTGCAAACCAATCGAGTGCTTTTTCGAGTATCTCGTTTTGCCTTTCTTTTGAAATATCAGTCATTTATTTTCACTCCTGTTCTTCAACATAATTTATATAAGGAACTTTAAGCCAATGAGTCCAACCGCTTGAGGTTATCGGGGTTTTTATTACTCCGTCATAGGTGTTGGCTGCATGAATTACATAGCCATTTCCGATATACACACCTATATGTCCCTGATGCCATACCGCAAGACCGGGGATATCCAGCATAGTATTAATTGTTCCTTTTTCTGTTGCGGCAGAGAACATTCCGTCAGCTGTTACATCCTGCATACCGTTAGTTCCGTACTTAATTGTTCCGCTTGTATCATCATACCAACCGTAACCTTTGATGAGCCCTACACAGTCGGATGTTCTTTTACCCAGCCAATGAGTACGGATGAAATCTTCTTTGTCTGTAACATGGGAACCGAATACACTCTTTAGTCTGTTCAGCTCTTTTTCCGTAAGCACCTGACCATGCGACCCCCATACATATCCCCAACCGTTATCGTAAGC
The DNA here is from genome assembly GCA_051875105.1 of Candidatus Gastranaerophilaceae bacterium. GTDB lineage: Bacteria > Cyanobacteriota > Vampirovibrionia > Gastranaerophilales > Gastranaerophilaceae > RUG841. The sequence continues at coordinate 11,263 of JBJEGN010000065.1, forward strand.
AAATTCCGCCCATTTGACTAAATCAAGATTGTTTTTATCCGTTCCTGATAAATCAATATCAATAATTGTGTTTTTAATGACGCTCATTAGATTATTGAACTCATCGGCGTCTATCTGAACACCAAAGGCAGAAAAAACGGCATTTCTCAAATCATCGTCGGTTTCTGATTGCTCAAAGCAGACTGCATATTTTGAAATAAAATCAGAGTCGGATTTTTCGGCATTATATAAGGGGCTGTAAAAAAACAGCCGAATAAAAAATCGACTGCATTCTTTCCGAAAGG
>JBJEGN010000066.1:0-2601 GCA_051875105.1 Candidatus Gastranaerophilaceae bacterium
CTTAACTGTTTGGAGGTTAGGGTATTGTCTGTGAACGTTTTGTTTGTGTGAAAAAGAAATTTTTGCTGCTTTTAATGATTTTTTTCCACAGATTTCGCATTCTATTGACATGATTTATTTCCTTTCGATAAATTCAAATTGTAGTATGATAATAAGTTAAACAAAATAAATAATCAAGTCAAAATTCACTTTAAAAGAAATATTTTTTTTAGTAGAATGTATATAGGTGGTAAAAATGCAGATAATATCGAAGAGTATAAGAGAACTTTCAGAAGAAGCAGAGTTGCGTAATTTAAGTGAATTTGCAGCAAAGAGTAGTTTGTCGAGAGGTCGAGGAAGAGAAGAAAATCCTTGTCCTTTGAGGACTTGTTTTCAACGAGATAGAGATAGAATTTTGTATTCAGGTGCTTTTAGACGTTTAAAGCACAAAACTCAAGTATTTTTTTCTCCTGATGATGACAATTACAGAACAAGAATGACTCATACTCTTGAGGTATCTCAAGTTTCAAGAACAATAGCCAAGGCTTTGAGATTGAATGAGGAGTTGACAGAGGCGATTGCTCTTGGTCATGACATAGGACATACTCCTTTTGGGCACAGTGGAGAAGCTGTTTTAAATGAATTAATGGATAAAGGTTATAAGCATAATGAACAGAGTGTTCGTGTTGCGGAAGTTATAGAAAATTTGAATTTAACTAAAGAAACCTTGAACGGAATATATTGTCATTCTTACGCTTTAGAACCTGCATATACTCTTGAGGGGCAAATTGTTCAGCTTGCTGATAAAATTGCATATATAAACCATGATTTTGATGATGCGGTTAGGGCAAGAATTATACGTCCGGAGGATTTACCGCAAGATTCAATAGAATATTTTTCTGCTGATAAAAATGTTCGTTTTACAAAAATGATATATGATATTGTTGAAACGAGTTATGGTCAAAACTTTGTCAAGATGTCAGAGGAATGTTTTTATCACATGAAAATCTTAAGACAGTGGATGTTTGATAATGTCTACCTTGGTTCTGCTGCAAAATCGGAGGAAAATAAAGCCCAAAATATAATTAGGATGCTATTTGAATACTATTATGACGAATTACAAAAAAAATATCCGTCTTCAACGGATGCTGCTTTAAAGCGTACAGTTTGTGATTATATTTCCGGTATGACAGATAGATATGCAATTGTAAAATTTAAGGAAATATTTTTACCGACATCTTTGGAATATATAAAATCCGATTCATTCCTGAATAGAATGGCTTTAATAAACGGATTGGCAGGTTAAAATGGCACAAACTTATCAGGAAGCTGTAGATGAGATTAAAAACAGACTTGATATTGTTGAAGTTGTACAGCGATATGTTGTGTTGAAAAAATCCGGTGCAAACTATATGGGTTGCTGTCCTTTTCACAAGGAGAAGACGCCTTCTTTTTCAGTAAACAGGACAAAAGGTATATTCAAATGTTTTGGCTGCGGAGAGGGCGGAGATGCTATTTCTTTTTTGATGAAAATTCAAGGTAAATCTTTTAGAGATGTTATTGAAGATGAAGCAAAAACTATGGGAATAGAGCTTCCGACGACTTCTTTCAGCGGTGATTACGGCAAGAAGAAATCTTCGGCTGCCGAAGCTATCAAAAAGGCGGCAGAGTTCTATCATAATAACCTGCTTAATTCGGAAGAAGCAGCTTTTGCAAGAGAATACCTTAAAAAACGTTCTATTTCTCAAGAAACAATCGACGAATATATGTTAGGCTATGCACCAAAAGGTTTTGACGGACTGCAAAAACATTTAAACTCGGAAGATGTTCAAGCCCTTGAAGATGCAGGACTTATAATTAAAAGAGAAAATCATAAAGGATTTATAGATAGATTTCGTGGACGTTTGATGATTCCTGTAAAGGATGAAAACGGAAATGTGGTAGCATTTGGTGCAAGAGCTTTGGAAGATGGACAAAATCCTAAATATTTGAATTCTCCCGATACAATTTTGTATAATAAAAGTCGTATTTTATATGGATTTGATAAAGCAAAAGAGTCAATAAAGGATTTTGACAGTGTACTGATTTGTGAAGGTTATTTTGACACTATTTCTCTTCAAGTCGGAGGTGTTAAAAATGCGGTGGCATCTTGCGGAACAGCGTTAACAGTTGATCATATCAGGCTTATTTCAAAATATTGTGAATCAAGAAAAATTTATCTTGCTTTTGATACTGATAATGCCGGAAAAATGGCAACAGAAAGAAGTGCAGGATTGATAAAAGAGGTTTTTTCAGGTCTTGGGGATATCAAACAGTTTGACTCAAGTTATGCGACTTCCGGTAATCAATACTCTTGCGAAATAAGAGTAGTTTCACCACCGGAAGGCAAAGATCCTGACGAATTTATCAGAGAAAATGGCGGTAATGCGTATATTGAACATATGTTGAATGCACCTTTGTTGCTTGACTATCGTTTAAATTTGTTGTTGGAAGAACTTCCTGAAAATGCAACTCCTTTACAAAAAAATGATGTTGTTGGAAAAATCATTCCTTTAATTGAGGAAATTAAAAATAACATAGTCCAAAATGAATATATAAAGAGGGTTGCGACATTCCTTCAAA
>JBJEGN010000067.1:0-2599 GCA_051875105.1 Candidatus Gastranaerophilaceae bacterium
TTTTATTATTTTATTATATGCAGGACATGTCGTTCATAACATAAACAACAGCACCAATAATATTTACACTATCAGTTTTTAAATCAACTTCAAAAGGTTGATATATTGGGTTATCACTCTTAACTAATAATTTCCCCGGCATATATTGCAGGCGTTTTACAAATAGAGCATTTTCTATTCTTATTGCATAAATACCATCATTTATATATTCTTTTACACTTGTATCTACTATTATTTGCGAACCATTTTTAATTCGGCTGTTACCACCATCCATAGAGTCGCCTCTAACAGTAAACATGACTAAATCATTTACATTCGCACTTATATGTTTTTTAATCCAATCTTTACCGAAAGACACAAAATCTTTAGTTGATTCTATCTCTTCAGTTAATGAACCAAATCCTGCCGATACATCCATATTTACAACAGGAATAAAAACCGTATTGGATAAATCAACATTTGCAGGCATATTTGCTTTTGATTTATCTTCTTCGGATACAAACATCTCTCCTACACCCTGTAAAAGCCAAAAAGGATTGGCATCATATACTTTAATTAATCCGCTAATATATGAAACACTAGGTTGTCTTTGTCCACCTTCATAACCATAAATGGTTGGTGCTGTGATTTTGAAACCATTTTTCAATAGTTCTTCGCAAAACGCATCAATCCCCGAAGATACTTGCATTCTCAATGATTTTAGTCTCTCTTGTATAGTCATTTGTAATAGCACTCCTTTTCAAAAATCATGTTTACACAAATTATTCATTTTTTCAATAAAACTATTCACAACTTCTTTACAATACTTCATATTTTAATATGTCTTTATGCGTTATTTAATCAGTATTTTAAAATTATGAATTAAATTTTACTTGTTACTTTGTTCACAATTTTACTAAAATTATTGACGGACTATTCGTTTTTAAATAGTATATTAAATAATGAATAACAAAATTTAAAAATCGATTAGAGGACGGAGAGAATGAGGCTATCGTTAAATCAAAAATATATCATTGGTTTAAAAGAATTGAAAATGACTCAAAATGACTTAGGGAAAGAGTTAGGGTTCTCTCGTAACTATATAAATATGCTTATTAAAGGTAGCCGAAAAAATGAATTATTTGACCAATGGATGAAAGAAAATGTACTGATTTTATTCAAAAATAAAAGGAGTGTTAAATAATGAATAACACTTCAGATGTTTGGTTAAATATTGAAGAGGTTTGCAGTCTTACTAATAGTAAAAGAGAAACTATTAGAAGAAAATGCAAATCAGGAGAATATAAATGTAGATTTGAATTTGCAGGCAGAAAGAAAAATTATCAAATATTATTGTCGTCTATGCCTTTGCAATATATAGAAAAATATAAATCATATCTTACACCAACGACAAATGAAGATATGGAAAGAAGTTTGGAAGTTTATTCTAATGCTCCAAAATGGATGAAAGCCAAAGCCGAAAAGTATTTGGAGTTATTTAGGCTAACAGAAGGTATGACTTATCAAGAAAAATTGGATTTTCTTGCAGACTGGTCGCAAAAATATCCTCATAAAAAAGCTTGCTATTCTTCCCTGACAATAGCTTTGAAAAAATATTCCTGTGGTGGAATAACCGCATTATTATCAAATTATGGAAGCCATAGAAAAGGTTTTAGTAAAGTTGATAATGAATGCTTTGAATATTTTAAAAGTATTTATTTAAGAGAAGGTGCTCCTTCTGTTGAAACAGCTTGGAATATAACTTTTGGTTTTGCTAAAAGGCAAGGTTTTGATTGTGTTAACAATTTTCCAACAAGCAAAACCTTTATTAGAAGATTAAGAAGTGAAGTGCCGGAACAAGCTATATTTATTGCAAGATATGGAGACTCTGCTTGGAATAAAAAATATGCAAACTATGTGCCAAGAGATTATTCAAAATTAAATGCCGGTGCTTGTTGGGTATCAGACCATGCTCAAATAGATGTTGCAGTCGATTTTAACGGAACTGTTTGTTTTCCTTGGGTTACAGTATTTCGGGATGCAAAAACTTCAAAATGGTTGGGTTGGTTTTTACACGCAGATTCGCCAAACTCTGACCATATTTTTCAAGCATTTTATTATGGAGTTCTAAACTTTGGAATTCCTGAAGATGTTTATCTTGATAACGGTAAAGACTATCGTTGCAAAGATTTTGCAGGCGGCAGAGCAAAAACCGTAAAAGTTAAACATAAAAAAGATGGTGGTTCTTTAATTCAGAATCTCGGCATACACATCCATTTTGCACTCCCCTATAATGCCCAAACAAAACCTGTGGAAAGGGATTTCTTAAAAATAAAAGAGTACCTTTCCAAGGGATTTGTTGGGTATCGTGGAGGCAAAATTACCGAAAGACCTGAAAAATTAAAGAATGAGATTAAAAATAATCAAATTATGAAATTTGATGATTTTAAAATTTTATTTGATAGGTTTATTGAAAATTATTTAAATAAAAAGCCATCCAAAGGCAAAGTCTTGCAGGGCAAGTGTCCTGACGAGTTATGGGCTGAAGAATTTACTAAAAAGAAAGTAATCAGCAGAGATGCTTTGAAATTATTCTGCATGAGAACAACAAACAATATAA
>JBJEGN010000068.1:0-11342 GCA_051875105.1 Candidatus Gastranaerophilaceae bacterium
GCAACTCCGCAATACGTTGGTTAGTTTACGGATTATACAAAAAGAGCCTCACTAATAATGAGGCTCTTTTTTTAAAAGGTTTGTAACCTCGCCGGAAAACCTTTATCTGCCAAATCCATCTGAAGAATTACAGCTTTTGTTCTATCTTCAAAAGTTGCGATTTGAACGATATATTGATTATTCATAGAAATTACTGCCGGATTATAGGCCGGAAAATCAGCAGAAATAAGATGTTTGACTTTATTTGCCTCTGTCATGCTTAAGTAATAGCCTACATAAACCTTTGTCTTTTTTGTAGAAGTTTGCACGTTATTATTTGATTTTACCACCTCTGTTACTTTGGGAACAGGGGGTTCATAATCTTCTACAATCGGCACACTAAAGTTTGTTTTTTCGTCATTTTTGTATATATTTTTAGGTGAAAAAACAGGTTCTTCTTTCGCTTGCTGAACCGGTTTTTGCTGATTAGTTTTGTTCGATTTTTTTTCTACGTTTGTATTTTCAATTTTATTTTCTGATGTGTCTTGAACTTCTGCAACTACGGGAGATTCTTCAACATTGTCCTCAAATTGAATCCACTTAAGTCTATCATCAATATTTGCTTCCTGATAAAAATCAGATTCAACTTCTGTAACAGTTTCTTGTCCTATATTTACGTCAACTGCAGGCGTATAAGCTTTCAAAAATTGTGATATAGCAAATAAGGTTACGCCAAATGTTATACAAAATATTATCAGTAATAAAAACTTTTTTTTCTTTTTATTAGTTTTTGGTGTTTGAAATCTTGACATAGTCTAAAGTTACCTATTCATTGTCGCATTCGATTTCATCATCGTTTTCGCAATCATCAATTTCTTTTATAACTTCTCGTATTTGTCTCATTGTATGCTCCGGCAAAGAAGTATCGTTTAATATTTTATACAATATTTCCTCACCTAAAATATTGAAAAGTGCTATTATTGCGTTTTTTACAACTTCTTCTGACGGATCTGATAAACAAGAATACAAAAGGTCCGGAACCTCTTTATTATCAAGATTTGAAAGTGCTTCGATTGCATTAATTCTTACTTGTGTAGACTCATCATTCAAAGATTTTTTTAATGCCTTAAAAACCCTGTCACTGTTTGAATTAATTTTTGAAAGAGCTTCAATAGCACGTTCTTTCAAAAAAGTGAACTTATCAATAATACCCTTTTGTGTTTCTAAAATTGAAACGAGAGGGTCAATAGCTTTTGAATCACCAATCATACCAAGTGCAAAAACTGCAGATTCCTTGAGATAGACAGATTGTTCATTTACGTCTTTTAAAACTTCTGTCAATGGAATTATTGCATATTTATCTCCTATTTTTCCGAGTGACTCTGCACAACATAAACGTAATTTATAGTTTTCCCCTTTATTATTCATACAGTACAAAAGCGGATTTACTGCAGAATTATCCTTTATGTTCGCAAGACATTTTGCAGCATTAACTCTAATATTAAGCAAATTATCTTCATCTTTGAATTTATTTTTATATTCATCTTTTAAAATCAAAGCATCAACAAGATATGATACGCTGCATTTGAATTTATACTTATTAATTAGTTTTAACAGGTGCATTACAACTTGATAATTATTGCTTATTTCAAAGAAATAATTCACCATATTTACGAAATCTTCAGGATTAAGCTTTTCTTCGTAAACATCAATTTTAGAAATTATCAATGAAGCATCGTCGGATCGGTTAATAAAACAATCTTTAGCGAGTTGCTCTCTGTTGTAATCTGTCATAAATTTATAATCCTTTTTTGTTATAATATTTTAAACAATAAATGACTAAAATTCAAGTGCTTATTGCATATTATAAGGATAATAAAGTCAAGATATTTTTATTTTCAACTGCTGATAAAATTTCGTTTTTTAAATCTTCTGCAGATTTAGAAAAATTTACGTTGTCAGGTAAAATAATGTCAGCAGTTTTATGAGCGTTTATAAATCCTTCATTTACTGCAACAAACTCTCGATATGTATTTAAGATATAATCTGTATTTTCAGGAAGCTGAACGCCTTTTATATTATAATATTTCAAATTAGAATAAAATTGCGGTAAATATTCAATAAAGAAATCTACTGAATCGGTAGGAGCATAATTTGCCTTTTGTTCATCTGTCAATGATACAAACGGATTGCCTGAAATTGTTGCCTCTGAATCAAGATTCTTTATACAATAAGCCCAAGCTAAACAGCCATTATAAAACGCAAGATTGTTTAGCATAACCTTAACAATTCTTTTATACACAGCTTGAAAATATCTCATTTTTCTTGCTCTTTGAGGCATTGTAGACATATCATTTTCTATAACATAAGCCTCTGAATAAAGGCTATCTGCTAAATTTCCTATGCCTGGGTCAAACTCAACTGTATTAGTCATAATTTCTCCTTATTGGTATATTATAATTGTATAAATCATCTTTTAAAATGCCTATTGGTAACGTATTATAATGAAAAATCGAGGCAGCAAGTGCTGCATCTGCGTTTGCTTTTTCAAAAACATCTTTGAAATGTTCTGAATTTGGACCGGCACCGCCTGATGCAATAACAGGAATAGAAACATTGTCAGTAACAAGTTTTGTCATATTAATATCAAAACCGTTTTGAATTCCGTCTGCATCCATAGACGTTAAAAGAATTTCTCCTGCACCAAGAGTTTGAACTTGCTTTACCCATTCTTTAAGTTTAATTCCTGTGTTTAATTTACCTGCATTGATAAATACAAAATAATCGTCATCAATAAATTTTGCATCCACAGCAACAACAATACATTGTGAACCAAAATATTCAGCTGATTTTTTTATCAATTCCGGATTTTTTACAGCAGCTGAATTTAAAGAAATTTTATCCGCACCAGCGTTTAAAATAATATTAATTTCCTCAATAGATTTAATACCTCCGCCAACTGTAAAAGGAATAAAAACTGCTTTTGCAACTTTTTCTACCATATCCGCAGTGGTTTTCCTGCTTTCATTAGTCGCCGTAATATCAAGAAATACTAACTCATCTGCGCCTTCTGAAGAATATTTTTTAGCGAGTTCAACAGGATCGCCTGCATATTTCAAGTTTTCAAAATTAACACCTTTTACAGTTTGACCGTTTTTTACGTCCAAGCAAGGTATAATTCTTTTCGTTAACATTTTATTTTCCTTTAAATTGAGAAAGAAATCTCATATCGTTATTAAAGAAAAGTCTTATATCATCAATTGCATACTTAAGCATAGCCATACGTTCTACACCCATGCCGAATGCAAATCCTGAATATTCTTCAGGATTAATACCAACATTTCTCAATACGTTGACATCAACCATCCCTGCACCTAAAATTTCAAGCCAACCTGAACCTGAGCAAGTGCGGCAACCTTTTCCGTTACACATAATACATTGAACATCAACTTCGCAACTTGGTTCTGTGAATGGAAAAAAACTGTTTCTAAGTCTTGTTGGTCTTGCTCCTTCAAAATATATTTTAATAAACTCGTTTAAGATACCTTTCAAATCAGCAAATGTTATGTCTTTATCAATTAAAAGACCTTCTACTTGGTGAAATTGATTGTGTTTTCTTGCACTTACTGATTCGCATCTGAAAACACGTCCCGGAGAAATTACACGAATTGGAGGTTTATGTGTCAACATCTCACGAATTTGAGCACCTGATGTTTGACTTCTTAATATTACATTATCTTTATCCTCACAATAAAAAGTGTCTTGCATATCTCTTGCAGGGTGATCTTTTGGGAAGTTTAACATATCAAAATTTACGTATTCAGTTTCGACTTCCGGAGAATTTTCCGGCTTTACAAGAGAAAATCCCAAACCTTGAAATATTTCTGTAATTTCATTCATAGCTTTTGTAATCGGGTGAATTTTTCCCGCAGGCATATAATCACCGGGTAAAGTAATATCAATAACTTCTGATTTTAATTTTTCATTTCTTTCGGCAGTTTTCAACATTTCTGCTTTTTCTTCGTATAAATTTTGCAAGTCTTGCGAAATTTTATTCGTTAGCATGCCAATTGTTTTTTTATCCTCCGGTGACAAATCTTTAAGATTTTTTTTCAAATTATTGAGTTCACTTTTTCTTGACAAATGTGTGTTTTTAACTGTTTCTAAGTCTGTAAAAGTGTTTGCATTTTGAATTTCAGATGATATTAACGAATATAATTCTTCAAGTTTTTGTTTCATAACTGCCTCTATTTTTATTAATTCATAATTAAATTATATGATAAAAACTATACATGTATAGAAAATTTGATATAATATTTTTATAAAATTTATAAATATCAAATATTTTTGGATTGTCAAATAATCAGGAGTAATTGCGAATGAAAAGAAAGTTGCTTTTATCGCTTATTATAGCAGGTACATTATCAAATTGCGTTTATGCAAAAGATTATATTAAAAATGATTTAAGAACGCTGTTTTTAAATAATCAAGCAATAATATATGAAATTAATATGCGTAGTTTTAATGCACAAGATAAAAACGGAAATGAAATTATTGAAGTTGAAAAAGGCGATATAAGAGGTAATTTCTTAAATGCAATAGATAGACTCGATGAATTAAAGAATTATGGAATTAATACTATTCATTTGATGCCGATAAATCCTGTCGGAAAAATTGCTTCAATAGGAACAGCGGGTTCTGTCTATGCGATGCTTGATATAGCTGCAATTGATAAAAATTTAATTGACGAAAATTCAAAATTATCAGATAAAGAGCAATTTAAAAAATTTGTGTCAGAATGTCATAAGCGTGGAATTAGAGTTATGGTTGATATTCCGGCATGCGGTTCTGCCGAGATGGCAATAGAACACCCTGATTTGTTTATAAAAGATAAAAACGGAAAAGCTGTTATTCCTGTTGATTGGACGGATGTAAGATTATTTAAGACTGTTAATACAGATGGCTCGTTAAATAAAGAGCTTCTTGATGAACACAAAGAATATGTTGATATGTTGATTGAAGCAGGTGCTGACGGAATAAGAGCGGATGTTGCACCAATTAAACCACAAGAATTTTGGTCTGAATTGATAAAATATGCAAGAGAAAAAGACCCTGAATTTATGTTTTTAGCCGAAACAGCCGAGGCATGGGCTCCTCCCAAAGTTCCTACTCCAACAGCAATTGCTCCGAAATTACTTGAAGCAGGTTTCGATGGTTATTATGGAAATGCTCTGAATTAATTGAATTTTAAATCTTCAAAAGATTTTGAATTTATGTTTAAATTAATTGGTGAATTTGCTAAAAATGGTAAAAAGAAAGCAATTATAGGGTGTTTTAATTCTCATGATTTAGAAAGTGTATATCTAAAATCAAAAGAGTATGCTGAAGCAATAATGTATATGAATGCCACTCTTCCCTTAAATCCTTATTATGTTGATGGGTTTCAGTCCGGAGATAAATATGACTATTCATATTCCGGAAAGCCTGCAACACGCACCTACACTGACAATATGAAGTATTATACTCATAAAAACAAAATTGATATCTTTAACTACTCAAGACGTCCGGGGGGTAACATGCCCGAAATGCAGTCGAAATTAAAAGAAACAATTGCACTTCGTGAAAGTCTTGGTGATTTGGTTACAAAAGGTGATTTTAGCATGCTTAAAACGTCTGATAAAAAAGTTTATGCTTATAAAAGACAACTCGGAGATGAAGCTTTAATCGTTGTTGTAAGTAATAACCAATTACAGTCGACAGATTCGTCAGTAAGCATTAAAAACTCTAAAATTTCATTGAATTGTAAAGTTTTAACACCATCAAAAGATTTTTCAATTTGTAAGGATAAACTGAATGTAAAACTCAAACCGGGACAAGTTTTTGCAATAAAATACAAAGTAAAAAATGATTAATATCATTTTTTGAGATATAATAAAATCAAAATTAATACAGAGGAAAAATTTATGGCTAAAAATTCTGATATGATACCAATAGAAGTTTGTATATTAACAGTTGATCACGACATAAAAGGTACGGTCTATGTTTCTAAATATACAAATACAAACAGAGAATTAACAGATTTGTTAAACGATAAAGAAAAAAGATTTTTAGCCGTAACAAACGCTGAAATACTTTCAAGAACAACATCTGCTCCGCCAAGAAAATATAATTTTTTAGAAATTCATATTGATTATATTTTGATGGTTCACCCATCAAGTCAAGTTGTATTCAAAGAATCAAGCAAAACACAGGAAGATATAGCTCGTTTCAGAGAACTACGTAATAAACTTAATCAAACGAAACCTTTTTAATTATGAATAATCAGAAGAAGATATTATTGGTTAACTTTGGCGGCATTGGTGATGAAATTCTTTTTTTGCCTGTAGTAAAAGCTGTTAAAACAAAATTTCCCGAAGCTAAGATTACATTGTGTCTTGAACCAAGAAGCAAAAGCATTAAAGATTTAACTTCTGATATTGACGATGTTATTTTGACTGATATTAAATCAAAAAACAAGTATACAGAATTATTGAAATTCTATTTTAAAGCACTATTTGGTGGATTTGATACAGTAATTTCCTCGGGTTCAAATAAACTAATTCCGGTATTGTTGTTTTTTACAGGGATTAAAAATCGAATAGGGTTCAACTGTGGTGGATTTACTGCAAAATTACTAACAAAAGCTGTCACTTTGAATAATCAAAGATTTGCCGGTGAAATGTATTTTGAACTGGTAAAAGAATTTACCGATGCTGAATTTGAAAATCCATCTATTTCCGTAGCGGAAAGTTCTAAATCCAAAGATATGATTTTAATTCACCCTGGTGTGAGTAAAATGAGCATAAAAAAGAACATTATAAAAAGCTATGGTAATGAGAAATGGGCAGAATTGACGGAAATTCTTTTAAATAAGGGTGAACAAGTAGGATTAGTCGGAGGTCCTGATGATGAGGATTGTATCAATTATATTTTGAGTAAAATTGATACCAATAAATATAAAAATTTTCACAACTTTTACGGAGAAACAAAAAGTCTTTTGGATTTAGCTTCTTTAATGAAACCGGCGAAAGCAGTTATCTGCTGTGATTCAGCACCCATGCACCTTTCAACCGCATTGAATGTAAAAACAGTTGCTATGTTTGGTCCTACTGATGAAAAAAAACTTGTTCCAAACAAAAATAATGTTTTTGTAATAAAAAATCAAATTTGTGAGTGCAGACCTTGTTTATGGGATAAACGTTCAGAAAGTTGTGACAACAAAATATGTTTGGATATTTCAAACGAACAGATTATAAATGTCTTGTAAATATTGTTTTATAGAAAGTCAAAAATGCAATCAAATAAAAAAATTAAAAACGTTGAAATAGATAATGTTAATAACGATGGAGATAACAAGAGAATTAAAAATCTTCTTGCTGTTTTATGTTTGGTTTTAATAGCTTGGGCTGGTCAATTTGCTTGGAAAAAAATTCAAGATCTTCCTGTATTTTACAAAATGCAAATAAAAAAAATGGGCTATGAATACAATGAAAGATCCTTTATTGCAGCACTAAACGATAATAATAAAGAAGCTGTTGATTTGTTTTTAAAATCAGGAATGTCTGTCAATATAAGAGATGAGTATAATCAACAACCAATTCACATTGTAGCAAATAACGGAGATGTTGAGATGTTTGATATAATTTCGCCATATTCTCCGGACATAGATTCAAAAGGTAGAGCAGCTTGGACTCCGATTTATTATGCAGTATTCAGAGGCAATACAAATATGGTAATTAATTTGATTGCTCAAAATGCTGATGTAAATATAGTAAATAATTTGAATAAATCTCCACTTATGGAAGCTGTAATAAGAAAAGATTTTGCAGATGCTAAGCTGCTGTTAATAGCAGGTGCAAACCCAAATTCTGCTAATATTCATCAAGCTACTCCCCTACATATAGCTTCTTGGGATAATAATGTTAAAATTGTTAAATTACTTCTTGAATACGAAGCTGAAGTGAATTTAAAAGAAGAGCATGGCTGGACGCCTTTACATATAGCAGCTTACAAAGGTAATGATGTTATATTAAGACTCTTGCTAAATTCCGGTGCTAATACTAAAATTAAAACAGCAGATGGCAAAACAGCTCTTGATATTGCAAAAATGTACAATAATAATGCAGTTGTTCAAGTTCTTGAGCAGGAATAAACACAATAGTTACGAGGAATCAAAATGGACGATATTAAATATTTTCCTAAAGAAATTGAAGAAAAAAGACGAAAAATTTGGGAAGAAAAGAAAGTTAATAAAGTTGAAATAGACAGAAGCAAACCTAAATATTATGTTCTTTCAATGTTGCCTTATCCGTCAGGAAAATTACACATGGGACACGTTAGAAATTACACGATATCAGACGTAATCGCAAGATTTAAAAAGATGAACGGATATAATGTTCTTCACCCGATGGGTTGGGATAGTTTCGGTCTTCCTGCTGAAAATGCCGCAATTCAACATGGTGCTAATCCTGAAACGTGGACACTTGATAATATCAAATATATGAAAGGTCAGCTTCAAAGATTAGGTATTATGGTTGATTGGGATAGAGAAATTGCAAGTTGTTTACCTGATTATTACAAGTGGACACAATGGTTTTTCTTACAATTTTTCAAAAAAGGTCTTGCTTATAAAAAAGAAGCAGCCGTAAATTGGTGTCCTAAATGTGCAACCGTACTTGCAAATGAACAGGTAATCGATGGTAAATGTTGGCGTTGTGACAGCGTTGCAGAAAAGAAAAATCTTTCACAATGGTTCTTAAAAATCACCGATTATGCAGATAGACTGTTAAATGACTTGGATAAACTCGATGGGTGGCCTGACAGAGTTAAGCTTATGCAAAAAAATTGGATAGGTAAATCCCATGGTACAATTTTAAAATTTAAAGTAAAAGAAATTGATGGACTTGAAATACCTGTTTATACAACAAGACCTGATACAGTATTCGGTATAACTTATTTAGTAGTTGCTCCTGAATATAAAGACATTGAGAAATTAACAACACCTGAAAATATTGAAGCAGTTAAAAAATATAGAGAAAACGCTTCAAGAATGACGGAAATCGAAAGACTTTCTACTGAACGTGTAAAAACAGGTGTGCCTTTAGGTACTCATATTATCAATCCGTTTAATGGCGAAGAAAGTGAAATATGGGTGGCTGATTATGCTCTCGTCGACTATGGTACCGGTGCTGTTATGGCTGTTCCTGCCCATGATGAAAGAGATTTTGCTTTCGCTAAAAAGTATGGTAAAACAATAAAACGTGTTATAGATAATCCTGATAACCCAAATCAACCTCTCGATGATGCTGCTTATACGGATGCTGGCATTTTGGTTAATTCTGGTGAGTTTTCGGGCATGAAAAATGAAGATGCTAAGAAAGCAATAACTGAATTTGCAGAGAAAAACGGATTTGGAAAAGAAACAACTCAATTCCGACTTCGTGACTGGTTGATTTCAAGACAAAGATACTGGGGAGCCCCTATTCCGATAATCCATTGTGATAAATGCGGAATGGTACCGGTTCCTGATGAAGATTTACCGGTATTACTTCCTAAAGATGTTGATTTTTCAGTAAAAGGTAAATCTCCTATTTTAACTTCACCAACGTTTTTGAAAACGAAATGTCCGATTTGTGGCGGTGAAGCTACAAGAGAGTCAGATACAATGGACACATTTATGTGTTCAAACTGGTATTATTACAGATATCTTGATGCTCATAATAACAAAGAGCCTTTTTCTAAAGAAGCTACTGATTATTGGTCACCTGTTGATCAATATGTCGGTGGTATTGAACATGCTATATTACACTTGCTTTATGCAAGATTTTTTACAAAAGCAATTCACGATTTAGGTATTACAAAAGTTGATGAGCCTTTCAAAAATCTTTTAACCCAGGGTATGGTACTGAAAGATGGCTCAAAAATGTCAAAATCAAAAGGAAACACTGTTGATCCTGATGAAATATTCGAAAATTACGGTGCTGATACCGCAAGATTGTTTATTTTGTCTGATTCACCTCCGGGACGTGATTTTGATTGGTCAGATGCAGGTGTTGAAGGCTGTTATAAATTTGTAAACAGACTTTGGAGATTATTTGTAACAAATAGAGAAAATATTAATGCAAATTATGTTATTCCTACTATTGAAGAACTTTCTCCTGAAAACAACAAACTTGTTCGTCAGGTAAACATAGCGATAAAGAAAATTACTCAAGATATTAATGCTGAATTTCAGTTCAATACTGTAATATCAATGTTTAGAGAATTTTCAAATACAATCTATGATTATTTGAATGTAAAAAAAGAATTGAACGAACAGGATAAAAATATCTTGAGCTATGCGCTTTTGACGTTATTAAAAATGATAGCACCGGTTGTTCCATATATGGCTGAAGAGCTAAGTGAAATACTCGGTCTTGAAAAGTCTATTCATGAATATGAATGGCCAACATACGACGAAAGCCTCGCTAAAATGAGTTCAATTACTATTGTTGTTCAAATAAACGGTAAGATTAAAGACAAGTTCGATGCTGATGCTGAAATATCAAAAGAAGATCTTGAAAAACAGGCATTAAGTTCTGAAAAGATAAAAAATCTTACAGCTGACAAACAAGTGGTTAAAGTCATAGTTGTACCCGGCAAGCTTGTTAACATAGTAGTAAAATAAAACTTTGTGGCATATAAAAATTCTTTATATGCCACTTTTATGAGGAAAAGACGATGAAATATAGGTGTTGTCAACATCTTCATAGCGGTCTTGCTTTTATGTTGAGCAAAGTTGTAACATGTAATTATCACTATGGCGAAGTTGTTTTATATGATTCTATCGCTGAAGGAAGTAATGTTGATATAGCTAAAATTTTCGAAAGACGAAAAGAACTTATAGAAAAGTGTAAGCAAGGCATATACTTTGAACCTTGTATTAATTGTGATAGATTTGTAGAAGCCGACTGGGACGACAACGCAAATATAAAGTATTTAAGTATATTTCACTGGTTACATTGTAATTGCAGTTGTGTTTATTGCTTTCAAGAATATGCAAGAAATCCTGTGGGCGGATATAGTGATGAAGTTATTAAATCACAATATTACGATGTTTATCCTATATTAAAATTTTTAAAAGAAAATAATTATCTTGAAGAAGAAAAATTGAATGTTGAAATAGGAGGCGGAGAACCGGCAATATTAGCAGAATTGCCGGATATAATATCAATAATATCTGATATAGGTTTTGAATTTTGTCTGATAATGTCATCTGGAATTCGTTACTCAGAAGATATTGAAAAACTTATTTACTTATTAAATAATATTGCTTAATTTACATC
>JBJEGN010000069.1:0-38965 GCA_051875105.1 Candidatus Gastranaerophilaceae bacterium
GTATGTGCACAACACTGTCCCTACCCATCAGGACTGTTTAATCATACACCACAGAACGGCGAGTTAGGACTAACGCACACCGGTGTCTATATATTCTTGTATAACGTAGTGTCTGTCTCAACACTTAGGGTAGTCAATCAGAGCTTGCAATTACTATCACAAGCCCCACTTCTACAAGTGGTGGGTTATTGACTTAAAAATTCTCCTTGTTGTAATTTATTTTTGTATTCAATGCGGTCAAAAATTCCGACAAAAGTTTCGTTCCAAAACGTATAATTAATGTTTTGAACCGGAAGCCCTTCCAACAAAACAATAGCCCAATCAACAATATCTACCCTTGACAAAATAATATTGATTGCTTCATCGTCAATTTTGTAAATAATTCGGTCAACGTCTCCGCCATATATTGCATAACATTCCCTAAATGCATCGGAACATTCAATATAGTCCTTAATAGCGAATACATTTGCAAAATTATTTACGATTACTTGGAGAGTGAGCAAAGATTCTTCACTGCCATCAAGTTGATATTCTGTGATTTCTCTTTGGCACTCTTTAATCTTTTCGTTGATTTGTTGGCTGATTTTTTCAATAATTTTTTTAGCTTTTTCTTCTCTTTCAAGCGTTTGTTTTTCCAAATCACATTCTCTTTCCGCCTCGTTTAACGCCCTGCGCAAAATGCGGTTTTCTTCCACAATTTCAGCCACACCAAGTATAACTTCTTCAACATTAAATCTTTCCATTTTGTTTTCCTTTCTGTTTTGATTTGTGTTTTTTAAATTAAGAAGCAACTACGCAAGCACTGTCAACAAGACGATTAAAACCGCTCGTCTTCATTAAAGCTTAATCGCATTCCATTTATTACCCCCCCCTTAAAAACACAAAAGTTATATAATTGCTTCTTCCTTTTGAAGTTCTTCGTTAAGCCAATCTTTAAGATTTAGTGGCGTATTATTACACGAAAAAGCCATAAATTCTTGCAAAAAATTAGCTAATTCGTTTGTATCCATTTGCTGAATTCGGTTTTTGCGAGAAGTTGTATTGCTTTTGTCTTTGAACAATATAACACTCACATCGTCAGAAAAAGTTACTATATTCGAATTTTTAAACGGAAATTGTTTACAATGGGGACACCGAATTGTATCGAGACGTTCTTCGTCTGTTAATTCATATCCGGTCCAATTCGGCTCTGTTGTTATTTTAATTGCAATCGGGGTTTCGTGAAAATATTCTTTTTGGAACACATCACTTCCATTAAACTGGAAAACATTTAATTCAACAGAGTCGAGCAATTTACCACATTTTTCACATTTCATAATTTTTCTCCTTATTTATTAGCATTTTGGACAACTTCCAAAAGAGCTTTTATTACAACTTCTTTATTAATCTTTTGCTTATTCACAAACAAATGTTCCTGTACTACAGAGGTTTCGAAAATGTTATTAATTGCAGCGGCAGAAAAAGGACAGTCTCCCATATTTTTAAGCTCCTTTTGAATATCTTCAAGAGCTTGTTTTTTCTCCCATTCTGGATCTCTTTGAGCCATTTTGTGACCGCAATGATAGCAAAATTTGTTTTTTGCTAAGTCATAATGCCCATCAACGTCATAAGCAATCCAACCGCCACAATTGGAACAGATAGCTCCTACCGGCATTCCAAGGTCGGTTTGTTCAACCCAGTAACTGTTTGATTCTGTTTTTTCTTTTTTAGATGGTAGACTTTTTATTAGGTCATACACTCCTATCAATTCCAATCTTTCTTGTTCAGGAAGACCGGACAGTTCAGAAATCAGCAATTCTCTGGAAATAAAAACTTCATTAACAGATGAAGATTGTTTTTCGAATTTATCACCATTAAGATACTGTTCAAAATTTTCAGTTAAGAAAACAGAAATTGTATCTTTGTGGGTTTGTTCGGGAATGTACTTATCATTATATTTTTCTCCCCAGTAAAAATATAACTCCATCAAGTCATCAAGAGTCATATCAGCACTCGGAGATAAATCTTCGTGATATTCAGCCTTATTTTCAAGTTTTGCTTGTAGAAAAATTTTTAACGCTTTTTTTGTTCTTTTGTTAATTCTTTCATAAAAAATTTCCTTTCGTTTAATAATTTTAATTTCAAAAAAATCAAACTTCAAAAGAATACTTATATTCAGTTGAAGTTTTAAGACTTATAACTAAATTTTATCAGAATTTTGAAATAAAAAGAAAAGAGCAGTCTACAACTGCCCTTCCTTGTATTGTTTAATTTTTCTTTTGCCTTCCACAGATAAATCAGTAACTGTATATATTCTGTTGAGGCAAGCAATTACTTTGCCTTTTGCATTTTTTACGAAGAAATTTTCGTTTTCAGAAGATAACACTCAGTCTCATTTTTGTGAAAAACACATTTCGTATCTTTACATATCATCATTTTTTTCGTTATTTCTAAATGTTAATTTGTTTTCTCGGATAGTTGTATATATATTCGGTAATCCGAGCCCTTTGTAACAATCCTGACAAAGCAACATTCGAATATGAGAGTTGTGAAGCCTCACACGACTAAAGTCGCGTGCTTTCAAACCTTTAGGGTTCGGACTGCATTTCTACGATACGGAATAAACTCAGCAATTGGAGGCAACTAAGCCGCCAAAGCCGCATTTAAACTAATTAGCGTAGCCAATGTGCAGGTGCTTCTCTTACAAATTGAAGGAACTTTTGCCTCCAATTGCAACCTTGCCTTCGCAGGCAAGGATTTTAGTATTTCTCTTATGAAATATCAGGCACCGATATTATAAGAAGCAGACAAATCGCAATTATAGATTTTGCCGGTTATGAAAGTACACAACTCGTATGTATTGTGATTACCATATTTGCCACGAAGCACTCTGCCTGTACCGTCGTAAGCAAGCTTGGAAGTACCCAAGCATTTACGTGACTTACACGCATTCCGAGTCTATGTGCTTTGTTGGCAACTATGTTTTGCACTTCTCGGCTTCGCCACAAGTGCAATTTTTGTTTCTTTGAGCCCTTTTTCTTACCATTAAGGTCTAAAAATATTTTAACAGTATCGGATAAGCGCAATTGCGGTTTACAATCTACTAATAAATGAATGTGGTTGGGCATTATTTTATATTAATGATTTTAAAAGAAACTTTTTAGTTTCTTTTTTTAAACCATTAACAAATTTCCTTTCTATTTTTAAGTAATTCTCTATTGCTACTTCTAAACATCATTAGCAGACACTCGGAAACACTTTTAATTCTGGTGTTTCTTTGAGCTTTTTTAATACATTTTAAAGGAGCCCAATTGTCTTCATTTGGCTCATAAACACCAACATTATATGGTATTAAAGTTTTGATTTCTTCATATAATCCCTGTGGTAAAACAAGATAATTATAATCACCAATGAAATTCAAACCATGTCCGGATTTAAAATCTTTTTTACACGACTTAATTTCGTAGCAATAAAAATCTCCCTTTTCGATACCGCTTACAGAATTATTAAGCGGCTTAAAAACCATGTAATCAACCCGCACACTATTACCCGTTGCGTAATCAAAAGTGACTTCTTTTGCACTGTAAATACGGGTATCATTATGTGGGTTTATATGTTTTTCTAAAAGTTTACTTAATTTTTCAGTAATTTCTTTTCTGTTGGGCACTATTTCCCCTCCTTTAACCGCAAATGGCTTTATTTTAAGTTTTTATCTTTTAGACGTATTCGCATATTGTTAAATATTAAAAGGCTTTTAAGAACCTTTTAGCCATATATTATAAGTTATATATTATAATATACGAAGCAAAAACGAAATACTAATATTTTTGATAAAAAATCTGTACCTTCGCCGTTATAGTCAAGAGCATTGGCACAATATCGACAATATTGTATCATTGTAATCCCTCCACATAACACCAATTCCGCGGTGGTTTAGTCAACGGTACATATATATCAGCACAATTTCTGCAAAAGTCTAATTCAGCTTCTTTTTCACAAACATATCCGCCCGGAAGTAACGCCCCATTCGTATAATCGGGATTAGTGTATATTTTTCTGCGATAAGGACAAGATTTTAACTTATCTTTATCAATTACCATAAACTGATTTAAGTCTTTTGGGTGGTCGTATATTATGAGATTTATAACATTCCAACCGTAAATATCTTTTTGTAAATCAGAACTAAACTTATAAGCTTGCTCCCAAGAAATACCACTATTAGGCAAGATTTCCTCTGTTAAAGGAAGCTTGGTGATTTTTCTATTTGCTATTGTCAAGGAAATATCCGTGAACGAAAAATCGTGCATTTTATCACAGGTATATTCTCCGATAATTTTTCCATTCCACAAAGAGAGTTTTGAAGTTTTTTCAAACCCCTTTTGTGCTTTTTTATTAAGCAAACCAAAGCGGTCAGTAACAACACTTTGGTTACCTCCATAAAGTTGATATCTATCCTTAGCGCAATAAATATATACTGTAAATGGACATTCCAATTTAGTTGTTACTCTTGAAAGAATAACATTTTGTTTCCCCAATACGATTGCTTCACAATCATTCGGGGTTAATTTCTGTATAATGGACTTCATAATTTTCCTTTCATATTCATTCTATATCTAAAAATAATGCATTTTTGTCTACCAAAAACACACTTGGAGTTTCTTCGCAGCTTTGTATTGCACACAAAATTTGGTTACAAAACGGGGAAAATTCCGCCTTGGGAGCTTGTTTTACAAGTTTATACTTTTCGCCAACAATAGGATATTCATCCCTTTTCCATTGTGCTTTTAGTGTCGGGGCATTTCTGTCCAACCAAACTTCATATTCTGTATATACTAATCTGTTGTCGTACAAACTAACAACACTTCCAACAGAAAACATAACGTGGATTTGTTGTAAGGCATCAGACCTTAGCAAATATACATCTCCGTTATAAGCCTGTATAAGACAAAGTTCAACTTTAACCGTTGAAGATTCCGGGGCTTTTGCAATAACAAGAAAGTTATTAAAATCTTCTTTATCGGCAAATAACTCCAAAGGAAATCTGTTTCTTTTCCAATATAAAAGAAATTCCGGAGCGTTGTTTTCAATCCAAGATTGATAGTGCAAATAAGCAAGCTTTGAATTTATAACTTTTACCCTATCGCCTATTTGTAACATATATTTCTCCTTTCTAAAAATCCGATTTGTAAATATCTTCCTCAGGTATTATAAATACCAAAGATGGTTCATTAATTTCGCCAATTAAACATAGCATTTTTTGATTAAGCGGGAAAAATTCAGCAGCCGGAGCTTTTTTAATAAGCTGATAACTTTCTGCTTTAATTGGTTTTAATTTCTTTTTGTAACGATTAATATATTCGGGAGCATTTTGTTGTATCCAAGAAGAAAAATCGGTATAAGCCGATTCCGAACAGGCAACCCTTACAGTATCACCAATAGCACAGAAAACGACCTGCAAGCAAAAAGAAGCATTCGCAGGGAAATTCCAACAATGTCCCCATTTTCCTACACCTTTACCGTCGTGCCCTTTAATATTGTTGTCGAACTCAACCGTTATATCTACTGAATCTGTGGCAACAACGGTACCTATTTCGCCAATTATTTCTTGTCTTCCCTCATATTGATCAATAGCTCTTACCCTGTCACCAATTTGAAAAACCATAGAACACTTTCCTTTCTGATATTTTTTAATTTTATTTATAAAAAGATAAAACCCTAAAAAAATATATATTTTAGGGTAAAAAAAACTACAATTAAATTATAACAAAAAAGATATTATGAAAGAAAACCCCTTGTCATAAGCAAGAGGTTTTCTTATTTAACAATAAATAATCCTTCAGAGCCAACAATAAACATTTCTTTGGTTTCTATATCTTGAATAAGATACAGAGTTTCTTTATGAAATGGCGGTATAGTAGCTTTAGGCGCATAAAATATTACTTTATATCTATGACCTATAGTAGGTAATTTGTTTTCAACATATTGATTTTTTAATGACTGAAAATATTGTTCAGTAAAAACACTTTTAATATTTTCAAGCCATTCAACAAAATTTGTATACGCACACTGTGTATTATTGAGGACAACTATATCATTAAGATTAATTTTATAATTGATTTTTTCAATAGCGCGTTCGTTTACAAGATATGCATATCCATTATAGGCCTGTATCAGAATTCTATATTTAGGTTTGTTTTCTGACAGGTCAATTCTTTGAACAAAAACAATGGAAAAAACATTTTTTTCTTCGTCTTCCTGATATATTTCTTTAGGCGAATAGTTTTTACGCCAGTATTGACGATATTCAGGAGCGTTATTATTGAACCAACCTTCAAAAGCACCATAAGTGGCCCCGTCATTAACTACTTTTACTTTATCTCCAATATTGTATTCGTGTTTGTACATACACTCTCCTTTCTATAAGTAGTCCGCTTTGCGGATAGAATAGTTGTGAATGCTACACAAATGAAGCCACGCCTGATGGCGTAGACTTCAGGCGTGGTAATTCACAAATCTGCCTTATAAATACCTTCTTCAGCCACAACGAAAACATAAGAAGGTTCAGGAAATTCTGCGTTAGAAACCTCATTTCCGATTAAACAAAGGGTTTTTTGATTAAACGGAGGAAACTTTCCTGCGGGAGCTTTCACTAAAACCTTATATTTTTCATAAATATTTGGCATACAATTTTCTTTCCAAAATGGAAGATAAGTAGGAGCATTTTCTTTAATCCACTGTTTAAAATTAGGATACACATATGTTGTATTGACAATATAAGCTAAATCTTCAACAGCGACCAAAACAGGTCTTAAACACTTTTGAGCGGTTGTTGGAAAGTACCAACAGTGTCCATACTTTCCGATTCCACCACCGTCGTGTCCGTAAATATCGTCGTCAAATTCAACCGTTAAGGACATCCCCCCAATATAGATAACTGTTCCTTGTTGGCCAATTATTTCCTTTTTATTCATATAGGCTTTTATAGCGATAACTCTGTCACCCAATTTGAAATTCATTAAAAATCTCCTTATATATTGTTTCTAAAGGCACAATAAATACTGTTTTGTTATTCTCAATTAAGCATAATGTTTTTTGATTAAACGGGAAAAATTCAGCAGCCGGAGCCTTTTTTAAAAGCCGATATTCACATACAGTACGGGGCAATACATCTTCCCGGTAAAGATTAGCATATTCAGGTGCATTTTTATTTATCCAATCTCTAAAATTCAGATATGCACTTTCTTTGGCTAAAATTTTTACTTTATCACCAATTTTAATGTCTGTTTTTGCTAACCATTGCGGCAGTAAACACCAACAATATCCTTGCTTTCCGTATCCATCACCATCGTGACCACCGATAAATTCATTAAATTCAACATAAACATTATAATCAACAAATATTACAGTTCCGTGTTTTCCAAATAATGAATATTCATTGCTATAAATATTTTTGTCAACAACAACAACTTTATCGCCTACGTTGAAGCCCATATTACGTCTCCTTAATCAAAACTTTTCAACAATCCTTGTTCTTCAATAATAAAAATACGTTTACTGTGAACAAGTTCACAAATTAAACAAATCTTTTTATTATTAAAAGGGGAAAATTCTGCTTTAAAAGCTTTTGCAATAATTCGATATCTACCTCCGATTACCGGTAAAGCTCCTTTAGTGTAATTTTTAATAAGCTCGGGAGGTACATTATTTTGTTTTAACCAAGCTTCAAAGTCTGTATATACACATCGAGTGTTAATTACATTAACAATATCTCCTTCTTGCAAATAATAATCAATTAATTTAATAGCCTTGTCATTTACAAGATATACATAGCCGTTATAAGCCTGTATAAGAAAATATTCTATTTTTCGTTCTTCATTTTCTTCTTTGGCTACAACGCTGAAAACATTTTTATTTTTATCTTTTTTATATATTTCTTGAGGAAAATGATTTACCCTATAATTTTGCAAATATTCAGGGGCGAATTGTTTAACCCAACTTTTACTTGTAGAATAACAAGCATAAGGGTTTATAATCTCGACCCTATCTCCGACTTCGATTTTCAAACTAAAATCTCCTTTCTTTTAATTTTTACAAAGTCATTTTTTAATAAATTTATAAAAAAAATATAAAACTTTAAAAGAATGCTATATTCAGGTGAACTACTCGGCTACAAGTAACCGAGAATTCCCGCCCGTATTTCTTAAAGTTTTTAAAACTCATAATATAATTCTATCAAATTTTTTACACAAAAAGAAAACACACCTCTTAGTGAGATGCGTTTTAATTTGTATTATTCGGTCCTTTAAACATGAAATAGTCCCATTTCTTCAACAATGAAAACGTTTTGTGAATTTTCTTCTTGCACAACATACAAAAATTGTTGATTAAATGGATAAAAATTAGCTTTTGGGTGTATAGAGATAATACAATACGCCTTGTCCTTTGAAGGTAAGACATCTTTATTTTTGTTGTTAAGAAAATAAGGGATGTTTTTTAATTTCCATTTTTCAGAAACAGGATACACATATCGTGGGTCTGAAATGCACACGAATTCATTAACATTAAAGTCTTCGGTTGTTTTTGTTAACCCTTCTTGCGCAAAAAGATATACAGCTCCGGCGTAATTTTGTATTAAACAAAGCGGAATCGGAGTTACACTTGAATGTTTTCCTGTTGCTACCACAACAAAATCTGTACAAAGTTGAATTTCTTCTTTCAAAGAAGGTTCAGCATACATTTTAAATTTCTTTAAATAATCCGGTGCATTTTCCTTAACCCAAAAACTATAACTATTATATATTTTATCAGGGTTTGTTATATTTACCCTGTCACCGATTTTCAATTCCAAGATAAATTCCCTCCTATGCAAATTTCTTCTAAAGTGAACTACTCGGCTACAAGTAACCGAAAATTCCCGCCCGTATTCCTTAAACAAAATTTCATATCTTTTCCAATCCCGGTTCGGCAACAATATAGTCCCAACCATAAAAAATGGATTTAATTAAGTAAAGAATATCTTTACCTCCGCGCGAATGGGGAGCTTTTGCAATAACAACAAATTTGTTTAATTCAATATCATTATCTTCCTCGTAAATTTCAGACGGTAAATAGCCTGCATTCCAATTCACAAGCTCCTCCGGACAAATATCATTTATCCATTGTTCGTAATTATCATAAGTTTCTCCCGAATCAATAACTCGAACAATATCATTAATTTCAATATCACTATTCATAACTTCACCTACTCTTTGTTACACTTCTAAATGATATACAAAATCACAATCGTCATTTAGTATAACAAAGCTTATTTCAGATTGAATAAGTTCGGCAATTTTAAGAAATGTATACGAATTAGAGCCGTTGTTTAAACGAAGATTAAGACATTTTTCGGTTAGTTTTTCTGTAATATTGATATTGAAGTCTTCAAATAGTTCCTCTTTGAGTTGTTTAACATTCTCTATGGAAGAAGTGTAATATTCTCCAGAACGATTCATAATAATATCGGCCTTTTTTAATACTGAATACAGAGTTTTCTTTGCGTCTTTTTCAGATAAAGTCTTAAATTTTGCAATAGCAGCAACATCTTCTTCTGTATTGTATTCGTAATCAATTTCATTAATTAAAAATTTTAACTGGTACATAAAAATCTCCTTTAAAAATTATTCTTTTAAAATTAATCCTTGTTGGTCCATTACAAAAACAGGTACACTTTCGTCTACCATAGATTTTGAACCAACAGGACTTACTAAAAACAAATTTTCTGTATTAAATGGTGAAAAATTGGCTTTTGGCGCTAAAAAACACACTAAATATTCTTTATCCCTCTCAGGTAACTCCCCTGCTGTATAATGCTTTAACATATCAGGATTATTGGTTTTCAATCAATCTTCAAAATTTGTATAGCAGTATTTTGTATCTACTACATAAACAGTGCTGAAAAGTCGTATAGCAGGTATTTTTTCTATACTGTCCATTCTTATAAGATAAACTTTTGAATCTTTATCTTGAATTAAGCAAACTTTATGTCTGTTTGGATGAAAACCTGTTGCCACAACCTTAAAACTGTTGCATTTACGTATATCTGGGAAAAGATCATACGCGAAATCAGGAAGATATTCCGGGGCGTTATCTTCAATCCATTTTGTATAAAGGTTGTATATCCCGCTAACACTTATTATCTTGATATTATCGCCAATAGAAATATCAGACATTAATATTTTCCTCCTCACATAACCATAATCCTTTTTCTTCAACAAGAAATGCATTTGCGGTTTTTGGATTTAAAATCAGAACTAAATTTTCTTTATTTAAAGGCTCAAAATCAGCTTTAGGAGCAACAGCTACAACATTATAGTTATTGTCACGATTTGGCCATATCTTATCCGTATTATAATATTTTAAGTACTCTGGTGCATTTTTCTTAATCCAAGCACTGTATTTTGTGTATACAAATGTTAAGTCAGTGACTCTAACAGAATCGTTTTTGGATATTTTATTGTATTTGAGTTTTAGCCCGGAAGCATAAACCAAATAGCAATTTTGAGAATACAAGTTTTGTACCAAACATTCATAATCCGGCCCTAAAACAGGGCGTGTATTAATTATTCGATACGCATTTGTATCTTCCTCCGAAACACTTGAAATAGGTTTTAATAAATCCCAGTATTCAGGTGCATATTTTTGGACCCATTCAGTAGAAAGTTTTGCGTCACATTGTTTATTTATGTCAACGACTACAATAAAATCTCCGTTTTGAAATTTAACCATATTTTCTCCTTTCATAAGTTTTATATTGAACTCAAAAGTCAAAAAACCTAAAACCATAACAAATATGAATTTTAGGTATTGAAAAAATTACGATTTAATTATATCAAAAAATAGTAGCAAAAAGAAAAGCACCCTTTACAAAAAGCAAAAGGCACTTTGAATTAAATAGAAAAATCACGCAATTTAGTGTAATTCTATACTGTCAGAAAATGATATTTTTTGTTTTTGCGTGTGAGCAATACGTGAAGTTAATTTAAAATTCCTTATCGTCTTTAATCATTTTTAAAATACCGTAAGGAGATAGCATTTCGGTATACGTCATCATTTGAGAACATTCATTTTTGTGTTCACAACGATCACAGTCGATATCAATTGATTTGCAATATGTTGCTAATTCAGAAAATTTCAAATTAATCACCTATTTTCTTTTATTTGTTGGCATTTAAGATTTTGATGATTCTGTCTACGTGTTCCTGTTGTAGCCCATACCAATAGTCGGTTTTTACAAGATGGTTTTCCATATCAGGAACTTTTTCATCATCGAGTACGGCGAATGTTAATTTTTCAATGGGTTCGGTATTGAACATACTGAGCCATTTTTTGATTTCATCACCGCGATTGCCTTTGCTTATTGACGGTGTTTTGTCGTAAACTTCAATGCCATAGGAATAGAGTTTACGAAGTATGGCGTTATATTTTTCTTTCATTTTAGGAATAGAAGAATTACGCAAAGCAGATGTGATAATGATTGTGCAGTTTGTCTTGTCGATAATCTGTTTGAGAAGTAATATATTTCTTTCGCATATATCGGTCTCAAGGTCATTATCTTTTACGGAGTTCATAACGCCGTCGATGTCGAGGAACAGATATTTGTTAGTTCTTTTCATCGGTTTTATTCCTCGTGTTTATTCATCAAACTCAATGGTTACGGGTTTTGGGGTAAGGTTGATGCGTTCTTTAATAGAATCATCGGAATTTTTGATAACAATTTCAGCTTCAAGTGTGATTTCTGCATGATTTTCCCATATAGCTGTAGCCGTACAGTTTGTGATTTCATGACCACATTTGATAGCATTTTTAATCGTTGATATGGTATGTTTGTCGTTTTCAATACCATTGATTTGGATACCCTTCCAACGACCGCTTTCATCATTGCCTTCAGGTTCGATTGCAGAAATAACAATGAAGTTGTCGTTTTTGTCGGTTAAAATGATATCGTGGATTAAAACATCTCTGATATCGGTTAAGTTTGATAGAGTGTAGTAAAGTCTCATATTTTTTCCTTTTGTCAATTTTCTTTTTTTGTTTTTTGGAAATAGTGCTTTAGTATATTTTTTCAAAATTTTCTCAGCAAAATCAGGGAATAAAATCTGTTCATTCCAATTTCCTTGAATCCATAAATCCCAAACTAAAGAACAAAGTTCTGCTTTCTTGGTAATATCAAGTTCATTTAGAATTTTGTATTCGGGTTTTTGGCTTAATGCTGCAAATTTTAGCACTGTTATAAACAAACCTTCGTCTCGCGAATATCCGCCTATTTGATTAGGATCGTCGTGAGAGAAAGTGATAATTGCATCTTCTTCGATAACCTGTTTACCATCAAAGAAAAATCTGAAGTATCGTCCGTCTTCGCCGGCAAATTCGATGAAAGAATTTTTTTCAACGTACGGGGCGATTGTATTGAAAAAGCCATCAATTTCTCCATAGTTTTCACTCATAAATTCTATTCGGGAAATCCCGGAGTTTTCAATCGGTGATATATTAAAAGCGTCACATGAATGGACATCAAAGCCTTGTTCATCAAAAACTTCTGCAATATCAGTAAAGTTTTTGTTGAATTCTTTATTAAAAGCATTAAGGCAAGGCAAGATGTTTTCTTTTTTTATGGTGAATTTGGATTTCTGTTGTGTGATATAATAACTCATACTCGTTCTCCTTTTGTCAATATAGACTTTTGGCTGTTTCGATAATGTTGTTGTATGGTATTTCACAATTATCTTTTTTAGCCACTTTACCTCTTATCTCGACAAAGTCTTCATCTAAAATGTGAATGTTAAACAGTGTCTTGTCTGATTTGCGTATTGTTAATGATACGTATGTGGCTTTTTGAGATAATTTTCCGTTTTCTGTAATTAGGCGGTTGGAATCACCTTCTAATTTTCAATATGAATATTTATTTGTTACTGTGAATCGTAATTTTTCGGGGATTTTGTAATATCTAATTATCGACCAACCTGTCGATAAAACTCTTACAAGTTCCATACATTTCTCCTTTGTTGATTTATAAGCTTATATTTTCGATAGGCTCCCCACATTTAGGGCAAATATGAAAAACAACTCTATCTCCATTGTTTGTCCAATATTGTTTAGCTTCGCAGTCGTCGATTGTTACTGGCGAACAGCAATTTGAGCACCAATCTTTTTTCGGAGTGTGTTCAACATAATTTTTGTTTTTGATTGTGATATTTTGTTTTGCTTCTAAACAAGACATAATATATGTCATAATATCATCATCTGATTTTTTGGCTAAAATAGTATATTCAGTAGAGTTTCTTGTCATAATTAAAATTCTACAAGTATAAACACTATCGTCCGGGTTTTCAATAACATTAACCCCCTTCAATAGTATCAGGACAAATAATTGTATATTGGCTATTGTATTGAATATTTTGTTTGTTAATAATGATTTCATATACTTTTCCGTTATAAGACATATTTATTTCCTTCCTTTTTTAATTTATAAATAAAAAAACAAAAACTTCAAAAGAATATTAATTATTCAGTTGAAAGTTTTAACTCATAATAAAATTGTATCAAAATTTTGAAATAAAAAGAAAGAGCAGCTTTCCACTCTTTCTCTAAAATCTAAATTAACGTTTCAATCAACAAAAACTGTATTTTCATCAACCGTATTATTGTCGTAAATCTCTACGACTTCGTTATCCGGTTCAATACATATTTTGCCATTCACCTTGTAAGGTCTACTGTATTTAGGTTTGGTCAAGACAAGTATTTTTCCATCCCAATTAAATACATCGGAACCTAAAATAATCTCACCCGGTAAAAATGTATTGAGTTTTGCCTTTTTACCAATGAAAGATATATCAGCAATCTTTTCAATTTCAGGACATATATCCTTAACTTGATTATACATATCCGGCATATATTTCTTTAATTGAAAGCAAAATTCTGGCAAATATTTATCCTTATAGCTTTCAATAGGGTTATATCCGAACCAAGGGTATGGTTTATATTTAATTAATTCAACAATAATTTCAGGTGTGAAATATTTTGAATTAATTAATTCTTTACCACACCAAAAATCAGAATCTTTTGGTCTAAACGGGGTCCTGCAATCATAAATAAACGGAAGTCCCGTATATACATAATCCCCTACAAAACCAATTCGTTTTGGTTCTTTTACAGCATATAATTTGTCAGGATATGTATCTTTTGCCTTTTTTATAAGGTATCCGCATTTACGAGCGGCTTTTGTATACCCTTCTGTTTGTGATACCTTACCATATGGGCAACGACCTCCATATAGACCGCATTTCATTACGCAAGATTTATTTTTGTAGAGTTCGCAATTTTCTTTATTATTACATAGGTAATATTTTACAAACTCTCGGTCACTTCTTGTTGATTTTACAAAAAGACTTGGTTGACGAGGGTCGCAATATTGAACACTTATTATTTCGTAATCTTTCATAAAACTTTTCTTTCTTATTTTTCAAAACATATCTAAAAATAACGCGTTTTCTTCAACAATAAACACATTTTGTTTTGATTCTGTTTTTTCTATTGGTCCGCTAACTAAGCACAAATTTGTTTTGCAAAAAGGCAAAAAATCTGCTTTTGGGGCCTTTTTCACAATTCGATATTCTCCATAACGTAATGGTAAAGTGTTTTGCTTCCACCGCCTTTTTATTTCAGGTTTGACTTCGTTTTTAGTTAACCATTCTTTATAATTTTCATAAACAAATTGTGTATTTGTAATATGAACTATATTACCTACCTGTAAATGATATGCAATAGGTTCAATAGCGGTTTCATCCACAAGATAAACAAACCCATTGTGAGCTTGTATGAGACATAACGCTTGTTCAGATGGTGAAGCTTGTGCTTTTACAACGACCAAAAAATCATTATTTTTGTTATCTTCTTTATATATTTCCTCCGGAGAGTAAAGCTCTCTCCAACATCTTAAATATTCAGGGGCAAACTCTTTAATCCAAAGGTCATATCTGGAATATGTTGCCCCGGGTTTAATTACTTTTACCCTACTTCCCACTTCAATGCTCAAAAAATCACTTCCTTTGCAATCCTCTTTCTTCAACAATCAATACTTGATAAGGAGGATTCTGTTCTTGAACCAAACATAATTGTATTTCATTAAATGGATAAAAGTTAGCTTTTGGAGCTTTTGTAAGAACCCTAAATTCTTCTAAATTGTTAGGCAAACTTCCTCGCTTCCAAATTGAGAAATAAGTAGATGCATTATCTCGAATCCAATTTTCGTATTCGGTATAAACGCATTGTTTATCTACAATACTAACAAAATCTGAAATGTTAATATCATTTACTTTTTTAATACCAAGCTCGCTTACAAGATATACTTTTTCATCAGGAGCTTGAATTAAACATACTATATCCGAAGTTTCTTCATGAGAATGTTTTGCTACTATTGTAAATTGCATATTTTTACAATTTACAGGGAAATCACGAGCGTATTCCCAATAGGTCAAATATTTAGAAGCAAAATGTTCTATCCAATCTCGATAAGTTGAATATATTTCCCCATCATCTGTAACGATTACTCTGTCCCCAATTTCCATATTTTTTCCTTTCGCAAATTTATTTTAATTAACAAAAAAATTAAGCCTCCATTATATAATTATATTGAAGCAAATACTTATGTTTTAATTATATCAAAAGTTAGAACACAAAAGAAAAACATACCTTTTGCTTTACAAAAGGTATGCTTATAGTAATTTATGATATATTCAACAAAAATTATGTTCTTATTACATGTGTTCTCTCCCAAGTTTTGAATAATCCCATTTCGTCCATAATATATACTTGTGCATTCTCAAAGAGGCATTGAACTAAATACAAATATGTTTTATTTAATGGTTCAAAATTTGCCTTAGGATATTTAGCCACGACAACATATTCTTTGGAAGTATCAAGAAGCGCGTCCTGTTTCCATTTATCCAAATATACGGGATGGTGCTGTACAAGCCACTCTTTATACTCTGTATATACGTATTGATTGTCGGATATCTCAACATAATCCGAAGGTTTAATATTATAGCGAAGTCGGGCAATTCCGGATTCCTCTATGAGATAAACATTGCCGTTATAAGCTTGTATAAGACAAAGGTTTCTTCCATCTTCATGGGGTCCTATAGCCACAACAATAAAATCATTTTTCATACTGTTGTTTTTATATATATCATCTGGGTGAGTCCAAGGGTGCCAACGATTCAAATAGTCGGGAGCGTAACTTTTTATCCATTCGTCATAAGTAGTAAAAGTGCACCCCGTATTTATAACTTTTACTCTATCTCCTATTTTAAAATTCATAAATTTCTCCTTTCACAACATTCTTCTAACGTAGTATTCACGTCATACAAAGCCTTTTCGGAAACTATATATAAATTAAGATTCTCACAAGGTACATATTTCCCATTGTTAGAAATATAAGGGCCTTCAATTAAACATAGATTTTCTTTGTCAAATGGGGAAAAATCTGCTTTTGGAGCCGTGAATAATAGTAAATATTTCTCTTCTATTGCAGGGACATTTCCTTGGTCCCAATTGGTACGATTTAAACCACAATTTTTGAGCCACTTTTCATAATTCGGATATGTTTCTGTTAAATTAATCACTTTAACAAAATCTAACGAATTTAATTTAGGTTTATCTATATTTTTACATTCTAACGTCAAAAACTCAGACCCAATTAGTATAACTTCTTTTGATTTCATATCCGAAATTAAACATTTTTGGTATTTTGAGAGAGTTTCAACAGCCAAAACTATATATTTAGCTGTTTTATTAAGACTTTTCCTCTTGCTAACAATAGAGTAATCCTTGTACTCAGGAACTATTCTATTTATCCACGAACGTGCACTGTTAGGGGCATACATAGATATACCTGTTGAATCGGTAATGCTTACAATATCCCCCTATTTCAAAATTTATATCTTTAAGAAGTTCTAAATAATCAAGAACATTAGAATGAAAAATCCAACAAAAACCCCATTTACCGTTTCCCAAACCATCATTGCCGGCAATATAATCATCAAACTCAACAGCAACCGCACCACTTTGAGAAAAATAAATTACAGTTCCTATTTTGCCAAAAACTTCTTCTTTCCCTAAATAGGGCTTAACAACCTTTACTCTGTCTCCAATTCTAAACACCATAGTCATATTTGAATATCCTCCCTATGAGAAATTAGATACAATCCAGATTCAGATACAAGATATACATTGTAAAGTGCTTCATCTAAAATCAGCACTAAATTTTCTTTATCATATGGTGGAAAATCTGCTTTTGGCGCTATTGCTATCACTTTGTATTTTTTTGTATCACTTGGAATTTCGTTTTCTTTGTAAAAATATATCCAATCCGGTGCATTTTGTTCTATCCAAAAAGGATATTGAGTAAATACCTTGTGAACATTCAAGACTTTTACAATATTGCCGATTGAAAAATTAGAAATAAAACGTGAAAGTTTATCGTTTTGTACAATATAGCATTTTTCCGAAGTGACATTTTGAATTAAACAAAAGACATCTTTTTCAAAATTTGTTGAATGAGATTTTTGTTTATGATAAGCACTTGTTGTAATAATACGAAATATATTATCTTTTTCCTTGGAAGGAGAACGTACATTATCTACATTTCGCAGATATTTAGGAGCAAAATTTTTTGCCCATTCCCATTGGTTGAGAGTGATAGAATTCATAGTTTCAGCAGCAACTGTAACCAAATCACCAATGTCATATTCTCTTTTCATAGCTTTTCCTTTCTAAAAATTTATGTTTTTGTTCTAAAAAAAACGAAATCCCTAAAACACACGTATATATTTTAGGGTGAAAATTTACAATAAAATTATATCAAAAATGAACAATAAAAAGAAAACACACCTCTTTTGGATGTGTTTTTTATTTAATTAATCGTCAAGAATTTTTGCCAAATTTTATCCATTAACAGTAATTTGGCTTACTTCGTTTGCTAAAACAGTTTGAAAGCCCTGTTTTTCCATCATTTTCAAAACCTTAAGCAAATCATCAACAAAAAGGATCTCATCGGATTTGCAATTGAAAACAGATTGCAAAATCTTAACAACCTCTACTTTGCCCTCTTGGGCTCCTGTTGATAACAATTCAATATCATCACCATAATATTTTGAAATAAACGATTGTTTAGCCTTAGAATGTAATGACATTTTCATACCAGACAAACAATACATTTTAACATTATGTAGTCTTAAATACGCTACAAGATTGCGCATATCAGTTGAAAACGTGCATTTTTCTATTTATAAAATAATTATAACAAAAAACGCAGAAAATAAAAAAGACTACCCAAAGGTAGCCTTTGAAAAAATCTCAATTTTGTGTAATATCTATCACTAAAAAATCTCGATTATGTGTATTTTTGTTTAATCTCGGTAATCATAAACACCTGCATCATCAGTCAGGTTATTTGTAACAAGAACACCGTCAGTAACAACAGAGTTTGGAGACCAAACAAGTTTATTACCAATAGGCAAGCTATTTACTGTTGTTTTCCAACTCGGGTCGATAAGTGAAGCAACTTCAACTTTGCTGTATTCCACCCAACAACCTTTTTCGGAATCATATTCTTTATACAGTTTGGTATTACCATATAAATTGAATTTAGTTTGATTAAGGTTTGTACCATCTTTATAAACATTATGATAACTAAACATATGACCAAGGGCAGAACTTGATTGATACAAGTTGCAATCTGTAATATTAACTTCAGTACCGGTTGTATATCCTGTTTTATTTCTGGTTGATACAATAGTATATAAACCATTTTGAGAAGTAGCATTTGGATTACCTAACGTACAACGGTTTAAATTAAGAACAGCATCCTCAGGACAATTTGGACCACCGAAATAAATTGGACCAGTAGTATTACCTGTACTATATATCAAAGCATCATTAATGGTAGCACTGTTGTTGAAATATAAAGGATGTTCTCTTGAAATATACACACCGCCATTAATTTGAGTATTATTGCCGCTTGAAATTCCCCATTCAGTTCCGAAAACACTTACAGGACCTTGTTCTGTTGAATTAATAGTTAAAGAATTAGATGTGTAAGAAGTCCCTATTCCCAGTGCCTCTGTTCCAGTAGCGTAAAAATTACCACCATTAATAACGGCGTCAGCAAGTGCATAAAATGCACAAGCTTTATTGGAATTAAAAGCTTTTAAATCACTATTGGTAACAAATGTAGAAACTTTTGTATATATTCCATAAGCCGTTTTTGTATTACTATCATTTTCGGTCACAATATTACAATTCGTAACGTTTAGACTATTAGCATTATACGGCCAAATTCCATAAGCTGCCGCATTACTTGCTGTTGTTGTAATAACATCATTTTCACAAAAGGTATTTCCCCCACACTGTATTCCCATTAAAGTATTTGAAATAGAAGTAGCATTTAGAATGGAATCTGATATAAAATTTATTGAATTTGCATTTAAGATAACAATACAAGCACCACCCTTTGTGCCCAAATTAGATACAGTAAGATTACAATTATCTATAATATTATTTGTTGAATTGGAATATATAGCAAACGTATTGTTAGATATAGTTTCTACTGCGGCGGAAACAGAAACATTTTGCAAGGTAAAATTATTTCCACCCGGCAATATTGCTCCTTTAGCCTCTTTAACATTAATTTGACCATTAACAACACTTAAGTCTGCAGTTGAAATTAAATACTCGCCATCTGAAAAAGTCACAGAATAATGATTAAGGTTTATTTTAACCGGTTGAGTTAACGAAATAGTAGACTGTTCTGTAACATCGGTTAAAAGTACAAGCTTTGTTTCATCAGCAGTTTTGTATACACCACAAACAGCACCCTGAGCAGTAGCCAAATCAGCCAATGTATCTTTAGTTGCTACTGTTTGTGCGTTTATATCTTGTGCAGCTAAATCAAGAGAAGAATAAAAGCTTTTAATTTGATTTACATTTATTAAGAAATCAAAAGTACCATTCCAAGAACCCGCTGTTAAAGATTGAGCTGATAAATGGCCTGTTGTAACAGTTTCATTTTTGAAATCATTTTGTGTAAAATCAGTTTGTGCCTGTAAGACAGTAGCTTCTTTATCGCCTTTACCGACTTGTTTCAAGTTTACTGTATCACTTTCGGGTGTTACGGTAACAGTCTTTGTACCGGATATATCGCCTTTAACACCAACCGAATAATCAGCAGTATATTCCCCTGCTTCATTAGGATTACCATCTAAAATAATGGTTGTAGGCACAGAAACAAGAAGCTCTGATTCATCAACTGTTAAATAGACTTCCGTTTCCGCACTGCTTTCTTTTAATTGAGAATAATATGTTTTCTGCCCCTGAACTGTATCTTCACCAATATTTTTATCTGTATCTATACTACCTATGGAAGCCGCAAATACAGAGGTTGGAAACATTGATAAAGTTATAGCAGAAGCCAAACACAAAGAAATTATTTTCTTTTTCAAAAAGTCACCTTCTTTCAAAAAATAAGGAGCTCTAATATTTAGAACTCCTTTATATGTGTGTATTAGTTTAATCGTAAAATGTTATGTGAATTACCACGTCTGAAGTCTACGCCATCAGGCGTGGTACTCTGTGCTAAATAATAGATTGTTAACAGTTCCCGCAGAATTTGCTTCTACAAAAACGTTTATATTAAGAGCATCTAACAGTTTTTATTTAGCAATTGCTTCAAACTAAAATCATACACATCGAGAAGTGAAATCTCATTGTATGTATCCGAAGCTTTTAATTCACCATTTTCATAGGTGTCACCGATGATTTTTCCGTGCAAAGTAAGCATCTTGGTTCTATCGTCGTATTCGATCTTGCTAATATTTTCGTAAAGAACATTAAAAGCAAAGATAACATCTGAAAAGCCAACACGATCATCGTGATAGCTATAAACAAAGCCACCATTCGAAAACGTAATTGTTTCTTTTTTTCTTAGGCGATATTCTCCTCCGGCAGAAATAATGTAAACAATTGCCGACAGGAAGGATAAGCAATACGGAAAGCCAAATGTTATAACCAGAAAAACGAGATCCAAAACATAACTGCTAAAAAAAACAACATAAAGAATGTTCCCTAATCCCAAAAGAACAGCCAAAATTCTGAGAAACCATGTTAGTCCATAACAGAATTTTATGCCAACCCTTGCGGTTTTAACGTTTGCATTTACAACCTGTTTAATTGCTTTTTTTCGTTTACTTTCGTTTACTTCATAAGAATACATAAATCACCCTTCTTACAACGCATTGTGAAGCCTCACACGACCAAATCGCCAAAGCCGCATTTAAACTAATTAGCGCAGCCAATGTGCAGGTTTTGTTTTTTTATTAATTTAACCCCAAAACATTGTACGGGTCATTAATAGTTCCCGCAGGATTTGCCTCGATAATCGTACCTGTCTTGCTTTTAACTCTTACGCCCTCATCTATATTAAGCGTACCCGAAGCAATAGAGAATACGTCATTTATTCCCTCAATGTATGAATTTTTGAAGGTGATATTTGTTGCTCCATCTTTTTGACGATATCCGTGATTACCACCAAGGATAGTAGAATTTGTTACAGTAATTGTTCCCGTTCCCGAAGAATACATTCCGCCAAAAGCAGTACAAGGAGCGTCAGATAATTCTCCATTAGTTTTTGAATTATACAAATATGCGCTGTTTATATCAATGGTTTTAGAATTCATATTATATATTCCACCGTGGTTAGGGGAAGAATATGTACCACCGTTAATTTTTAC
The DNA here is from genome assembly GCA_051875105.1 of Candidatus Gastranaerophilaceae bacterium. Taxonomy (GTDB): domain Bacteria; phylum Cyanobacteriota; class Vampirovibrionia; order Gastranaerophilales; family Gastranaerophilaceae; genus RUG841. The sequence continues at coordinate 21,804 of JBJEGN010000069.1, forward strand.
AACAGCGGCAGTGCTATTTACAGATATGGCAGAATTTGCACCTTTAACAATAACCTTGTTATTAGTTTCATCTATATTAAGTGTTCCCTTACTTACTATACCTGCATTAGTACAATCTGAACCATCTACTGCCGTTTGGGTATCAATATTTGTTTCAAATATTCCACCATGAATATTAGCAATAGTACCGGCCTGTAATGATAAAGCAGCATTTGCTACTGAATTCATATCGGCTTGAACATAAATATTTATATCGTTTATGTTAATAGTACCGTTGTTAGTAATAATACCGTAACTTGAAGCTCCGGTTTCTTTTTTATCACTTATAGCTTGAATATTAACATTTTTTAATATATTAATTACTTTAGAAGACGTTGAAACATTTATACCCATAGCACAGGCATTTGTACCAGTTCCCGAGGTTTTTGCGTCAATATTGATATTTGTTAAATCTGTTGTTCCATTACTTTGTATTCCTACCCCTAAATTATTGTATGCTCTTAAAGTAATTTCTGTATTTTTTATGTCAGAAATTCGATTTTTATCACCGGATATAACTAAACCTCCGGCTGAATTTGCAGATACGTTGTTTACAGATAATGTCAATCCATTAATCGAATTATTAAGGGATTTTGTATAAATACCAAATAATATAGAATTAAATCCTGAAACAGAATTAGCATTTAAAACGATATTATCAACAGAAAATGTCGAGGTAGTGGCATTAGAAGAAATACCTCTTGAAGCATTAGTCGTATTTATTGTACCGTTTTTAATTGTCAAATTATTATTGGTAGTTAATCCGGCACCGGTATTAAAATTTAATGTATGATTGTTTAAATTTAAGGATACATCTTTATTAAGGGTTATTGCAGGTTCATTTAAGTCTTTCAATACTTCGATTGAGTAACCCGAACCGTTAGAAAATGCTCCGCAAGCAGCTTCTTGTGCGGAAAACAAATCTGCAACACTACTTTCAGTTCCAATTGTATTATCATTTATATCTTGAGCAGCTAACGCTAAACTGGAATAAAAAGTGTTAACCTTATTAACATTAATAACAAAGTTGAATTCGCTATTCCAAGAGCCTGCCGTTAAGCCTTGAGCTGTTACGGAACCGGTAGTTACAGTTTTATCAGCAAAATCTTGTGTGGTAAAAGAAGTTTGTTCTTGTGAGATAAGAGCCTCTTCATCTTCTTTACCCGTTTGCTTCAGCGCAGCCGAATAACTTTCCGGTTCAATAGTTACAATTTTATTAGCAGCCATATCACCTTCAACACCAACAGAAAAATTACCTATATATTCTCCGTTATTATTAGGCGTACCGCTTACAATAATTGTCGAAGGTAAAGACACTAACAATTCACTGTCATCAACTGTTAAAAATACATTAGTAGAAGTGTCATTTAATTGTATTTCAGAATACACGGTTTGTTGCCCTTGAACCATATCTTGTCCCGTTACCTTATCGGTATCAACACTTCCGACAGAAGCACCGAACGCAGTTATCGGAAACAGAGAAGTTAATATAGTGCCTGCCAAAATAGCAGAACATATACGTTTATTTATCATAAAAACCTCCCAGATTTTTTATTTTTTTTAATAAAGAAACAAGCCCAAAAATGAGCTTGTTTCGAGATTGTATAACTTATAATCAAGCAATTGAAGTTAATGAAACGGTGTTGTTATATGTACCATTCCAAGAACCGGCAGAAGCTTCATCAGTCTTTACTGTTACAGTAGCTTTACAATCATCGTTGAATGTATATCCAAGATTTTTGTTGAGCTTGTCGCCGGTAGCAGTAGTTGTAGGAACTGCGAATTGTGTGTAATCAGCTTCAACAGTAGCAGTAATATCATCTTTACCTGTCTGTGAAAGAGTTACAGTTGCATCAGGAACTACATTAATAACGCTTGTACCTGCGATATTACCTCTTGCTTGGATTGTTCCCTTACCGACATAATAACCGGAAGCGTCCGGAGTACCATCAAGGATAAGAGTTGTAGGAAGTGAAACGATAATAGAACCGTCTACAAAACCTTCACCGTCTGCTTCAGGATTTGTAGGGTCATAAACCTTGCTGCCTTCTGCAATAGTTGCATAAACTTCACAAGGCTTTACAACTGAATCAGAAGCAAGAGTAATTCTTTCATATGTACTCTTTTTATTCTGTGTAGTGTCCTGACCTGCTACAACATAATCAACTTGGTCAAGAATCTTAATATCTTCTGTTGCAGAACCAACAGAGTTAGTGTATGGCGAAGCTGCAAAAGCAGTAAGTGACGAAGCTGAAATTAACATAAGTGCGGCCAGTGAGCCACTAACAATTTTTTTAGTAAATTTTGTCATAATAAATTCCCTTTCTATTTTTGAATTATTAAGGTCGTTTGTATTTTTTGACCTACTGATGTTCTTAAATGTTCGTCATTTTCATTTGGCTCATACTTGTATTGAGTTGCTTTTGCGATAAGTTCATATGTTCCGGCGTCCAATCTATTATATAAATCAAGATTTGGATCGTTTGAACCGTCAACCATAAATCCCGGCTTTATAGCTCCGGTATCATAAACCTTGTCAGGATTGTTTAAATCCATTAATGGTTCTCCATCAATGTAAACCTGATAGGATATGTACCACAATCCTTCGTTGCTTGCTAAATTACAAAGCTTGATATAAGGGTTTTCAGCCGTTAATGTAACAGTCTCCGGAAACAGTAAATAATCAACATTAGGTAAGCTTTCAACAGCAACAGGCTGATTTGAGTTATCTGTTATTTCTGTGCCTTCATTTGTAACAAACGGTAATTTATTCCCGTTTTTACTAAATAAAAGACCTACACAAATACCAATAACTAAAAGTAAGCTTATTAGCCACCAAATCCATATAGGCAAGAACTTTTTAGATACTTCAAGGAACTGGTCATTGCCTATATAAGCATAACCACATATTCCGGCATCCTTCGTTTTACCTACATCGTAGAATTTTTGGAACTTGTCCTTATGTTTATTATCGAAAGCTTGTTCAAATTCCTTTTGATTATCAGAAGTTTTATCAACAGGAACATCAAACCAAGCCATTCCTTTGAACTTATCGTCTACCTTCTTACCAATGTGCTTTTGTAAGGATTCTTTATCATTATCCCAGTAATCGACGCACTCATAATATTTTTTATATGTTTTTTGTTTTTTTGAAATTCGTCCGATTACATAAGCATCGTGATTTGAAGAATAATCTTGAAAATCTTTTTTTGAAAACATTTTTATCTTTTTGTCTTCGTCATTTCCAAAAAGTTTTTTGTTTTCAAATAAGACCTTAGTATCGTATTCTTCATCCTCAGGAAGCGTTTTGATAAGCGTGTTTATGTCATAAATTTGATATTCTTTCCAATTAGCCATAAAAAAACGCAAGAATTTCTTCTTGCTCCCCTTTCATATATTAAAATTATTGGTCCTCTGTTTTGTTTCTTCCTTTGCTTATTAACATCGAATTTATAAGAAACACTTGAGAAGCATTTGCCGTCTTAATGACAACATTTTCTTGTGCGAAAGCACAAGCCTACAAAAATTATAACAAAATATTTTAAAAAACAAAAAATTAAGAAAGTAACTATACAAATTGTAAATTTTGTACAAAACTAAAACACTTTAACATTAATGTGTATCGGATTTTGATTTATTTGTTGATATGTACGACAAAGAAAAATTAATCTTTTTATATCATTGCAATGATAGGCTTTAATATTTGTATATTCCTTATCAACTATTATTTTTGTTCCCTGTTCTTTTTGAATTTTAATTTCTTGTTTTATTTCTTTTTTAATATTTTTTAGCCATAATTTCTTTTGCTCAGGTGTAAGACCTATATATAAATCATCTTCATTTAACCACACAGCATCACATACGGTTTCAGAAAAAATATATTCATATAACTCGTTAGCATTATAATCATATAAATTTAATGTTTCTTCTGTTATAACATAATAATTCATATCCTTTATAACGCTTGCTTCATTAACCTTTATACTTTTGGAATATACAGGCTGTAAAAGTATCCAAATAAAGAAAATTATTATCAGAGTATAAGATACCCTGATAATATTTTCTCCCCTTTCACTTTTAACAAAGTTCTTTAACCAAGTCTTCATAGTTATCTACAACACTATATAATGAATTTACAGGCACATTAGCAACACAATTTTCTAAAAATGAGATAATATTATTATAATATCCTTGTATATTGTATATGATAATAGGTTTGTTTTCGAGTCCTAATCCCTTTAATGTCAAAACTTCAAAGAATTCATCCATAGTTCCAATCCCACCGGGCATAATTATATATGCTTGTGCGTCTTCTTCCATTAATTCTTTACGTTTGTTTAAAGTTGTTGTGATACACAAACTGTCACAAGCTTCAAATGTAGGTTCAATATCTAAATCTACAATATGTTCAGGCATATAACCGTATATTTTAGCAGGTGTTTTAGCAAATCCTCTTGCACAAGCACCCATAATACCCGTGCTACCCGCACCAAATATAAGATTATGTCCCGTATTTCCTAAACGTTCACATATTTTTTCGGCTTCTTCTTTGAATGCTTTTGGAATTGATTCGCTTGCGGCACCAAAAATGCAAATATTCATATATAAATCCCCTTTTAAAATATTTTCACAAATAAATTATATCAAAATTTAAACACAAAAAAGAAAAGGCCGCACGAGGCGACCTTTATTATTTTGAGGTTTATTCGATCCAGTCATACCCCTCAGGAGGCAAAGGATCGTTATAAACTGGTTCATAACCAGTTGTTTCCTCCTCTGTTGTTTCTTCAACGACAGGGGCCTCGTTGACAACAAGGTCCTGCTGTGAAAAAACAGCAATTTCTGAAACTTCAACAAACTCCGCGGGAGCTGTTGTTGTTTTTGTTGCCGCTTTTGCGGCTGCTTTTGCAGTTGGCGCGGGTGTTGTAGTTTCCACCACAGAAAACTCCGTGGTTTCCTCTACAATTTTTGGTTCAGTAACCTGAACCTGAATCTGTGCCTGCTGTGTCTGCGCTTCTGCTCTTGTTGGAGCAAGTACAGTTTGCTTATCAGAGCTAAACGCTCTGATTACAAAAAATACTGTACCTGCAACCACAAGCGTAGCAGCAATGATAACAGCTAAAGTTCTTTTTGTGATTTTCATTTTTGTATTTCCTCCATTTTTAAAAAAATTTATATATGTAAACACGGGCCCCTTGATAACTCAAAGAACCCGTGGAATTTTAAATAATGTTAAGTCATATTTAACTTTTTTTAAATAAAACTTCTATTGATTTAATTATAACATATTTTTTAAAACAAAAAAAGGCGAGAAAATTCTCGCCTTTTATAAATTATTTTTGTTTTTTAAACTTTGATTTAATCGAAAACTTATATCTTCCAAAAAACATTTTATCTTTTTAGCGTCCTCGATTAAATCAAAAGCTGAATTTGGTACACCTCGTTTTCCACGTATTTCAATATATGGTTCTGCGTGTTCTTCCGGTTCAAAATCATAAGAATACTCAGAAAATTTATCAATAAAATCTTCTGTGGTATTGTCGTGATTTATGTAAAACCAAAAGTCCTCGCCTAAATCACTACTGAAATTTAACGAAGTTTCCCAGTTATCACCTTCCTGATAATTGTTAGCTGCAATGCCGTTATCTTCAAGAAAATCAAAAATATCTTGAATAGATTCAATTTCAGGAATATTTGTTTCACCAAAAATAGTTGGTAAAACATCAATTACTTCCAAAGATTTAGTCTTTTTTAGGTATTTAATTAAATCTTCTTCATTATTAAAAGCGTCAAAAACGCCTTTATCAATATTGAGTTTTACAATAACTTCCATAACACATTCTCCTTTTTTAATCCCAGAAATTAAACTCTTTTTCTTTTGTTTGGGTAATACGCGTATCCCACATATCGCCCTTTTGCCAAGTTTTATCTTTTTAAGCCTTAATTTCTTGTGCTTTTGCAAGATTATTAGCCTGTCCAATAAGTTCAGTTCCACGAGGTGAATCTAAATATATATAATACATAGAGTAACCCTCCTTACGTTTTTAGCAGTTTTCCCAAGGTGTTTTAGGTGCTAATTTACTGTATGGATCTACCTGCATAACTTCAGGGGACGCCTTATAATTATCACAGTTGGTTTTTCGATATTTACAGTTATAACAGTAACCATTTCGACCGGTTTTTTCTATTTTTTCTGCTACTGTAATGGGAAATTTTCCATGTTTTACTAAAGCCCCACAAACATTCTTAATACCGACAACAGTATCATTTTCAATTTTTTGTGCATCCAAAGCAATTTTATTTCCGGTAATTTCTGCATCTTCAAAACGAAGCTTGCCTTTATATCCGAAACGCAACCATAGTGAAGGATAAGTTTCAGCAGAGTCTTTTACTTTTACGTCGATAATTTCAATTTCATAGTTTTTCCACTTTTCACTTTCTTCACCCTCACGGTAATACGTTTCAACGCCTTGGTTTCTGATTTTTCCACTTAGTGTTCCGTAGATTCTCATATCATTTTCCTTCTTTCTTTAATCAATTATAAAATCTTCAAAACTCAAAAATGATATTCCTTTAATTTGTTTAGCCTTTTCCTTATAATTTGTTTTGGAACTTAGTAAATGAATACCAAGTTCTTCATCAATAACAAATCCTGCAAAGTCTGAATATTTTTTTGAATATTTTTTGAACTCTTTTTCATAAAAACTTAAATATAAAACATCTTCAATAAACGAATCAAGCGTATATTCAAAATTGTATTTTTTAGAAAAAGTTAAATCTAATCGGTCATGACGTTTGCCATATTCTTTCGCAATTTCTTCAATCCTTTCTTCATCTTCTTTTAAATCAAAGTGAAGATCAAGACATACAGCGCCCCAACTATTATCAGAATACCAACCAATCTTTTTGTTATTAAGATATATATTGGCTTGAAAACAAGGCTCACCTTCATGTCCTTTAAATTTTTTTATATTTTTAAGTGATACATTACAAATTGATGCCATAATTTATTCTCCTTTTTATTTTTGATTGAGCCAATTTTCCAATTCAGTTTCAATAAATTCGGGTGTTGGTTTTACTTCTTTAAGAACCTTACAGTTTTTAACTGTAAGACTTTTATGAGAAGTACAATCCGGTTCACTTAGTTCTGCTTCTACTTCTAAAATAGCAAAATCCTGTATGTAAGGATTTTTTAATTTGTAAGTAATTATTTCTTGAACAGTTTGTAGTAACCCGGTCACGGAAGCGTGAGATAAAACATCATTAAGTGCAAAAGTTTTATCTTCAATTAACACTTTATAAATACCCGGTTTATCTGTTCTTTGTGCCGGCATATAACCGTGAACTTTGTTATTTGCAATAGATATATTGTTATATCTTGCATTTTTTTGTAAATCGTCAGGGACATTTAATAATTGAGCTCCGTCAAAAAGCGTTATTTTATTAGTATTGTTTCGAGGTTGCATATTGATTATTCTTGCACAGTCTTGCGCAAACACAAAACCATTTAAATATTTAATTGTCGAAAAGTTTTGAGCATATACCGTTGCATGATTTTCCAGTTTTACAAAAGCAAAATCACGAGCAACAACATTTGAATTTTCAAAAGCGTCAACACTTGCATTATCCCAAACAAATACAAATGCTTTGTCATATGCATGTATCCTGCTTTTTGCAAAAGCAATAACAGAAGCTAAATTACAAGCATATACTTCACTATTATCTCGTGCAATAACTTGTACTTTATCATAAGCCTCGACATAAGCATCATTTTTTGCCCAAACTATACTTTCATTATAAGCCTCCACACAAGAATGTTCAGCAGCTATGACATGAGCATCATTAAAAACAGTAACTCTTGAATTTTTTCTAATTAGAATCGGACAAACATATTTTTTACGAATGATAATTATATCACAATATTCGCTATTGATAACAATACGCTTTTCAAGGTCAACAGGAATCATATCCAACTCTTCCTGTGTTTTTACAAAAATATTTTCCACAATCAATCTCCTTTGATTACAATTTTTGAATTTTAGATTTATTGAGTTTGAATGGCTTGAAGTTGAAAGAAGGCATTAATTGCAATTTGAACAGATTTTGTTTATGCAATTTGTCAATTTTTTCTTTCTTTTTCAAATCTTCAATTTCACCGGTACGAATATATCGGTCAAGCTCTTCATAAGTAAAACCAAGATTTTCTTCATCAGTTTTACCACACAAACCATCAGCCGGTGCTTTATGGACGAGAGTATACGGTAATCCCATATAATCGCCTAATTGCCTCATTTCTGTAACCGTAAAATTAGAACACGGACTAAAATCCCCTACGGAATCACCATAACGGGTTGAATATCCAACCCAATCTTCTGACAGATTACAAGTATTGGCCACCCTGCCATTATAACTCTGTGACACTGCATACAGCGTTGCCATTCTTATTCTCGCAGGTAAGTTAATTTTTGTTTGTTCTGAAATTTCATTTTCAATATAGCCGTCAAGTTCAGGAACATACATATCAGCATACGAAAATTCGTCAAGAATATCCTCAACAGCATCGCAAATATTAATTTCTGTGTATCTAATACCTAAGCGTTCACATACCTCTACAGCATCACCTTCATCCTTTTGGTGTCTATTAGGCATTAAAACACCAATAACTCTTTGTTTCCCAAGAGCCTCTACGCACAATGCCGCGACAATAGTTGAGTCTTTACCGCCTGAAATACCGATAATAGCATTACAATCAGGACCGTTTTGATTAAACCAATCACGAATCCACTTAACACATTGGTCGTGAGCTTTTTTAACATCAAAATTATATTCCATTTTTCAAAATCCTTTTCTTAATTAGAGGGCAGACTATTCAGCCCACCCTTTTATTTTTTAGTTTTTCAATCTCCAATCAATACTTTTTTGAAGATAATTAACATATTCAGGGTTTTTACACAGCCCTTTACCCGGGGTGTCCGAAATTTTAGCAACCGGGCTTCCGTTACATTCAGTTACCTTCATAACGATATTGAGTGGTTTAACACAAGTATCGTTTGAAATATAAGTTCCAATTCCAAAAGCCACATTGGTTTCATTACCAAAAGCACGGAAAAGAGAATCGGCTTTTTCAAAATCAAGACTATCACTAAACAAAAGCGTCTTGGTTTTAGGATCAATCCCCAAATTATTATAATGAGTAATCATTTTACGTCCGAATTCAAATGGGTCGCCGCTATCGTGTCTTACGCCGTTGAATAATGTTGCGTATGTAAGCTGAAAGTCTTTAAGGAAGCAATCTGTGGTAATTGTATCGGTAAGAGCAATACCGTTAAGTACGCCATATTCCTTTACCCAAGCCTCCAAAGCATACCAATTAGAATATGCAGGGTTATGCTTATGATTGCCTTGACCAACACACATAACCCATTCGTGTGCCATAGTTCCAATAGGCTTCAAACCGTATTTTTTGGCAAGGTAAACATTGGACGTGCCTACAAAGTTAGAAGAACAAAAACGGGCTTGGGCGAGGCTTTTGACAGCCAAATCCTGTGCTTCAGAAGAAAGTCTTCTTCTAAGACCAAACTCACTGAAATTAGTAAGGTGATACTTTCCCTTCACAAGCCAATTAATTTTTTCTTCAAGTTTTTTCTCGTAACTTTTAAGCAGTTCAAAATAATTATAACCCATTCTGAAATATACTTCATTCACGATAGCTAAACATGGTATTTCATACATTGAAGTATTTAACCAAGTACCCTTTGTTTCAATAGATAAACCACAATCAGCGTCTGTTGAAATTTCAAAATCCTCGTATCTTGGTCGCCATAGACGAAGAAAATCAATGTAATTTTCTTTAAGCCAAGGGATTGAACGAAGATAATCAAGTTCGTCTTCTGTGAATTTCAATTCACAATAAGTTTTGATTTGAGCCTTGATTTCTTCTACCATTTCCGGTGTAAACCTTACGTCAGTATTACGACATTTGAAAGTCCACGTTGTTTTATAACCGGTAAACTGATGGTAAATCGCCTGTCCCATACTGAATTTGTACATATCATTTTCGAGCAAACTTGTTATTATTGGGTCAAATTGCATTTTATTTTTCCTCCGCTGTATTATTAGGTGTGTTGCTTATGTTAGCAGCGATTCTTAGATCCAATCCGCAATCCGGACAGAAAGCATATTCCGAAGCAGACTTGATTCGTTTTCCACATCCGTTACAGCACATTACATAAACTTGTTCCCCACACCGGTCACAAAAATTGGCTTCTTTGCAAAGTTCCTTGCCACATTTTTTACATACTATAAAATCTTCTATAGATTGGTTTACTGTTGCAATATCTTCTGCGTCTAATATACTTCCGCAGTAAGTGCAACAATTTGCTCGGCTTGAAATTTCCTTATTACATTGTGGACAATTATACGTTCCATTTACACTAACTCCATAAAAACATATTGCTGCAAAAACGCAAAAAATCAGCATAGGTAGTACAAATTCGGGTTCTTGTTCGATTACCGCCGCGATTATAAAAATAACGCAAAACACGGCACATATAATGCCTAATATCAATAAGATTAGATTCATATTTTTTCTCCTTATTTATTATTATTTTTTAACGCAGAAGGAATAAACGCTTCCGGATAAAAAGATATAGCTAAATCACTGGCTGAAAAATTACTATACAAAATTTTTCCCGTCTCGTCAGTGATATGATATTCCTCCGCATCTGCTTTTACTTGATGTGCCATTCCATAAGCAACACCACTTACGAATATGTCAGTTACAAGCTCCGCAAATTTTTCTTCACTCATGTGTATGCCTTTCATTATTTTCTCACTTCCTCACAACATCAATTTGGCAGCTTTGTACAATAATTACATTTTTGTACATTTTCGTACAACATTAATTTGGCAGCTTTCCATAACTTTAAGAGCAGCTTCGTGTAATTCAGGTGTTACCCCCGCACAACAGTCAGCTTTTACAGTTATGTATGTTTCCGGTAATGCCGTTCTTATCATTAAAGCGTTGGATATTACACAAATATCTGTGCAAACCCCACATAATTCAATTTTTTCAATCGGATAATCGTGAGCAAATTGCAAAATTATTGATACCAATTCTTCGCTACCAAAGGTTGGTTTCTCAATAAAATAAGAACGATTTTCAAAAATTTGTTCGTCTTTTTGAAGTTCCGGTATGATTTGCCAACCCTCTGTGTTTTCGATGCAGTGAACAACAGGAAGCTTCTTGCCTTCAAATGTATTTAAATAATCAGAAGTATGAGTATCTTTTGTGTAAAAAATCATATCAAACTCATTGTCTTCTGTTCTTGCTTTTACATTTGGTACAATAGCTTGAGCCTCAGGTGTTCCGAGAGGTCCTGTAATAAAGTCGTTTTGCATATCGACTACTATTAAAATTTTCATAAAAAATTCCTTTCGTTTTAAATTTTTATTTGTAAAAAACATTAACTTCAAAATAAGTTGAAGTTTTAACTTATAACATAATTTTATCAAAATTTTGAAACAAAAAGAAAAGACCGCTTATTCGCGATCTTCTTGAAAAATCTCTGTTTATCAAAAGTTATAATATTACAGTGTAAAATCTTCACCCGCTAATGTATACGAACGCACTGTGTTTTGTACAAATTCTTTGAATTCTGTTTCGCTGGCATTATCAGTTTCTATTGAGATAGCATGAAGAAGGCCTGTATCTTCGCTATAGAGATACATACAAAACACTTGATAATTTTCCACATCTTTTGTTCTTACAGCATATCCGGTGAATTTTTCTCCGGTATAAATTTTTCTTTCAATTATTTCGTCTTCTGAAAATTTATCGGCGGAAAACGCGTTGCGAGCATTTTCGGCTGCTTCTACAATTTCAGATTTACTGTATCCTTCAGAAGCCTCAATTGTCCAAAGCATTACTATTGAAGAATTTTCAAAACCAAAACCTTCTGCTCTTTGAACAACACCATTAGTAAAGCCAACAGAATGTTCATTGCCACCCTCGGATTCAATAAAATTAACCCAATTTCCGTTTAAGGTTACATATCCGTATTTTTCTTCACCATATTGTTTTGAACTTTCAGTCGGTTCTGTATTTTCTTCATAATAAGAATCAAAGTCAAAATCAGACTCTTCTTCTTTTTCTTCGAATATATACCCACCAACCGGATGGTCTTCGTTGTAATTGTATGCAACTTTTCCAAGTAACATACAACCCAAAAAGCCAAATCCAAAAAGCAAACTAAATACTAATGAAATAATTGAAGCTATTAAACAAGATTTAGAAGTTTTAGGCGATGTTTTCTTTTTAACACCGGATAAAATAAAACCAATAATCGGAGATAGTACTGATACAAATACCAGCCAACCATTTGTTTTATCAACAACAGGTGACATACTTATAGCATTATATGGTATAGCGTTATTTTGATAAGTTTGATTGTTGGAATATTGATTATTAGGTTGTGGAGCATTGCAGTATGGACATATAAATTGATTGTCTGTTAAATTTTGACCACATTTTATACATTTTTTCATAAGAACCCCCCTTAATTATTAAATATTTTTACACACAAATTTAAATCTGAGATTATGTTATTAGCAAAGTCTAAAAACTGATAATAATAGCTTCTTTCCAAGCAATATATCCCAATTATACCCGCAATTATGAGCAACGATAATATCCAACCTACACAACTACATATTTTAGCTGTTTTAGGATTAGTTTTTTTTAATGCAAATCCGTTGTATATACCTGTGATAGGCAATATTAAAGCAAGTAATAGCAGCCATATATTAACCTTATATATGGGCAAGACTTCCCTTTCTGAGCTGTCTACAAAATCTATATTAGCGGTGGCAATTTCAGCATAATCTCTTGAAGTTTTATTTTCGTGATTAAAACATATTGGGCATTCAGATATTGTATCAGGAACATTTCGCCCGCAATGTGTACATTTTCGCATTTTTATCCTCCTTTTGTAAAAATTCATAATTAAATTTTATCAAAAAAATAAAGGAAGCCAAAGCTTCCTTATTTTTGATTCATTTTTAGCACGAGCTGTGCTAAAAATTGTTCGGCTTCCTCACGCGTTTCATATTTTTCTATTATGAAACGCGTGAGACTCGGTGTTTTGGCTTCAACATTAAAACCAATACCCCCGGCAGTAACGCTGAGTTTTTCAATTAAGGCGGCATTGACATACTCGCCTGTTATTGTTTTAATAAACATTTTATTTCCTCCAAATTTATATAAATTTTAATTAACTATTTAACCTTGCTAACTGCAAGAGTGGGGTTTAACAACCCCTAAATATAAAAAAGAGCCCTATGAAACATAAAACTCTTTTTCATAATTAACTTATATTCTAATTATAACAAAAAAACGGGAAACAAAAAAAAGCCGCCCGAAGGCAGCTTAAATTAATTATTCTTAAATTTCTTATAAGCAGAGCTTTTTACTAATGTCTTATAAGCCTTACGAATAGTCCTATTAGACATTGAGTATTTCCCATTTTCTTTGTTAAGAAAATGAACACCTCTGCCACAAGAAAAATCCTTATTCAAAGGGCAACCTTGACAAACAATCTTATATTCACAAAAATTATACAATTCTTGTCGTAAAGGTAGCTCTTTTTCAGAAAATTTAGGAAATTTAAGGGAACTTAACCTATTGGCTATTTTATGTTGTAAAACATAAAATGTGTCGCCCACCTTGAAAGACAGTTTATTTTGAATTTTCATTTGTGCACCTCCTCACAAACTTTTGTGATTTGCAACAATCGTGTTTACAAAAAATCTTATATCATCCATAGTGCGGTCATTTTTCTTTTCGGGTAAATGATTTTCATCATTCCAACTATAAGTTAAAAACTCCCTTATAGAATTGACACATTTGGGCGATATAAACAATTCGTGGAGAGCAAGCTCGATACTCACTCGCTTTATTCCTTCACGAATACGATTGTTAGCTTTTACAACGGGGATTTCGTTGTGCCGCTTTGCCGTTTGAATAAACGAAGCAGCGGATGGGTCGATAATAAGTGCAGTTATTTTTCTATTACCGCAAAGTTCTTTGAGTTTTTCATAATATTCCTCGTCTGTAAGCTGCATACCATTATCGCGAGCCGAATAATAAAACTCGTTGATTCTGTACCAACCGTCAGCTCCCCTTCCCCAGAGTCCAAGGGAAAAAGGATTAACTGTACCGTAGTTACAGCTTACATAGTATTCTGAAAATTCTTTGCCATCCTTAACATTTTTTGCCGTTGAAAACATTGGATAAACCAAGTTATCTTTTTGTTAAATGCAATTATCTATAAAGGGTGGATTAAAAAAAGCTTTATCCTTAAAATAATCACATTTTAATGTCGGGTTATGCCTTAATTCTTCTTTATAGCCGAATGCCCTTGAACATAAGCAATATGTAGAGGCTTCGGTTTTTATAAATTCATAATGTAAACATTTTTCACAAAACATTTAACTCCTCCTTAGATTGTTTTAATTAATTTCTTCAAACATTTTTCGGTTCTCAGAAATAAATTTTTCAAGTTCGCTTATCTTCTCTGCCTGTTCACGGTCTTGTAAAATGGCTTCTTGTTTTTTATCTGCCAATTTGCTAAGAAGCTCAGTGAACAGGCTTTTTCCGCTTTGAGGTTGGTGTTTTTCGATATATATACCGTTTTCACAAAGATTGAGCTCTAAAGCTTCACCTTCGCGAATATGAAGTCTGTGGCGAATTTCTTTTGGAATAGCTATTCGTCCCAAATCATCAACTCTTCGAATAACACCCAATGAACGATTAACTTCTATTTTCATATTAACTAACCTCCTAATATTTTGTTGTTAAAAATTTGGTGCACTACCGGTACTCATTGCAAAAATCTCCTAATCTAAAAAAATACTAATTATTTAATGCAGAAATGCTCATTGCATTTATCAACATATTCCATGCTTACGCTTAAAAGATGTTGATAATCGTCTGACATTGCGTTTTTGCGATATTCTTCACGCTGTTTAAGCGTAAAACCGCATTCGCTCATAGCGCGTTCAACATAAGCCATTATGCTAAAAGCATTTCCATCGATTCCTACTAAACTGTACATTAATTATCTTCCTCTAACAGTTCAGGATTATCTTGAACATTACCTACGACCTCAAGCTCCTTACCCCATAAGCAACTAAAATCTGTCATTATGTTTCCATCATAAGTAAATGTAAACATACTGTCTTGTTCGTCAAACTTAATCATTCCAATATAATCGTTATATTCACATATGTCGCCCTCAAACATCTTTGTGCCGTTTTTATCTTTTATACCTATATATTGGCCCAAAGTATTAACATCAATTTCTACTCGAAGAAGCTTGTTGGGTAATTCCCAATCATTCATCTCTTCAAAAAGAATATAATGATGTGTTTCTTCCGGTGTGCAATCTGTACCGCAATGAGTGGTATCGTGCGTACAATAATAATAGCCATAATACCAACGGTCTTTATCGTACTCTTCGATACCTTTTGCTCTAAATAATATTTCTTCCATATTTATTCCTTCCAATCTTTAACAATTCCGTAAGCATCACCGTTTTCGTATGTATTAATAATACGAAAGCTTGTGCCCTTTTGAATATTTTTATTGTAACCCTGCATATCGTGTATTAGTTTCATACGATTTTCGATATTTGTGGGGTCCCAAAATGAATTTTTATTACAAGTAATACCAAATCCATCAATATCTTTGAAAATTGGTTTTAAAAAATACGGCAAGTCTTTGACTTTATATTTTTGAGTTTTGCTATACCCCGTTCTGAGCAAAGTATCAATTACTCTTTTCAAGTTATTTCCTCCTTATTTTAGATGAAAATTATCTTTTTTCTACATAACACCAAGACTGTGGCGGGCGAGTTATAATTCTGTATTCACAACAAGAATTAGAACATCTTATGTGTCCGCATTTCCAGTTGGCATCCGAGCACCCATCACACAGCAAAGACCCGTCATTAGCAATTATTTTTTCCATAATTGCCAATGGCTTCATAAATTCAATCAATTCTTTTGGTTCATCATAAATCTTTAAATCTGATATATGCCAACCATAAAAGAAATCGGTGTTATTTTCGTTCCAAGTAAGGTTGGAACAATAATCGCGTACTTCTTTATATGAGACACAAGTACCCGTTTTGAATTCTTCATCAAGGCTGTGTCCGTATGCCTCTCGCATAATACAAGCTTGGTCTAATGCATCAAAACGAAGTGTTTCAATTTCGTTGCAAATGTATTCACCAATGATTTTACCGTTAAGGTTTACAATATCAGTAGAAACATCTTCAAAACCGTCGCCATATTTAATTATATTATTAGCAAAATAAAGATTATCTGCGAATGCGTAAATATGCTTACCAATTGAAAACCTTTCTTTGGGTTTTGTGCAATAAATATACACCTTAAAAGGTGTTGGGATATTAGGCTTTGTCTTACGAATTTCAATATTTTTAAGCCCTATTGCTTCAAAATAGCAATATTTAGGCTTAATAGACTGCAAAACTGCTTTCATATTACCTCCTTATTAGACCCATTCAACAATGGTAAAAAACTCTTCCGGCAAACAAGGTCCGTAAACTCTTTCAAGCATATCACGAACTACTTTTGCAGAAGAATAGCTCATTAATTTTGCTTCTTTATCAGTAATTTCGCTGAATTTTACAATTTCAACCCTTTTAACACAAACGGTTTTAGTTAATGTTTTGTCTTCGCTCATTAAAACAAGCATACCGGGATGAAATTCCAAAATACCTTTGGATATAACGGATTTCTTTACTCCGGCTAAAACTCGTTTTAGGTGAATTTCAGGCATTTTTATTTCTTGTGTAAATTCCATTTAAAACAAGCAAGGAGACCCCTACTTCTATAAGTAGTGGGAGGAATGGCTTCCAATTACACCTTGACTACCCTTTCTATAAGATTGTATTTTCTTTTTTCAAGAAGTTTTATTTTCTTGTAAGAAACTGCACGGCTGATTACCGTTCCGTTAAGACGACGCAAATCAAAATAACCGGAACTCCTTCGTGCAAAAATAAAACATTCTTGACTGTTGTATTTGACTTTATCAAACAATT
>JBJEGN010000070.1:0-11066 GCA_051875105.1 Candidatus Gastranaerophilaceae bacterium
GCGTATCCCATTTTTCTTCTCCTATCTTTCAGTACTTGTACTCATGTAAAAACAAGAAAGTGATATTTATTGCGTATATACTCCATATATACGACCATGTTTTTTGTAACAACTTTTAAAATTCGAATTTAAAAAGACAGAAAGCCTTGAACTACAAGGCTTTCCACACAACGCAACAAAGATTTTGTTTGTAACATAACTTAACAATTAAGCTAAAAAGCCAATCCAAAAAAAAGCTTATCAGCATGCATGCAGTAGGAACATGCGGGAGTTTCGAGGCAATTAGATTTAGAAAAATCTTTAAAATTACTTCCTGATCGTCCTCTATAGTCACTTGTTGTCATCGGGCAATTGTAAACTCCGCTTTCGGTCAAAGTTCGGCTTCTTGAACAATCAAGCGTTCTATATATTGATTTTTCCGTAATCATGTTTTGACATTCTTCATCTGTTATCAAAGGTATTACATTTATATTAATGTCTTCTGTCATAAATCCGATTGAATCAAAAACCGATGCAATCTTCATTTTAAGCTCATTTTCATCCTCATTAAAGTGATTTACAACAGTGACAAGAGGATTAAATCCATATTTTATAAGACTTTCTATTGCATGAAGACATTTTCTGTAACTTCCTCTTCCTCTGATTTCATCATTTGTTTTTTCATCATAGTGTTCAAGACTTAATTTTAAAATTATTTCATTATTTTTATTATTTTCTTCTTGCACTTTTTTGAAAAAACGAACTTTTTTATCATTTATTTTATAAGCATTTGTGTGAATTACGGTGGATGCTCTTTTTAAACAAAGTCGTAGTATTGCATTAAAATCAGGATGAAGCATTGGTTCTGCCCCTGTTAAATGAATAAATTTTAGATTTTCATCTTTTAAATCAATCAAAGCCTCTTTTACCTTATCAATATGAATAAAGTTTTTTATTTTTTTCGCATCTTTAAAATCTATGTAACAATGCTTGCATTTCATATTACAGGCTTTCGCACTCATTTCAATAAATAAATTGTCAAAGTTAATTATCTCACTCTTTGGTGAAGTTAAAATAGTCATAATCATTTCCTTTTCCTTTTACAAAATTATTTTATTGCTTTGTGGAAATAATTAGAATTACCATGCCGATTAAAATTTGTTTTGACAGTTGTATATAAATTATTATACTAATGTCTAATAAGGTTCATAAACCACATGCCCGATTTTTCGTAAAAGTGTTTGCTTTGAAAGAAAAATATCCCATAATTATATCGTTGGAGGATTTATGGCAAGAATTACGGAAAATATTTGCGGAAAAAGAAACATAATTTTATCGGAAGAAGATGTAATTTCTATAGTACAAGAGTACCAGAATTTAACAAAGACAGCAAAATCTTATGAGGAAATAAGACATATTTTGAAAGATAATAAAATTTGTATTCCAGAGGAATTTGTATAATATTTAATTTTATACTTTATCAGGATATAATTATTGTGTAAAAAACGTATATTTACATGTACGGAAAGGATAAATTATGAAAAATAAAATAATTATATTGTCTGTATTTATTATACCTCTTATGATTTATTGGGCATTAACAGCATTCAATCCAAACAGCAAAATAGACCAAGCAGTTTTTGCGAATAATAATATTCCCAAAATTATAGTCTTTTCAACTCCGATGTGCGGAGAATGTCGAAAAATTTCACCTATTATAGAACAAGCTAAAAAAAATTATGCAAATAAAGTCGAAATAGTCAAAATTAATGCAATCGACAATAAACCGGAAACAAATAAACTCGTTGCAAAACACAAAGTATATGTAGTTCCAACACTTGTATATTTTGATAAAAACGGAAAAGCTATAAAACAAACTTTGGGTTATATGCCTTATGAAGAATTCGACAAGGAAATAAAAGGACTTTTGGCAAACTAATGGAAAATATATTATTAATAGCTGCATCATTTTTAGGCGGAGTTATAGCCTCTTTATCACCATGCTCAATAGCACTTTTACCGCTAATTCTCGCTTACGTTTGCGGAGTATCAAACAATTCTAATTCTGAACTTGCAATAAAACTGCTCTCGTTTTCAATAGGATTATCAAGCGTGCTTGGTGCAATAGGTGTTTTATGTGCCGCTACCGGAAAAGTATTTGGAGGATTTGACTCTCCGATATTGTTACTTTTATTCGGCTCGGTTATGATAGTTTTAGGTTTACAGTTGGTTGGTGTTTTAGATTTACAAATGCCTACTTTTGTAAAAAAAATTCCTCAATCAGAAAACACAAGTTTGTTTTTATATCCGTTTATAATTGGTGTTTTGTTCGCATTTTTATCATCACCTTGTTCTTCACCGATTTTAGTGGGGATAATGGCGGTTGCAACTGCATCATCTGATTATTTAAACTCCTTTTTAATGTTATTCGCATTTGCATTCGGACAATGTTTAATTGTTGTTTTAGCAGGACTTTTTGCTTCTGTACTCAAAAATTTACAGAAAATTCAAAAATATACAGATATCTTAGTAAAAATTTCCGGCTGGATTTTTATAATCTTCGCTCTTTATATTTGGTTTACCGTATATAAGAATGCTTTATTTTTCTAAAATGAAATATATTTTTTAATATAAAAATTCAAATATTCTTATCTTGTTCGCATAGCCATTAGCTGTAAATACCTAATTTTCTTGACAAAAACAATGAAAAATTGTACACTAACTAAATTATGTATTTACTTTAGTCGGAGTTTGTTTATGAAAAATAATGGATTTACATTGGCATAAGTATTAATTACTCTTGTCATCATTGGTGTAATTGCAGCATTAACAATACCAGCTTTAATAAACAAAACAAATGAACAAGATACAGTTACATCCGTTAAAAAAGCTTATACTATCCTCAGTCAAGCTTATCAAAAAACCATCGCTGAAGAAGGAGAAACATACGTATGGCTTTCAGATGAAACTGACCAAATAGCTACAGAAACATTGGGTAAACTTTTAGTAAAGCACTTCAATATTCTTGAAAATTGCGGAAGAACAACAACCGGACATTGTTTTCCTGACGTGATTTACAAAAGATTTAATGACGACGACCACGTTAATTTCAACCAATCCAACTATTATAAACTCAGACTCAATGATGGAATGTCTTTAGCAATATGCGGTTGGAAAGACGTTCACACATTTGGAGAAACTTTACCACTAAGAAATATTATTGGTTACTACAATATTGATATCAATGGAGATAAAGGTCCTAATATTTGGGGAAAGGATATGTTTCTTTTCTATATAACAAAATACGGTGTGATTCCAAGCGGAACACCATCTGACATAATGCACCCTCTCTCCGGCTGCAAAACACAGGGTACAGGTTGTACAGCTTGGATTACTACAAAAAATAATATGGATTATTTAAGAAAAAATGTCAGTTGGTAAAAATTTATCACTATAAATAACATAAAAAAAAGAGCGATTTTACTCGCTCATGTCTGGAATTAAGAATAGTTGGAAGTATGAAAAAGATATTATGAATATAACCTTCGAAAACTTTTTACACAATTAGCCGGTTGGGTATAATTTCTAAAAAGTTTTGAAAGTTTTTATTAATATCTCATCTTTTTTCACTACATAGAAAACCAAAAATCAGCTTTTTTCATATCCCGATATACAAAACATTTATGACAAGGTATCTCTTCGTTTTCAGGAGCTTTTCCTTTTATCATATTTTTTGCATATATTAATTTAGGAGAATTTAAAGATGAAACAAGATTTTGATTAAGAGCATCCACCCCAAAATTATCATCGAAACATTCGCAACAACCAAGCAATTTTCCGTCCCAATTAATTTGAGGTGCTAACCATAAGTACATACAAGGAAACCAACTGATTTTGCATTCTTTAAAATCTTTAAGTTGCTGTATTGTATCAGAATAAGAATTTATTGGTGCAACACCTGTTTCTCTTTTTACAAATTCAACATCTTGTAATGGAAAATCATCACTCCAAGCTGCTCTGAATGATAATTCATCAACTTCCAACTCACCTGCCAATTTTTTTGCTTTCATAATATCTTTTTCATTATGACCAAACAATATATACTTCCAAGTTATAGTCGGAAGGAAACTTCTATATTTACGCTTATATTTAATGATTTTTTTTATATTTTCAATTACAGTATCGAAACTCCCGCCAATTCTATATTTTTCATAAGTTTCCTGACTTGCTCCATCAAGAGATACAATAATTCTGCGAAATTCATTTTTAACAAGAGCTTCTGCTTGTTCTTCCGTCAAATAATTCAGATTTACTCCGTTGTTTGCATATTGTCTTATGTTTTTAGAGTGAGCATATTCTACTATTTTTATAAAATCAGGATTTAAAAATATTTCCCCACTATTTGATAATTCAATTTCTTTTATATTAGGGTTTAAGTCCAAAAATGTCTTGAAATCCTCAAATTTCAAATGCCCAATACCACATCCTTTTTTAACTCTTTCCGGATATTTTCTCATATAACAAGACGGACAATGAAGCTGACAGACCGTACTTACATCAATTCTGACTTTGACAGGCAACTCATCTTCACTTTTATATGCTTCCGATAGATATTCTTCCTTTATTTCCATTTTTCCCTTGCTATCTGTTTCTTGGAACAAACCATTTATTTGCATTTTTCATTTCTCTGTATACAAAACAATTATAGCAAGGAATATTTTTACTTGCAGGAGCAATCCCTTGTATCATATTCTTTGCATATATAACTTTTTGCAAATTTAAAGTTTTTATTAAACTTTTATTTAAAGTGTTTTTACCAAAATTTTCTGTAAAATTGCAGCAACAACCAAGTACTTGCCCATCCCAATTGATTTGAGGTGCTGACCATAAATAATCACAATAAAACCATTGGTTCACGCAGTTATTATATTCTTCTAACTGTTCTAAAGGTGAAGAAAAAATATTAAACTCTTGAATTCCTGTTTCTCGTCTTACAAAATCTTTATCAATTATTGGAAAATCGTTATTCCAGGCGGTCTTAAAATAAAAGTAATCTATCCCCAAGGTCGGAGCTAATTCCTTAGCTTTAACAATATCTTTCTCGTTTATACCCATTACAATATATTTCCAAGTAATGACAGGGTAAAAAGAGTTATACAACTTTTTGTAACTAACTATTTTTTTTATATTATTTATAACAGCCTGAAAATTTCCGCCAACTCTATACTTTTCATACGTTTCCTGACTTGCCCCATCAAGAGATACTGTTATTGAATCAAAATTATATTTAACAAGTGCCTCTGCCTGCTCATCTGATAAATAATTCAGATTTACACCATTTCTTGCATGCTGGCTAATCCCTTTTGAATGTGCATATTCAATTATCTTTGCAAAATCAGGATTTAAAAATATTTCACCGCTGTTTGAATATTCAATCTCTCTTATGTGAGGATTTAAGTCAATAAATTTTTTAAAATCTTTAAATTTCAAATAGCCAATGCCACAACCATTTTTAACCTTTTCAGGTTCCGTAACCATATAACAAGACCTGCAACGAAGTTGGCAAACAGTACACAAATCTAATCGAATTTGAGAAGGTAACTCTTCTTCATTGTTATAAGCTTCTTTATAGTATTTTTCAAGCATTTTCATAATTAACAAACCTTCTTATATAATAAGTTTTATCATATTTTTTTTGACATTACAATAAAAGCTCTCAATTGAGAGCTTTTAAAAAGTTTTAAATACTTCTAAACTTGCCAAGTACAATCAAAAAAGTCATTTCTAACAGCGGCATTAAAATGGGATAATCGCAATTGAATTTCATCAATCTCTTCATGCAAGCCATCATTTATTACTTCATCAATTGTTGAAAACTCGAGATTTGATTTGAGTTTACCAATCACCCTTAAAGATTTTTCCCCATTGGAAGTTTTTTGATGTTCTGTAATTTTGTGTAATGCCCTTTCTGCGTGTTCAACACAGTAAAGTACCGAACGAGGAAATTCTCTATTTAAAAGCAAAAATTCAGAAACATTTTGAGGAGTTACATTTGAATAGGTTTTTCTAAACATTTCAAAAGCACTTACACTCTTCAGAACCGCAGTCCACTGAACAGTATCAAGACTCATTCCAACCATACTTACATCAGGAAGCAAAATATAATATTTTACATCTAAAATTCTTGAAGTTTGATCAGCTCTTTCAAGCATTCTACCAAGCCAAGCAAAATTCCAACCTATATTATGACTCATTGTTCCGTCTTGAATTCCGACATATAATTGACAAAATTCCTTAATCTCCGTAAAAAATTTGTGAGGATTATTTATCATTTCGTTTTTAATGTCAGCTTCATGAAGTCGATGATAAAACTTATTAATAACCATCCACATTTCCAAAGTTACGGTTTCTCTTATACAGCGGGCATTTTCCCTTGCTGCCGACACGCAATTTATTATACTGCCCTGATTTTCCTTATCCAATGTTAAAAAATCCATAACATTTTCAGAAGTTGCTTTTGTATATTTATGATAAAAATCTCTTGAGCAACCTGCTGTTTGAATGACCGATTCCCAATGACGTTCTTCTCCGGGTAAATCAAGCAATAAATACAAATTTACATCAATACTTCTTGCTATATTTTCGGCTCTTTCAATATATCTGCTTATCCAAAAAAGAGAATCTGCTACTCTACTTAACATTATTATCTCCCTTCTGCTCTTTGTTGTTGCTGTTGTTGCTGTTGATGCTGCATATATTCACGACTTTGACCTTGTTCCGGAGCACCTTTATCGGGAGCTATAACCCAAGTATCTTTGCATCCGCCACCTTGTGAACTGTTTACAACAACTGAACCTTTTTTCAAAGCTACTCTTGTTAATCCTCCGGGAAGAACATAAATATCCTCACCTTGAATTATATACGGTCTTAAATCAACATGTCTGCCTTCAAATCCGTCATCAACAATCGAAGGAACTCTGCTCAAAGAAATCATAGGCTGTGCTATATAATTTCTCGGATTTGCTTTGATTTTTTCCTTAAACTCCTCACGTTCTTTTTGCGTTGCGTGAGGTCCGACAAGCATTCCGTAACCGCCTGATTCACTTACAGCCTTAACAACCATTTTGTCTAAATTTGCTATAACATGCTGCATTTTAACAGGGTCTTCGCATACAAATGTAGGTACATTCGGAATGATATTTTCTTCGCCCAAATAATATTTTATTATTGCAGGAACGTATGTATAAATTGCTTTATCATCAGCAGCACCACACCCCGGAGCATTTGCAAGAGCTACATTTCCTGCTTTATAAGCTTCAAAAAGTCCTGCAACTCCCAAAAGCGAATCGGGTCTGAACGTTAATGGGTCAAGAAATTCGTCATCTATTCTCCTATAAATAACATGAACTTGAACCAAACCTTGAGTTGTTTTTGCATAAACTTTTTTATCTTTTACAATCAAGTCGTTTCCTGATACAAGCTCAATTCCCATTTGCTGACTTAAAAACGAATGCTCAAAATATGCTGAATTATAAACTCCAGGAGTCAAAACAACTGCATGTGGTCTATCAGTATTTGGAGCAAGATATTCCAACATAGCTCTCAATTTGGTAGTATATTCATCAACAGGACGAATAGCACATTTTGAAAACACTTTTGGGAATGTTTGTTTCAAAATCCTTCTGTTTTGAAGAACATAAGAAACACCACTCGGACATCTCATATTATCTTCTAAAACATAGAAAGTTCCGTCTTTATCTCTTACTAAATCTGTTCCTGTTATGTGTGCGTAAATTTTTTTGGGAGGAACAAGCCCTACACATTCTTTTCTGAATGCAGTACAAGTATTTATCAATTCTTCAGGAACAACTTTATCCCGCAAAATTTTTTGCTCGCCATAAATATCATTCAAAAAGCAATTAAGTGCTGCTGTTCTTTGTTTTAAACCTTTTTCCAAAACAGCCCAGGTATCTGCTTCTACAATTCTTGGAATTACGTCAAACGGAATAATTTTTTCCGCACCGTCTTTATTTCCATAAACGGCAAAGGTAATTCCTGTATCCATAAATGAGGCTTCTGCCGTTTTTTGACGTCTTTGCAACTCACCGTCAGGCAACTCATTTATTGTTTCTATTAATGCTTCCGCACAAGGACGAGGTTTACCGTTTTCGAAAAATAATTCATCGAAAAACCCCTCTGTTTTGTACGATTCAAATCTCATTTATATTCACTCCTCTTAATCGGTTTCTTCTACATTTACCGCAACTTCCAAGGTATGCGGTCCTCCTCCGGTAATAACTCCTTTTAACGGACTTACATCTCCGAAATCTCGCCCCTTTCCGATTATTATATGTTCTTCTGCCGCTATACAGTCATTTGTCGGGTCAATTTCAAAATATCCAAAATCGGGAATATAAACACATACCCAAGCGTGCGTTGCATCTGCACCTATCAATTTTGGTTGTTCCTCGCTTCTTCTCGTATGTAAATATCCGCTTACATATCCGCAAGATAATCCTATTGACCTTAAACATGCTATCATAAAATGTGCAAAATCTTGACAAACACCCTTTCTTTCTCTTAATAATTCGGGCGGCAATGTCCCTATTCTCGTGCTTCCGGGGACATATTTAAAATCACAATAAATTCTATGATTTAACTCCATCAATGCATCCATAAATGGTCTTTTTTCTGAAAAACTTTCTTCCGCATATCGCTTTATTGCTCCGTCAAAAGTTACTAAAGGCGACTCATACATAAATTTTGCAGCCTCTGCATTACCTTTTAATTTTGCTTTTATATTTTCAAAATTTTCGTCTGTATCAGGTTTTTTACCACCTCTAACTTCTACCGTACCTTTTGCTGTTACAGTAAAAATTTTATGTTCATCTTCTATACTAAATGCAGAAACCTTATTTCCGTACATATCCGTTCTGCTAATCATATATGCCGGCTGCGGAGATATCTCTACGATATGATTATACCATTTTTGTCTTTCACAATCCGCAGGTTCCAAGTGAATTAAATGCTGGCTTATAGTGACAGGCACAGAGTATTTGTATTCCGTTTTATGACTTATATTGTACTTCAAACTCTATACCTCCGTTGCCATAGCAGCCCTATGTCCCTTTTTGGGCAAATGATCTAAATATTCTCTGTTTAGCAATTCCTCAATATTGTTAAATTCACGAATTCTTTCATCGCAATATTCAATCAACTTTTCACGAATTCCGTCATCATCTCGCACTAAAGCATATACATCTGCCAATCGAAGTTGTGACAAAAGTTTTACAGTTTCTTTTTCAATAGGAGTAAAATACATATCCGGCAACGATTGAGGCAGTTTATTAATTGCATCTTGAAGTTTTACAGCCTGATACGCTGCACTGTGAGGATTTGTTTCATCACACAAAAACAAATCAACTATCGCCGCAATATTTAATTTAACACCATATCTCCTGAAATATGTTAAAGTACTATCGCCAACTTCCAACAAAGCTGTCAAAATCTGCATTTCATCTGACGACTTTTGCATCAACATATTTCTTACTAATTTTAAAGTTAAGATACCTCTTTCTGTACGTTTTCCAATTTCCAAAAATCTCCAGCCGTAACCTCTCGTCATACTTTCTGCTGTTAACCCTGCAAAAGCTGCCGTATCAGAAATTATTCTTTGCAAATATGGCAATAATGCTGCTGAACCTCTGCCTTCCGGCAATTGTTGCTCACCAAAACTCTTTATAAATTGCCAAGTATCCTCCGATAATCGATCACGAAGTTGAACAGCAATAAACCTAATTTCTCTGCAAACTTGCTGTAATCCTCCTTCTTCAGTTTTTTTCATTACCAAATTATACAGAATTTTTTCGTATTCACTTACATTTGAATAATTTTCAAAACAACTTTTCAACAAAAAAGAAATTTGTTCCGGAGCTTCAAAATAATCATCATCAGCCAATCTTTTCGAAATTCCTCTTGCAATTCTTGCATACAACTCTGCTTTTTCAAGGTTTTTCCCCAATTTATAAAGATTATCCGCAGCTCTGCTCGGCAAATCACCACCCGCTCTTGATAATGCTATCGGTTCTGTTTGGTATTTTCTTTCATGAAGTCCTTTTTGCCTTCCATCAGATAAAACCCAAATATCCTTCTCGGCAGCTTTTTTCCCATCTTCACCGACAACCCAACCATATCCGCCAGGCATAATTGAGCAATCTTTCTCTTTATTGGTAGCAAAAAATCGCCAATGAGCTTCTCCTGTTATATATTTTTCTCCGTCAAAATACGGCGTTGTAGAGGTTTGAATATATTCTTCCGCTGTGTATTTTTCCGGGTTTTGCATAATTTTTTCGATTAATGCAAGTTGACCTGTCATTGTTAAATTCTTATAAATTTTATATTCATTTTTATTAAATGCGTTATAAAACATTAATTTTTCAGGATTTGCAAGTGCTTCTTCTCTTGATTTTTCATCTCCCAACCACAAAGTTTTAACAGGCTTTATTATTAAATCTTCTTTGAAAAAATACTGTGCAGCATTTCGCAAAAAAGCCCTCACAATAGGAGATTCCAAAACACCTGTACCTAAAGCATTTAAAACTTTTACATTTTCACTTCTAACCGCACTTATCAATCCAACCGCTCCTTCTCCTGAATCTATTCTTAATTCAAGAGGATCGCACATTCCATCTTCTACTCTGCGTAAAATTATATCAACCTTTTTCAACCCTGTTACAGTCTTTAAATAAACTTTAAACCCTCTAACCGTCAAATCATCGTTTTCTACAAGCTGTAACTTCAAATGTTTTGCTAAAAAGGCATCTTCACTTCTACGGTTTCTCTCCGGTTCTGATGCCAATAAAACCGCAACCCTTTTGTCATCTGTCGACAATATTGTATGCCTAAAATCTTCTAAAAAGTCATTTAATCTCTTTACCGACAAATTATGAAAAAGTTCCGGATACGCTCTTGAAGAAGATAATCTGTTTTCAATAGCACTTCCTAAACCTTCCGGAATTTGAAATTTATCATTGACTGCAACAAAATTTCCTTTCGCATCTCGAACGATATCGCAACTCATTAAATTT
>JBJEGN010000071.1:0-11005 GCA_051875105.1 Candidatus Gastranaerophilaceae bacterium
ACTATGACGACAAGTGCAAGAACGATCCTATCTGGCAGACCTACAACAGGGCATACAAAGCACACTACGCAAGGTATATGAAAAAGAAAATGACCATTTCCGAATTTGAGAAATGGTCACGGTTTGCGTCAGATTTGAGGGATAAGGCAATTGCAGGAGAGATTGAGTTTGAGCAGTATTATGCGGATATACGAAAGTAGCTTATCTTTGTTTTCTGCGATGCAAATTTTGATTATGTGCATCGAATATATAGATAAGTCCATAATCAAAATTCATTTAGTCACAAAATAGTCCTACTGAATATAATCGATAGGACTATTTATTAAATTCAAATAACAACTGTATTAAATAATGAATTATTTTAGTATGATTACCAAGTCAACTCAATTACAGAACCGATATCTGATTCACTAATATTAATAGCATATTCTTGATTTTCAGTTCCTTTTGTTGCTTCTAAAAAGTGTTTTCCAACTATCGGTTTCCAAGTCACAATACCATTATTATCGGATATTCCAACAATTTCAGCAATATCGGTATGTGTACTGCTTTCATTAGCATGCGGTTGAATCACTACATCAATTCCGTCAACAGTATTACCGGAATTATCCTTAAATATAAAAGTAATTTTATCATTTGAATAGGAAATCTCCTGCTGCGTTGATTTGTTCTCTTCGATACTTTCCGTGTATTGCGGTTTAGATTCGTTAGAAGACTCGGACTGAGCAACGCTTTCCGACTTTACCGTTTCCGTATTAGATGAATCGAGTAGTCTTGTACTTTCCTGACTTACAGTTGTTTCTCCCGATGCTTTTTCAGAAACGCTTATTTTAGCATTATCATCTGCCTCTGTCACATTTGCATTTCCTGCGCAGGCAGTAATCAATAAACAAACACAAATCAAAATACAACTTGATATCATAAACTTTATGAGTTGTATGCATTTTGTCATAATCTTTTGTTCCTCCAGAATAATTTAATCTCTAAATGATGTAAAGAAATCAAATAAATATTGTGTTATTCGGGTGCCGGAATTATTGGAAGAACTTCCATAGGCGTGAATTGCTATTCCCTGATATCCATATGTAGAATTGTACCAATATACCGGAGAACCACTTTGTCCTCCCTCCGTATCAATACTATAATAAACTTTATTGGAATTACAACTTGCTACGCTACCACTCATTTTCCAAAGTTGTCTTATTTTGCTTGAGCTTCCCGGATATCCTGCTACAGTAATTGATTTTCCGTTTAGCGAGCTAGTGGTCCAATGCATACCAAAATAGCCTGTAGAAGTACCTATGTTTCTATTCAATTCAAGCAATCCATAATCATAATTAGCATTGGATGAATCTGTCCAGGCAGTACTGGTATGCATAATTGTAGCGTATGCAGAACCATATGGCGTTGTACTTCCGTTTCTGCCAGGCCAAATTGTTACACTTTGTGCCCAACCACCTCGATCTGATGAATACACACAATGCCCTGCAGTAATAGCTATATCCTTCCAATACATCCACGCTGTTCCAATTGTCGTTGTGCCATCTTTCCATTTAGTTTCTAAGTAGCAAATGGCACTATAAGGAAAACTTGTTGTATTCGTTACCCTTGAACGTCCGTCAGAACCTATAATGTATGCCGGTTCAATGCTATAATCATCATCTGAAATATTGTTAGAAGAATAATCATCTGGAATATAACCTGAAGAAGAACCTTCTGTTATATTGCTTAAAGGAGATACACCGTTGTTATTAACATCATAATATTTTTCTTCATCAGTTACTAAATTTTTACTAATAAAATCGGCATCCTCGCCATCAAAAGCATAAGAATAACTATATTCATCATTACTTTGAGTTGCGAATACATTTACACAAGAAAAGATTAGCAAAATCATTGTGATCATACTTACAATAGTTAATTTAGCTTTACTTTTTGTCATAATATTTTTTCCTTTCCTTTTATAAAACAGTAAATAATTATTTCACGATTAATAAATTATAATTTTCCCATTGGATTCATCTCCTTATATAATAATCTAATGATAAATAAATTTATTATTTGATACCAATTTTTCTATACATATCATTTATTCGCTTAATATAATCTCTTTTTTTGAATTTTCTGCATTACTGAAAGAAATTTTTAGTGGCAAATCTCCAAAATTATTCCAGCTCTCGTCAGAAAACACATCCTTTACAAAAACATACGGAATTGTAACTCTTGCTTTATCATTAATATTAATTAATTCTATAGTTTCACAATTAATAAGTGAAAACAAATTATAGCTGATTCCCTGAGAATAAGTAAGCGTCTGAGCGTATAAATTCGATAAATCAAATTTGTACATCTTGCTGTCATTTGTATTGATTTTGGTAATTTCCATATTTACGGTAAGTATTTTAACATCTGCATACATCTTGAATTGCTCATCGTCAATTTCAACACCGTATTTTTTCTCAAATTCTTTTTCGGTCAGAATATTATATTCAGTTGCTTTATATTGATAAGCGTTTTCAGAAATATTCTCACCAATATGACAGTTTATAATCTCTGTTTTCCCATAATTTAAATTAAGAAATGATACCCAAATAAAATAAGCAAGCACAGCCGCAATACAAATCGGAATAATCCAAACCCGTTTCCTGTTATTATTTTTCATTTTCTTTCTCCACTATTCTGTGTCCTACAATTTCTCCCTCAAAAATTGTATATATTTCATCACTTAAAATCTCAAGCTCTTCTTTATCGTGACAGGCTACTATAATAACTGAACCTTCTGATTTCAAATTATTAATAATTCTTCTTACGCTTTCGACTCCGCTGCTGTCAATTGCATTGATCGGCTCATCAAGCAAAATTATATCGGGCTTTTCCATTACTGCATTGGCAATGCCCAACTTTTGTTTCATCCCAAGCGAAAATTTTTTATACTTCTTTTTATCATCCGGATCAAGACCGATCTCGGACAAAATTTTGATAATTTCGTCATCGCCGATTTTATTATTAATTGACGCAAGAATTTTTAAATTTTTAAACGCGGAATACTCATCAATAAACGCCGGATTTTCTATAAGAACTCCTATGCTTGGAGGAAAGGAAAAATCTTTCCCTAATATTCCGTCATTTATCTTAACAGTTCCTTTGTTGGGTTTTATCAATCCGCTCATTGCTCTCATAAGCATAGTTTTGCCCGAACCATTTTTACCCTCTAATCCATAGCATTTACCACCTGTCAATGTCAAGTTTACATTGTTAAGTACTGTAACGCCCCTTATTTTTTTTGAAAGATTATTTATTTCAATCTGTACCATAATCCACCTTAATCTCTGTTGAGAATATCCTTGTTTCTAAAATATATGAATCCTATAATTAATGCTGAAATAAGATATATCGCTAAACACAAAACATTTTCTTCCGCAGTAAAGCCTACAGGAGTAGCAAAACGACTTCTTATGACCATTGATGCATTACCTATTAACGCAGGATTTGATATATATGTTGATGAAAGCATAATAACAATTATTGCTACAAATGATATAAACGGACCAATAATATATGACATCATAACCTGTAATATACTTGCAACTATTGAGGTTAGCAAGGGCATTACAATTATAAAAATCACAAAATTTTCAACATAAATATCCTGTAAATTAATATCATAAAACAGTCTTGTAATATAATTGCCTGGCATGAACGAAAGCGAATTTCCTGTAAACAACGCAAATATAAACGAGGCTGAATATATTACAACATAATATAAAGTAACCATACAGACAATCCACATGAGCT
Source organism: Candidatus Gastranaerophilaceae bacterium (assembly GCA_051875105.1). Lineage (GTDB taxonomy): Bacteria > Cyanobacteriota > Vampirovibrionia > Gastranaerophilales > Gastranaerophilaceae > RUG841. The sequence goes on from JBJEGN010000071.1 coordinate 3,796, forward strand.
TTGACAATAACCATCTTGCACGAGACTGTGTTCTTAGCAATGTATTTTTTCCGTATCCGTTCAAGTCACGCACGGGATAATAACCTACGATAAGAGCAATCATAACCTGATTAAACATCCAAACTGCCGGCAATAAATACTGCCCATCCATATTGGGCGAGTATAATTTCATTCCCCTCAGATTATATAGAATAAAGTCCATTACTGTAATTGATACATTATCATTTATGTTGTTTGCCTGCTTATACAGCGTTAGCTGATAACACATCAAAGAACAGCAGGCTATGCATACAATAAATGCAAAAGCAAACTTTATCCATTCCTCCCTGATTCCTCGTCTTAAATCAAATAATGCAAGCTTAATAAGTTTCATTAAATTTCCCTCCGATATAAAAAAGAGAAAATGATACTATGAACAATATTAAGGCTTCAACTAAAACTACAGAACCATTAGCGGCTGTCACAAATTGTGCAGGTGATAAAAAATTCTGGGGATTCAGATAATCCAAATTTAATTGTACGCATACAAAGCTTAACGCTGCAACAACCAAAAAAGACGAGATAAACACAGAAAATTTATGTTTCACAAATTCACTTACAGACATAGCCAGGCAGGCAAAAAGTCCGCCAAATATAAAATCAATCAGCATATATCCTAACGTATACAGCAAGGGGTGAGTAAAGAACAGTTCGCTCCACATATTTATATCTACAACCGGATTCATCACAAGTGAATCCGGTATTCTTGCCGGAGCATATAGTGATGTCAGCAAGAACGCTGTCATCAATGGAATAACAACCGCAACGCCGCCTGAAAAGAAGGTTGTAATATACTTTATGATTAGGCATTTGTTCTTTGAGAATTTTGTATAAAGATTTTTTATATATCCGGTTTTTCTGTCGTTATAATATATCATTGCACCGGGATAAACTGCCAATAGCGGCAATATGTAATAAAACATAATGGCGAAAAAGTCTGTACTCATTCCAAACCATCTGCCATACAAACTCGTCAAGTCTGCTCCTGAAGATACTCCGGCTACTGCAATGTAATTTTTAATTTCAATTTCATTTAGTAGATTCTGAATTGTGTGCGGTAATACTATTACAATTCCTATTAGAAGTGCAATCATCATATTTTTATTAAATATTGCTCTTTTAATTTCAATTTTAAACAGGTTCATTTTCTACTCCTACCTATAAAGTTTAAAATACTTGTTTCCGTTATCCGAGTAAAAGCACAGATATGCAGAGGTATATAAATCATTATCCAGAACATATTTTAATGTAACTTCGTTTGTGCTGTTAGCTTTCAGTGTTGTTTTCAAATAATCATCGTAACTTTCTGCCTCTGGATTATCCGAAGGTACAATATATACAGGAGTCATAGAAAATTCTGTTTCGCCGTTTTCGTTACAGTAATTGTTTGTATCATAATATTCATTACCGTGTTCGTCCTCAAGAATAACGGTCAGGGATGGAAAGTTTTTTAAAGAAATGTCTTTATCGCTGTTATTCTCAATTTTCAGTGTAAAAGTATGCAGGGTTCTGTTCACATAAGCTTCTTCACCAAATATTTTATTTCTGCTCTCGTCAATATGATAACATTTCCTTTGATAGCCTTTAATTTTGTAAAAAATATTTTTATCATCAAACTGATTTTCAACCTCAACATACGGCAAAAAGCTTTTCTCATAATCAAAGTATTGTAAATATGAGTTATCCTCATATAAATCCCGAAAATCTCTGTTATACTCAGCTATTGAAAGATTAAGTGCATCTCCGTTTTGAGTAATCTCAAAACTTTCTTCGAGCTTTACAGTATTTTCCTCAGTGAGAATTTTTGTCTTTGTGCCTTCCGTACTGGGTTCAGATTCCCTTTCACCGCTTTTTTGGGTACAGGATGCAAGGATAACTAACACCGATAGAAAAACAAAAAATACAGAAAATTTTTTCATTTAATACACTCCTAAAAAATTTTCACTAATGTATCTAGCTGTCCTCCGATTAAAGATAAATATACATCATCTTCAAGATCCTTGTCTATAATAAAGCCTAATGTACATTCAAGCTCCTCGTTTGGTCTGAAATCATATACAAAAAATTTCTTTGCTCTCGTTATTTCATTATCGGAATCCTTGTATTGTGATTGAGGAAAATAAACGGGGCCTTCAGATAGATAATGTTTGCCATCCGAGCTTTTATACTGAATATGGCCTTCAGCTTCTCCGACAAATTCTTCATCTATTTCACTGTATTTAAAATAGCACAAACCCGGAGTAACGGTAAACTGTACTTTTTTATCAGTTGTATTTTTCCAAACAAAATCAACAAGCAATAATTCCGGCTGAACATCATTGGTTACACCGATAGTCTTAATATCCAGCCCTCCGTTAATTGGCATATAGCTTATTCTGCTGTAAGTTTTAAATTTATTATCAGAGGAAATACGGTTCTTTATATCCCCACTAAAATCAAGAAAATCTTTTTCATCAAGTTCGGAAACATTTTCCGTTACCTTTATGTCTTTTACAAATACTTTTATATCGCTGACATTTATTACATCATCGGTATCTTTTATATAAGACTTTGGATATTTATTTTCTTCGACCATCTTATTTATTTCTTCCTCCGTGTAAGACTTGACATCATTATTCTGCAAGTCGGATTCATTATTGCTTATATTTTCTTCTCTAGTATACCTACAACCACCGCAAACGAGCACTATACATACAAGTGATATGATTATTAAGATTTTAGTTTTCATTTTATTCTCCTGATTAAATATCCCACTCGTTTCCAAGTGGGATATTTTTGATTAGTTATAATTGCCAACAGAATCGGGGCTCCACAAGCCTGACGCCAGCTTTCCAGAACCAACAGTAATTTTCAGATATGCATAGTTTACACCATTTTCATATACCAAATTCTTTAATCCGCGTTCTGTGCCAGTATACACATTGTAATAACTATTATAATTATTATATGTATTTTTTAAAGTCATATTGCTACCTGTATCTCTGCCACCTAAAGTTGTACTGTCATTTGTGCCACATACCCGTACAACAACTGGGTTAGCGGTACCGCCTTCATATTTTATGTAAGCAGAAGTATCATTTTCTTTTCTCCTGTGACCAGTAATACAATATGTATTGCCATCAACATTCTTATACCAACTCCAATCCGATGTATTTGCAGCACTTGCAAAAAAGCTGGATACTGAAAATAATGTCAATACGATTAACGATAAACAAATTATCTTTTTGAACACTTTCATTTTTTATGCTCCTTCTCTTTCAAATTATTATATAGACTATTATCATATGTAAATTTGTTTTAGTTATCTACTAATCCATTGGACTCATCTCCTCATTACCGGTTTGAAACACATATAAGGTATTAAATGTTGTTGATTTTACATGTGCATTATAACGCTTTTTAGAATTTAGTGTATCAGATTAGCGGCATTCTATACTTGGCACTGCCAAAATATACACATATAATTCAAAGCAATAACAAAAACTTTTCTTTAATTTTTCCCGAAGCCACTACAAACGAACTCATATATATAGCCAAAACTATTGAGTAAGCTATATTATTAATTTCAAAAATAATCAATACAGCTGAAAACATGAGTAAAGAAAAAGAAATTAAGATTGCTACCTTTTTATAAAACCTTTTTTCTTTATCAGAAAGCGGTTTTGCATCAGTATCTGAAGGCGACAAAAATCCAATAATAATTGCGCAAATCAAGCCTATTCCTTCAATTAAAAAATCAACCATAATATTATCTAACAGAATTACCCATTTCATTAGCCCGAGCATCAAAAGTATTGAAATTACAGAAGCAAGGAAACATCTTAATTGAGTATTAGCATGGTAGCCACCTGCAAATTTTCGTATTACAATATAGGCAAAATAGAAAATCAGACTTTCAATTAATAAATTAAAACACAATCCTAATATCATAACAGTTGCAATATGTACTATTGATGATAGAATAATATTTAAAGCATATTTGTAGATCTCTTTATCTTCGTTTTTTATGAAGTTGTTAGAAACAAAATATTCTATAAATTTTGAGCTAATCTTTTCCATTACTTTATCTTTTTAAATTCGTCAAGTTTTGCCGGAGCCTTAGGCTGATACATTACAAAACAAGTGGATGTATTAGCATTTATTGAGAGTGCTAATGTAAAACAAGCAATAATAGTGGGTGAAATTTTACGAATAATAGTTTTAATTATCTTCATAGTATTATTTCCTCCTTTTGTTGAGATTTTAACACATATTAAAAATAAAAACATAATTTTTGCAAAAATGATGTCAATTTCGTTCAAAGTGATGTATTTTTCTAATTATTTCGTCAAAAATTAAAAATTCAAACCTAAAACAATGATATTTTTTGCAATATATGTTATAATTATGGCATAATTCACGGGAGGTTTTCCTTTTGAAAGTATTGATTTGTGACGATGATAAATATATTGTCGAAGAAATAAAAAATAATCTGAACACATTTACCGATAAACATAAAATAGCTTTTGATATTGATTCATTTTACAGCGGAATCAATCCGCTGAACAGCAATAACAGATATGATATGGCATTCATTGATATTGAAATGCCGCAAGTAAACGGTCTTACCTTATCCGCACAATTAAAAAAGGTAAACTCCAATATAATTATTTTCATAATTACATCGCACGAATCTTATCTTGATGACGCAATGGATTTGGATGTGTTTCGCTATCTTTCAAAACCTATTGACAAAGACCGTTTTTTTAGGGCGCTAAATACGGCTATTAATTATTTTCATTCCAATACTCAGATAATAACTCTTGAATATTATGACGAGTGTTACTCTGTTTTCACAAGCGATATAGTATATGTAACCATTGAAAACAGAAAAGCCGTCATTATAACACGGCAAAAAAAGTATTATACAAATCAAAAACTAAGTTATTGGAAAGAAAAATTAAAGGGATACGCTTATTTTGCACAACCGCATTACAGCTATCTTGTTAATCTGAGGTATGTCTCGGGTTTCAATAAGACTCAGCTTAATATTAAAATGGATTTAAAAAATGAAATGCTTCCTATATCTCAGAGGTACTATTCAAACTTTAAAAAAGCATATTTTGCATACATAGGGGTATGAAAATGGTATATACAATTTGCTATGCGCTTATTTTTCTTGCAGAAATTCTGATATCACTGTTTTATTTTGAAAACAAATTTGAAAGAAGGATAAGTAAAAAGTTTCTGATAATCTCATTTATGGCAGCTTATGTAATTCTGTACTTTGCAAGGCTGATTAATATAACTGTTGTAAATATGATCGTATTTTTTGTCTGCAATTTCTTTTTGCTTTATCGCTGCTACAAGGCAAAAATAAAGTCCGCAATATTTCATTGCAGTATACTTTTAGTATTTAATGTTACTACAGAATTTGTTGTTATGTTATTCTCAGCTGCCATACTCGGAACTGAACTACTCGCCTGTCTTGATAATTCGGTAAACCTTATTTTTCAATCAACCATCAGCAAACTGCTTTACTTTTTTTCAATGTATATACTATCAAAGGCATCTTCAAATGAGCGCCGTAATGAAAGTCCTGCTGCGTCGATTATACTGTTTCTTCTGCCGATATCAAGTACTTTGATTATATATGCAATACTATATGCACTTGCAGAATATGAATTAGGACAAGTCTTTTTAACCTTGCTTTTAATCGGCATAGTGGTATTGCTTTTTTCAAATATAGCGGTGTTCTGGGTTTATGAATTCACTCTGAAAACTCAGAGCCGCAATATGGAATTGGAATATGAAAAGCAAAAGTTAAAATCTTCGGCTGAGTATTACGATTTACTCAATGAGCAGAATGAAAGCTCAAGAATTGTTATGCATGACATTAAAAGACATTTAAATGCAATTAAAAGTATAGCTGGGGACGATGCTATTACCGAGTACATAGATAATTTTATCGAAGACTTCAGCGTAAACAAATCCGTTGATTATTGTAACAATCCTATGGTTAATTCTATAGTCAACAGGTATAAATCTGTGTGCGACAGGCTTGGGGTGAAGATGAATATTGACATCAGAAGGGCCGATTTTGGTTTCATGAACCAACCCGACATAACTGCTCTGCTTGACAATCTGCTTGAAAACGCAGTCGAAGCGGCAGAAAATACAGAAAACGGATTTATAGATTTTTCGGCGTTTGTACGCAAAAATAAATATCTGTCAATACAGCTTACAAACTCTGTAAAGAATATTATAGCCGTCAAAAACAACCGAATAGCATCGTCCAAAAAATCAGGCTCAATACACGGAACAGGACTAAAAAGCATTCAAAGGGTTGTAAAAAAATATGACGGTGAAATAAATATGTGTTTCAACGAGGGTGATATGACCTTCACATCAAATGTTGTGTTTGAAATTCCTCAACTAAACTATGAATATTGATTACAAAAACATTAATAAGACGAGTTTCAACGCCTGATAAAGACAAAGAAAACACTTTAGAAATGACTTCGCTCTACAATAGCGGATTTTCCGATTTCTCTCCTAATGGCGTATTCAAGGTTCACAGAATTATATTTGGTGATGTATATGAATTGGCAGGAAAACACAGAAGTATTAATATTAAGAAGCGTTAACCGTTGCTTTTAGAAAAGAGTGTATAGTATTCTAATTGGTATTGTATTGATAAAGATTTGAAGAGACTGTGCGGTACTGTCTGCAAGTGCAGGCTATGTCCGCAATGCTTTTGTTATCTGTTATTTTGGCGAGCATTCTGAATATGAACACAACTTAAAATACTTCTTGCCACTATTTATTCTAAGCCGATTTAAGAGTCTGCTGCTACAAATATCATCACAGAAGAAAAATCATCCCAGAGATTACAATCCTACACCTCATGAGTATATTGAGGATAAATAAAAATCTCTATTCTTTGTTTATTGCGGTGCAAATTTTGAGCTCTTGATTCCTTTACAATGAATCTTTGTTATGCTATGATATATATAGTAACGAGAGAGTTAAGTTGGCAGGAATTTTCCAATAGCATCAATAAAGCATCAAAATTACAAAAACGCAATTCTGATGCTCAAACTTTGGCTTAAAAAGTGGCTTATCTATGCGGTTTTTAGCTTTCAACAGTCGCTCCAAAACCGCGTGCCGAGGGTTCGAGTCAGCTGACTTC
>JBJEGN010000072.1:0-10910 GCA_051875105.1 Candidatus Gastranaerophilaceae bacterium
TTTTTTGATAAGGTACAGCACACTTTATCATTTCGAGCAGTTTTATATTCTTTTTGTAAATTTACTTTACCGGTGCTGGTAAAATTTTAATAGGTTGCGTAAAAAAAACAATCGGAATATTCGTTCGTTATTATTTGTGATATTTCTATGAATATATAAAAGAAATCTGATTTCGGTTTTTTGGTAGTATCGAACCCGATGATATATTTAAAAAATGAGGATGTTTATTAAGAATTATCAAACAGACAGTAGCGTATGATAAAATGAACAAAAAAGCTCAACTCAACCGACTAAATGAATTGTGTAAAAAAGATGAATTACATTTGCAACCGTGCCACTGAAATTGTAAATACCGAGGTGGTGTTCGTCTTAAAAAACATAAATAACATCTACTCTTAACCCGCGTTGAACATCGCTTCATCATTAAATGCTTGCTTGATTTACGCAACAGGCACGGGAGTCAACCTCTCGTACCTATTGTAGTTACTATGGTAAATACTGCTCAATAGATTTCAATTGAGATTCATCAAGATCGTTCACTTTTTTATTGAATACTATTTCAGATTCATCAATCGAATCGATACAATCTGCAGCCCATTCAATTTCTTCAAATGTCAAGCCGTAACGAAGCATCCATATTTCACGTTCTTTATCTGTTCCATATTTGAAATATTTTGCTAGTTTCAATGCGTTTTGATCTTGTGTTTTTTCGTAGTATTGATGAAATATAGCATAGAAGATATCGCTCAACTTAAAGCCGATTAGCTTATCCAAATAATCGTATGTATCGTATACTATGAGATCATAATCAACATCTTTTGCTGCCATATTTGAAGATATGAGCGGGTATGGAGTTAAACTCTTATCAGGAATATCGTGGCATCCAACCAAGTATTTCGCCTTGAGGTCGTTTGCTTCATCAATTTTTCCTTGCTTATATAATTTTCTGCGTTCTGCAACACGAGAAGCGTAAGAATACCTATATTGACAGATTAAATGAAATGTTTTGCCATATACTTTCCATATCATGATTTTTATAGCTGAGCTTAAAACAGCTTTTTCAGCCACAACTAATTCCCGACCAAGATACAGTTCGTAAAGCTTGCCGAAAACATCATAGATATCCTTCATATCGCAATCAGGATCGATAAGCACACCATCATCAAATAACATATCAAGCAAAGTCGGAATCATAGCCGACACTTCATCGGTCTTTAGTTTTTCAATATCAGAGTTTGTAAGATTATACTCATCAGAGAATTCGTTATTATTAATGGCATCCTTAAATTCTTTATACTTTTCATCGAGTGAATCGTCATCAGTATCCAATTTTGAAACAGTAGATAGTGGTTCCAATTTGTTTATAACTTGTCTAAATGGGGTTATTGCGTTATTTCGAATAATCACACTACCATAGTCGAATTTTTTATTAGTCGTCGAACGCCCGGCACGACCGATAAGATTTTTGACCGATAGTGATTTACTTGCTTCGAAACGATCCAAATAAACAACATCGAATGGCATATTTATACCTTGCTCTAAAGTTGAAGTTGCAAAACATATACGACAAAATCCTCGTTGCGTAAAATGTTCTAATATCAATCTAGCGGTAAGGGGCATAGATCCATGATGTGTTACAATACCATATGAAAGCTTTTCAAGCATTTCAGAATTATAGAAAAGCGTGTTATTTTTTGAAGCTCCAATATATGTTCGGAGTTCATCGATCATTTTTAATGCATCAGTGTCTTGAATTTTATTGCACAGTTTTATGTATTTGCCGAATTGTTGGTAAATACTTTTGTTATAAATATGAGTTTTAGGTACATAAATTAGCACACTGCCGCCGCTAATAATAGCTTTTTCTATAGGATCAAAAATTGCTTTAAGCTTTTGTTTTCCTAAGACATCTTTGTTTGTACCTAAATGATAAAATTCATCTTGAGAAGGATTGTGAACATAAAAGATTTGTCCAACATTTTTCTGCTCATAATTAATTGCAGCAGAATCAGTGTTGATGATACCATTTCGCTCTAATTGTGCTTCTGGATTCGAAATAAACGGGTGCGCAAAAACATATTTTGCGTTAGGAAAGTTTTTTAGTGCACGTCGAACAATACTATCAAAATACAAACCTCTTGCGGATTTTTCATCACTTAACTGAGCCTCGTCAAATAATATGAGTTCAACATCCAACCACAATTTGTTTTTGAACAACTCTCGAGCTCTCTCTGGCGTAAGGATAAATATATTACGCTTGGCGTGTTTTGTGTTAATACGATCTACAAATGTTAGGATATTTACTATCTTTATATTGACTATTTCTTTGATACGATCGTAATATTCATTAATCAGTGCACGAGAAGGCACTATTACAACAACATCTTTTGTTGATGATCGAATCAAATTCCTAAAAACGAAAGACTTACCAGTGCTGGTAGGCGCCGAGAAACTAAAGTGCTGTTTATCTTTGATTTGTTTAAGGATACTTGCTTGCATCGGTGTAAAATCTTCGCCATATTTTTCTTTTATATGTTGACGATACATCTCAAAGACTACACCTTGCAAGGTATCGGGTGTTGGATTCTTGAAAAATAGCCCCATAGTTTCTATAAGTTCTGACTCGAATTCTTCAAAGTATGTAGGTTGAAATAATTTTAGATACGCTAAAATCTCGAGGATGAGGGTATCTTTAGGTCCGTTTTGAAAAATTTGACTCCTTGCATATGTAGCAATTTTTTCAAGATCCTTGCCATCACGTATCCGCTTAATTACATTTCCGCTATCAATAACATTTTTCATATATTCACCGCCACTAAAATGATTTCTTCATAGCACAACAATGACTTGAAATCCGAACGTGATTTTATCGTGTTAATAAGACTATCTGATGAAGTGCTTCTCGCTGAAAATGCAGCCGCAAATCCCTTTTGCCCTTTATACGCACGATTCAATGCATTAGATGAACAAAATGGTTTTAAATCAGGGAGATCCTCAATATCTTTTTTATCTCGAATGAATTCTACGATTTGTGGTAATGCAGTTGAATATGCACTCGTGGTAGCAACATATTTAGCTTCACCAAAAATAATGGTATCAGTAGTTGAATTTGCACTGTGAAAATCAAACCCCGGATTGCCTGATTTTTTCTTTCCAAGCAATTCGGCAAGAGGTATATCTAAATATGTCAGTTGATTTATCAATGCTTCACGTGCTAATTCGGAAACGATATATTCACCTGCGCTACTTGTTACCTTATCGTTTGAACATTTACTAAATTTATCTTTGATATCATCAATCGTTTTATTGGCTTTAGATGCAAATGCTACTTTTTCGTATTCCTCGTCGAAATTCTTGAGCCAAGACATATCCATCAAAACCCTGAGTATATCCGCCAAAGTCGCAGAGATATCCTCGGGGTCTATTCTTATAAATTGAACCTTTGCAGGACTCAAATCGCTTAAATGTCTGTGCTCAAGAATTTTCATACTACGACCTCACTTTAATGCTTCTTCAAGGAGCTTCCAATCATCACTTTGTATATCATCGGAATAATTCTCCATACAGATACAAAGCTCATCAGTACTGTCATCGTTACGGACGATGCCGCCCTTTAAGCCATACTTTTCAAGGTATGACTTAAGCACACCAAATTTCTTTGCGGTGTATTTATCAATATCCTGACTATTGCCACTACGATCGAATCCACCTTTAGTTTCAATTATCCACAATTCTCCGTCTACACAGATGATATAGTCGGGATAAAACAACTTTTGCTTTTCAGAGTTATCGGTATAAACGATAGAAAGGTACTCATTACCTTTATCACCATTTTTATACCACCACTCAACCTTTTCAGAACGCTCACAGAATTTCTCAAACTTAAGTTCCGGAGTGGAACGAGGTGCAGCAGAAGATAAATATCCCTGATAAACATTCTTCCTATACTCCATTTGCGTCTTTAAGTCACCGTTGTATGTAAATAGACAGGATTGAGGAATCCGAAATTCGTTTTCGGATATGGATTTAACATCTAGCTGGAGTTGTGCAAGTTCATACGCCATAGCTTCACGGATAAAGTGTTTCAAACGATCAGCGTTATTAAGCACAAAGGCATAAACTTCCCTTGGTTCCAGTGCAAGGATTTTACGGCTGTAATTGAAATTTTTATCGAAGAGTTTACGAATGATAGTATTCATAAACGAATACTCCATTCCGATTTCTAAGCCGATTTTACCAATTTTTTGATGATAATCGCGTCCGTGCGTATGTGTATTCAGCTTTTCCGTGACCGCAATTGTGTTCATATCTGCTGAATCAAAATCAAGTGTTGCTGTTTCACCCGAAAGGGTATGACGAATAATATCTGAGCTGAAAACATAACCTGCCGCTTGCAAACGGGTTTTGTTCTCAGCTTTATTTCCGCCAACACCATATTCTTTTTCTGCGTACATTGTGATTGCCTGCAATGCTTTTTGAGGATTGCGCGTGGAAGTGACCATTGTGCGTTGCTGAGAAGTGAGAGAAATATCCTTGTATTCATTTTTTAAAAATAGTGTACAGGCATTGAGCGCACCTTTATCAAGAGCCATTTTTACACCTGCCGTAAATTTTTCATCGAAGGTATAAAGATAGCAACTGTCAAGAAGAGCGTTATCGTAGTGTTTTGCCTCGGGCATACGGCGAATACGACCTATGGTTTGAATTTCGAAGGTTTCATCCATATTATCTCGGAGCTTCACAAGTATCTGTGCTCTCGGACAATCCCATCCAGTAGCAACTGCCTGCTTGATAATGACTGCAGATGATTTAGAATTTGGTGCATCAATGTCATCGAGATTTTCGTGCCTGTCGGAGAGCCACACAGCAAGCTGACCGTTTTCATATGTAAGACCCTGTGTTTCGAGACAGCGTTCCACCGCATCCTGCAACGTTTCCGATTTGTTTGGAATCTGAATGATAATAAGAGGATTTACATCTATATTACGCTGTAAAAATGCCGCACGGAGTTCACTCTGCTTTAGGAGTGCCTTTTCAAGAATAAACGCCGTTTGATCGTCCGTTTCTATCGTTTGCGGAAAATCTTGGTTGATAACAAGCATTTTCTTGATAAGTCCCGCCGCAATTACATTTTCTTCGGGAATTTCAATAATTTCCGCCTTTGCTATGCCTTTAGGGGTGGCAGAGCAATGAATTATTTTGTCCGTATGAAAATACTGGATAATCTCATCAGCTTTTATGGTGTTGTTTTGGTGGCTCTCGTCAACGATAATCACAAATCGAATACCGTTATTGAGGGCGTGTTGGATATGTTCTAAAAAATTGGTGCGTTCGCTGTCTTTCAGCGCATTGTTGCCTTTCTTCGTAAGCTTTTCCCAGTTAATAAAACAATTGTCGTTTTCTTCAAATCCCGCCGTCATTACGTCGGACAACAGTTTGGTCTGTGAGGCGTGGATATACTTGTCCATTTTTGCTTTGCTTTGTTCTTCAAGATTACCCTTGCCGGGTGTGAGCCATACAAAAACCGTTTTAGAGTAAGACTGTATGTATTGGTGCATAAAATAGGTCAAAATAATGGTTTTTCCGCTTCCCGTGGGACTTTTAAGAATAATATCACGGGTCGGTTTTTCCATCGCCTCAAATAACGATTTTACCGCCTTAAGCTGAAAGTCTTTTAATTCCATTATTTTTTGCCTCCTTTTTTATTAGAAGACTGTTTTATGCCTTTTGCAATTTCTGTTTTTATTTCAGGCATTTTAATTATTTCACTCATCATTCCGCTAAATAAATTTTGATTGAGGCTATTTTCATTTTCTTTTTCCACCAATTCCAACTTGTGCTTATGCTCAATTTCCATTTTCTCAAGTTCTTGCTGATGTTTCTTGTTTAGCGAATCGATATCCACCTTATGTTGTTCCATCAGTTTTTCTAAATCGTGGTTATTCTGTTCTTTAATTACTTTGATTTGAGCAGAAGCATTTTTTTGTGCAACTAAATAGGTTACTATTCCCGTAATAATTGCCGGAATACACGAAATTAACAATGTTTGTATAAATTCCATAATCAACCCTCCTGTAAATCACGATAATAATAGTCAGGGATAATGCTGATTTCAATATCGTGTGCTTTTATTCTGTTTTCTTGTTCCTCTGTCGGCAGAATATCGTGCCCCATATAGAGCTTTCTGCATTTTTTCAAGGTATTGGCATTTGCAACAAAATCGTCGAGTTCTTCCTCAGTAAGTACAATTCCGATTTCTTCATTGTTAATAAAATTGATACCGTTTTCAAGCTCGACAAGTTCGCGGATATGCAAAAGTAGTTCGTCTGCATATTCGTAATACATACGCTCACTGACAGGAATATAATCCACCTTGTAATATTTGAGAGAAGCATAGTAATCCTCATTTTTGATTACACGCTTGATGCGCTCATATGTAACCTCACGGCATATATTGTTTTCGTTGTTTGTGCAGAGAATAAATCTGCGTTTACCGCCATCTTTAACGTTCAACTTCATAACAGCGTGTCCCGTTGTTCCTGAACCTGCAAAAAAGTCGAGAACACACGCATTTTTAGCACCAATTTCAAGACAGCGTTTAATTAATTCCGTGGGCTTAGGATTGTCAAAAGTATTTGCTTTGCCCATTATTGATTCTAATTCACTGCTTCCTGCGGTGTTCTGTGGCAAATCATTCCACAAAGTATCAACTCTTTTACCCTCGTTTTCTCTTTCTTTCCAATAATCTTTTACTCGCAGGCTTTTTCCACTTAAAACCAAACGATTATCGTTCTCTAATGCCTTGATTTTTTCATATTTCATTCGCCAACCCTTTGGCGGACACGGCCATACTTTACCTGTATTATCTACATAGTCATATGTCGTTTCCGGACCGGGATCACGAGGTTTTTGCAAACTGACTGTTTGATACTTTCCTCTGCCGTCCTTGTCATCAAATTTGAATAATTTTTGAGAAGCATCAGAAAGTGGCTTATATGCTGAATTGAGTGTGTATGTTCCACCTTTAGCGTATAACAAGACATATTCGGTATTTACGGTAAACTTGCCTTTTTCGGTTTTTGCACTGGAATTGCGTTGCCATACAAAAAGGTTGATAAAAAAGTCAGAACCAAACACATCATCGCAAAGTAATTTTAAAGCTGCTACTTCGTTATCATCTATAGAAATAAAAATCAAGCCTGTTTCAGTCAAAAGATGTTTTGCTACTTCCAAACGAGATTTCATAAAAGAAGTCCATTTACTGTGCTTGAAAGTATCTTCGTTGACAACAAAATCGTCATCGTAAACAAAATCGGTTTTACCACGATTATACGGCGGATCTATATAGATAAGGTCAATTTTCCCCTTGTGTGTCTTTTCAAGTAACTGCAATGAAGCAAGGTTGTCCCCCTCAATGAGAAAATTCATCTGTCCGCCGTTGTCAATGAAAAGGTTTTCGTCCTCGGTCAATACCGGTGTATGGGTATCTAACACCTCATCAATTTCTTCACGGTGTTCTTCAAATACGAGACCATATTTCTTGCCATTAACATCTTTTTCGAGTTCAGAAAGATATGACAAAAGATTACCTGTATTTTCATCCTGCGGCGCAGCAGAAATAAAGGTACGAATTTCTTTTATTTTAGCAAGCAAATCTTCACGCTTTTGTTTTGATATATTTGTACTCATACAAAAATCTCGCTTTCTTACAACTCTTCGTCAATACAAATAGAGTCACCATTCTCGTCTTTTTCAAGTCGTCCTAATGTATATTCTTGGGCAAATAAATGGCAATGCCATTTTCCGAGAATAAGGGATACTTTATTAGACAATGAGGTTATAATTATAACAAATGTTTCTTTATATCGTTTTGAAAAACGATTTTCCAATATCAACTCAACAGTAATTCGTTGACCAATTTGCTTCTCCATAAATTCAGGAGATGCATAGAATATAAATTTATCTGTATCACCAGGAGATAAGGTCATCTTCAAGTTTTCTTGGTTAACTGCTGCGTTTCCCCAACAAAGATCTGGATTTCTAACTGTTCCTCGGCTATATTGGACAGTTATACAAGATTGGGTTGTATTGGTTAGTTCCAAAGCCAATCCTAAAGCTTTACCTGTTTCATACATTCCAATTTGAATGTATTTTTCTTTGGGATCGTCAACTAACTCTTTTGAGTCAATTTCGTAGGCTTCCCAATTACTAACCAAGGCAAAAGGACGCAACTCCAGTCGGTAGCGGTCTTTCTCCATTTCAATAACTTTTTCAGATAAAGTGTTTGCTTTATTTGAGGCTTGCAATGCAAGTATACTAAGAATAATAGTACCAATAAATGTGAGTGCTGTCCCTATGTATCCTAGCAAATCTCCTGCACTCCATTCAGCCACAAGAAAATCAATACCGCTATACCATTTAAAAAGCAGATGAACAATGATTAAAGGCGCCAAAAAGCCTATAAGTGTCCATATGATAATTGCTTTTTTGTGTTTACGCAAAAATTTATTAATATCATTCATGTTATTCTCCTAATCTGCTTTTTCTCTTATAAAATTACAAATATCCCATAAAGGGTTTCAATGAACTGTGGCTTGAGAGAAAAGATATGTGTCGTACAATGTACTGAAAGAATCACCATTTGTACATATCAAGAAGCATTTTTACAATCTTGTCAGTTCTTTTGGTTATTTTATCAACAGTCCATTCAGACTCAGTTACAACATCCTCATTGAGAAACAACCCGTTTTTGTAACCAATATCTTTTGTTTTGTCTTTTGATTTTCTTTCCTTCTTATGTTCGAAAGACATGTTTGAAAGGTTTTGATTATATCCGGTGATTGTTAAGTTGCCAAGGGTATGTACATAATCGGCTCTGATTTGAATTGCCTTTGCCTTATCACCATCAGCAATCATATCTACCCATTCCTTGGGGATGTTTTCACCTTCGGGGAAGATATGCTCAATAGTCCAAACATATTTATTGTTTGTATCTCTTGACCACAAATCAGAATAAATCTCCTTTGTCTGATATTGAGCTTCTATATTGCATAAGACAAAACGAGTAGCTTCGGGATTTTCGTCATAAATAGGTCCACGAAGTTTTTCTTCAAAGGTTTCATCAGTTGCAGAAACAGACTTGAGCATATCTTTGATACTTTCAACGATTTTGTTTCCATTCTCAATTTTAATTTTTGCAATAATATCAATAAATAGTTGAGTAAGTTTGCGAGTGTTCGGAACATCGGTCAAGTTTCTTCTTACAAAGAAAATGATAAGAATATCAACTATAGCTTTAATGTTTTCATCTGAAAGACCGAGTATTTTCTGATTAGTCAATAGATACATCAGCAACAAATATGAAGGAGCGCCGGAGATTCTTGCTAAGTTTTGCAAGCTTGTTGTGTAAACATATTCATCGTCAGTATTGTTTACAATGATAGAGTATTTGTTTGCTTTTTCTAAAAGATTTTCCAAAAGGGCACAATAATCGCTCTTAATCATTTTTTCATAGATATCAATCAAAGTAGTTCTTGTTGCTAAATAGCCAAGATAATACTTCTTGTCAGCAGATTTGTAGGGCGCATTCAATTCATCTCTAAATGCATTATAGAATTGTCTGAAAAAGCGTTCCTGAACAGAGTAGTCATCTTGTCCAACGGATTTTAATATCTGTTTCCATTGTTCATATGCATTATCTGCGTCAGCAGAATTTTCAGCCTGTGCAATAAGAGAATTTTTAATCAGATCAAGAGCAGAAAGCGGAACACCTCTGTGATTGAGAGATTCAAAGAGCATATAGGCATCTTTATTGGTATCGACTTCAATTCCTACCAGTACTGCTGATTCAAATTTTCTTACAATCTGGAATAACGCTCCTATGTCAGTAATATTGGGATTATCTGTTTTAATTTCCTGTACTTCATCATCAATCAATTTTTGAAAATGACGATAAGCTTTTGCAATTCTCCTGTTACCGAAATTAGAAGGCTTAGAAAGTTTAAGTGTAATAATGCCATTATCAGAAAGAATGAAAGAATAGTCTTCGTCGTTTGAGTTTTGTTTCTGAAGCAAAAGTCGCTGGTTATATTCCGTGACTTTACCACCTGAAGCAGTAAATTTCTGTTTTTTGTTCGCAAGTTCGTTTCTCAAATTAGAAAGCTCGCTCAGGTCATCTTCGTCCATTTCAGCTTTATGTTTAATCAGTTCGGAGTAAAGAGCTGCCAGTAATAAGGTGATTGTTGAAAAACGCTGTTGGCCATCAATCACCTCTAATACTGTTCCATTTATCGTGCTGCTATTCACACAAATATAGGAGCCGAGAAAGTAACCAAAATCATTTTCGGTCACATCATTAAAGAGCGCATCCCATTCTTTGATTCCCCAAGTATATTCACGTTGGTATTTCGGAATCTTATATATTTTATCGCTGGTTATAGAAAATACATCAGCGATTGTTGTTTGTGATACGGTTTTTATCATTTTGAGCACCTCGTTATAATACTTTTAGTTCTTCTGTTTGAACGAAAACAATTGCAATCGTTAAACCACTACTTCCCACTTGCCGTAGCGTTTGCCGCTTTCACGGCGAATATAGTTTTTTTGTTGCAACGATTTCATAATTCGCTTGATTGTTGCGATTGATTTCCCAGTTGCTTCAACGAGTTCTTGCTGTTTAACTGTTGGATTTTTTGCAACCAATTTTAAAACAGCAAGCTCTTCCAAAGTGCAGTCTAAAGTATCAAATTGATACTTTGGAACTTTAGAGTTGATACTTTGGGAAGTGTTTTCGTCCACATAATCAATGTGCATATAGCGATTTTTTAATTCGTAATTTGTACCGAGCAGAAGGTTCGAGAAAAACAATTCCAAAAACTTTGTGGTGGAATGAATACCTTTTTGCAAATCGT
>JBJEGN010000073.1:0-2479 GCA_051875105.1 Candidatus Gastranaerophilaceae bacterium
TCAGAGTTGAAAATCTTTTTGTAATATAATTACTTTACGGAGAATAGTTATGTTAATAATAATGCAGCCCAATACGGCAGATGAAAATATCGAAAAAGTTATAAAATACGTTGAAAATCAAGGTTATACCGCACATGTTTCAAAAGGTGAAATCCAAACCGTCATTGGTTGTGTCGGAGGCAAAACCATTGATAAACGTAATATCGAACTTCTTGCAGGAGTTCGAGAGGTTGTTAAAATTACAACCGGATACAAACTTGCAAGTCGAACATTTAAAAATGAAGATACTGTCATTGAGGTAAAGAATGCGAAATTCGGCGGTAATTACTGTGGAATTATCGCAGGTCCTTGTACTGTTGAATCAGAAGAACAAATGGAAGAAGCCGCAGAAAAATTATCTGCAATTGGTGTAAAGGCTTTGCGTGGCGGTGCATTTAAGCCAAGAACTTCACCTTATGCTTTTCAAGGTTTAGGGGAAGAAGGTTTAAAAATTATGAGAAAAGTGGCGGATAAATATAATATGGCCGTTGTTTCCGAGGTTATGGAAATCTCTCAAATTCCGTTGTTTTTGAAGTATTCCGATGTTCTTCAAGTTGGGGCGAGAAATATGCAGAATTTCAATCTTTTGAAAGAGCTTGGCGAGATTGATAAACCTGTTTTGATAAAACGTGGAATGTCCTCAAAAATAGAAGAATGGCTTATGGCTGCGGAATATGTTCTTTCAGGCGGAAATAGAAAAGTATTTCTTTGTGAAAGAGGAATAAGAACATTCGAACCAATGACAAGAAACACACTTGATTTATCGGCTATTCCAGTGGTTAAGAAAATTTCTCACTTGCCGGTAATTGTTGACCCGAGTCATGCTACGGGTTTGCGTGATAAGGTTGCTCCTATGTCAAAGGCTGCTGTTGCTGCAGGCTGTGACGGACTTGAAATTGAAGTTCATCCGCATCCTGAATGTGCTGTTTGTGACGGTGCTCAATCTCTTTTGCCGGAAGATTTTTCTTTGTTATACAAAGATTTGAATAAAATAGCTGAAATTGTTGATAAGGTTATTATGTAATGTTCAGACAACTTTCTCCTGTTTTACTGTTGTTTATATCAAATATTTTTATGACATTTGCTTGGTATGGTCACCTTAAGTTTAAGTCGCCGTCTTTGTGGATTGTCATTCTTGTCAGCTGGGGAATTGCTTTTTTTGAATATTGCTTTCAAGTTCCTGCAAACAGAATCGGGCATGAATACTTTGATGCCGCACAATTAAAAATTATGCAGGAAGCAATAACCCTGATTGTATTTTCCGGATTTTCTGTACTTTATTTAAAAGAAAATTTAAAATGGAACTACATAGTCGGATTTGTTTTAATAGTTTTGGCCGTATTTTTCGTATTTAAAAAATGGTAACTATTTTTGTATAAATTTTGCTTCTAAATCTCCATTTACGCTTGAAACAAAAGAAATATCAGTCATTGAAAAATTCAAATTTCTAACTAAATTTCCATCTGATGAATATTCTTCGATTCTATTGTCTTTTGCTATATAATAACCGCAAAAATGGCCATTTTTATCGTATTTTTCGATGTTCGTTCCGCTTTTTACATAACCTTGGAATTCACCTGCGGAATTGTATTTTTCAACGTTACCATTTTCATTTCTGATAATATAGCCGCTAAAATGACCCTTGTCATCAAATAGTGAAATTTGATTTTCGTTTTTGCTGACTATGCAGCCACAGTATTCTCCGCTGTCATCAAAAATTTGGCAATCAAAAACTTTGCCTGTCAAAGTTGTGCTGTCAGTATATAGTGAAATAGATTCATTAATGTTTTGCATTTCTATCTACCTCTATACATTTTACATAACTTACATTCTATTACTTTCCCTATTTTCCGGAAAAATAACACTTCTATTATCATCTATAAGGACTATTTTTTTTAAGTCAAAAAAAAACTCTCGATTTTCTCAAGAGCCTTTTTTGTAAAATTTTATGTTTTAATTATTTTTTCTGTTGGCTTGCACCGGGAACTGTTTGCCAATTTGCTGCCATAATCTTCTTGAATGATTTTAACGCAGTGTCTTCAAGTTCGCCAAGTTCTTCTGCTTCCATAATGAGTTGACGAAGCGGAATTAATGCTCTTTGGTCTTTTAAAACTCCAAGTGCTGCTGCTGCTCCTGCTCTAACCAAGTCATTTTCTTCTTTGTTCTTCATAACTTCGATTAATGCCGGTACTGCACGTCTGTCGTTTAATTTGCCCAAAGATGTTACAGCATAAATTCTTACGTTTACCCATTCATCTTTTAGAATTTCAATAATTTTTTCAACTGCTTTTTTGTTCCCGATTTCACCGAGAGCTCTTGTTGCGTCACAGCGAACGTTTATTTTTTCACTGTCCAAAATTCCCATAAGTGCATCTGTTGCAACATCACCGATTTCAATCAATGCATCTGTTGCTGTGATACAAACTTGTGAGTTTTCATC
>JBJEGN010000074.1:0-10489 GCA_051875105.1 Candidatus Gastranaerophilaceae bacterium
ATTGTTTTATATGCTGATTTTGATGTTGCAAATGTTAATCTGAAAGGTTTTTTTAGAGCTTTCGGAAGTTTTTTAAATCGTTTTGCAAAATCGTCTTTTAGTAATCTTAAAGAACCGACCCCATCTTCAATTTGCTCAAAATTGCCGTAATATTTAGCTTCCGGAACTTCTCTTTCTGCAATTAAGAAAAATTCGTCAGATAAACAAGCAGGAAAACTTTTTCTTTTTTTATTGAATTCATCAACAATTTCAATACATTCAATAGCTTTTTCTTTATTTACCGTTGTCAAATTGTCTTCTCTGTATTTCGTAATTCCGACCGGAACGATTGCAATAGAAAGTAATACTGATTTGTATTTATAAAGTTCGTTTAAAGAATATTTCAATTCCTCTCCGTCGTTAAATCCGGGACACAATACAATTTGTGCGTGGAACGGAATATCATTTTGTTTCAAAAAATTTAAATCTTCTTTTATGTTTACAGCCTTGGGGTTACGAAGCATTTTTGCTCGAAGTTCACCATTCATTGAATGTACTGAAACATACAATGGTCCTAAGTGCATTGTTGAAATTCTATCTTTATCTTTTGTCGTTAAATTTGTTAAAGTTACATAAGAACCTTGCAGGTAGGATAATCTGTAATCATCATCTTTTATATATAAAGTTGAACGAAGTCCTTTGGGTTGACCATCAACAAAGCAAAATATACAGTGGTTTGTACAGGGTTTTATTTTGTCGAAAACTGCCGATTCAAAAACCACTCCGAGTTCTTCGTCAAAATCCTTTTCTATTTCGTAAATTTCCGGTGTACCGTCACTGTGTTTTACCCAGATGTTGAGTTCTTCGCAAGCTGTTAAATATGAATAATCAATGTAGTCTTTCGGAACTTCTCCGTTTATTTTTAAAATTTCATCACCGGCTGCTAATCCTATTTCTTCAGCTATTGTATCAGGTTGAATTTCTATAATTTTAGCAGGCATATTTAATCTCCGAGTGTTTTTATGAAACTAATGAATTCCTTTTGATTAGAAGAAATTTTTGCCATTACTTGTTTTTGAAAATTATCAAGTCCGCTGTATTGGTCGTTTATTTTTCTTTCAATAGCGGTAATGTAAAGGTCTAAATATCTTTCACAAAGCTGTTTTAATTCTTTTTTTTGTTCTTCAGATAAAATGCCTGATGCAGAAAGCCTTATGTATATTTCGTTTATTGATACCGATGGGTTTTCGCTTAATTCCGACAAAAGTAATTTACATAAATGTTTTTTGCCTTTTTCTGTTATCCCGTAATAGCTTGATTTTTTGCCTCCATCTGAAATTGTTTCTCTGACTGTTACAAATTTTTCTTCTTCAAATCTTTTTAATGCAGGGTGGATTGTGCCATGACTCGGCATTGTAAAAGCTCCAAAATATTCCTCAATACGTTTTCTTACGGAATAAATTGTCATTTCCCTTTTTGTTAAACAATATAAAATACATATTTCTATCATAATGACAGGATATACCTAATCGAGATATTTTTCAATAAATTAATATTTTTATAGTGTTTTTGGATTAAATTTGAATTAAAAATTAAATATATGCTTGATTATTGTTCAATTTATGTTTAAAATAAAGGGCATAATAAATTTTTATTATAGTTGTGTTACAGGTGTTAGAAAAAAGGAGAATAAAGAATGTCTAACAAAATTTTAAATGCTGTTAAGACAAGTTGCATGGCTTTTTTTGCTATGTTATTCGTTTCAGCACCCGCATTGGCAAGTGAGGCGGACTTGGTTGTTCCTAAAATCACCGGCGATAATTTCAATTATTTAATTGCGGGAATTATTGTTTCTGCCCTTGGTTTACTTTGGGGCTTAAAAGCATTTTGTGATATCAAAAAAATTGATGCTCACGATTGTATGAAAGAAATCGGAAATGTTATTTTCGAAACTTGTAAGACTTACCTTATTCAACAAGGTAAATTTCTTATTGCTTTGGAAGTTTTGATTGCTCTTTGTATTGCATTCTACTTTGGCTATCTTCAAGCTATGCCTGCTAAAAACGTATTAATCATTCTGGGAATGTCAGTTATCGGTATTCTCGGTTCATACGGTGTTGCTTGGTTTGGTATCAGAATGAATACTTTGGCAAACGCAAGAACGGCTTTTGCTTCATTGAAAGGTAAACCGCTTAATATTATGGGCATTCCGCTCAAAGCAGGTATGAGTATCGGTGTTGTTCTCGTTTCTGTAGAACTTATTATGATGCTTCTTATATTGTTATTTATCCCCGGAGAAATTGCGGGTGCTTGCTTCATCGGTTTTGCAATCGGTGAATCTTTAGGTGCTTCGGCACTTCGTGTTGCAGGCGGTATCTTTACAAAAATTGCTGATATTGGTTCAGACCTTATGAAAATTCACTTTACAATCAAAGAAGATGACCCGAGAAACCCCGGTGTTATTGCCGATTGTACAGGTGACAACGCAGGCGATTCTATCGGACCTACGGCTGACGGCTTTGAAACTTACGGTGTAACAGGTGTTGCCCTCGTTTCTTTCATCTTGTTGGCTGTTGCTGGTGAAGCTAATCAAGTTATCTTATTGACTTGGATTTTCGTTATGAGATTCTTGATGATTCTTACATCTGTTATTGCATACGGTGTAAACAATGTTTTGTCAAATGCTATTTACAAAGATAAAGAAGATTTGGATTTTGAAGCTCCTTTAACAAACCTTGTTTGGATTACTTCAATTCTTTCAATGATTATGACGTTTGGAGTCAGCCACTATATGTTGGCAAATGTTGAAGGTTTTGGTAATTTGTGGTTAGTTTTGGCTATCATTATTTCTTGCGGTACTTTAGGTGCAGCCTTGATTCCGGAAGCTACAAAAGTATTCACAAGTCCAAAAGCTAAACATACTGAAGAAGTTGTTACGGCATCAAGAGAAGGCGGTGCATCTTTAACAATTCTTTCAGGTATTGTTGCAGGTAACTTCTCAGGATTTTGGATTGGAGCAGTTATTATATTCTTGATGGCTATGGCTTATTTTGCAAGCACATACATTCCTGTTGAAATTATGCAATACTCATCAGTATTCGCATTTGGTTTGGTAGCATTTGGTTTCTTGGGTATGGGACCTGTTACTATTGCAGTTGACTCATACGGACCTGTTACAGATAATGCTCAATCAGTATACGAACTTTCTTTAATTGAAGAAGTTCCAAATGTTTCTGAAGACATCGAAAAGAATTTTGGTTTTAAACCTAATTTTGATGTTGCTAAAAAATACCTTGAAGCTAATGACGGTGCAGGTAATACATTCAAAGCTACTTCAAAGCCTGTTCTCATCGGTACGGCTGTAGTTGGTGCAACAACAATGATATTCTCTTTGATTTTGGTAATCAAAAATACATTACTTGTTGAACCGGAAACAATCTTGAACTTGCTTAACCCATTTACATTACTTGGTTTACTTGCAGGTGGTGCGGTAATTTACTGGTTCTCGGGTGCTTCTATGCAAGCTGTTACAACAGGTGCATACAGAGCTGTTGAATACATTAAGAGAAATATTAAACTTGATGAAAATGCTGAAAAACGTGCAGATGTTTCAAATTCAAAAGAAGTTGTAAAAATTTGTACAGAATATGCTCAAAAGGGTATGGTAAATATCTTTGCAGCCTTGTTTGCATTTGCATTGGCACTTGCTTGCTTGTCAGCACCTTCGGAAGGTAATTTATTACCGGTATCATTCTTCGTATCCTACTTGATTGCAATTGCAACATTTGGTTTGTTCCAAGCTGTATTTATGGCAAATGCAGGCGGATGTTGGGACAACGCTAAGAAAATTGTTGAAGTTGACCTTGCAGAAAAGGGAACTCCTCTTCACGAAGCAACTGTTGTTGGTGATACGGTTGGCGACCCATTTAAAGATACCTCATCAGTAGCTATGAACCCGATTATTAAATTTACGACGTTATTTGGTTTGTTGGCTATGGAAATTGCGTTGAGTGAATCATTCAGAGCAATTGCTCCAAAAGTTGGTATTGTTCTTTTGGTAATTGCAATCGTATTTGTAATCCGTTCTTTCTACGGAATGAGAATACCGACAAATAAATAATTCTTTATAGAATATTTTTGAGGAGATGTCAAATTTGCATCTCCTCTTTTTTATGTATTTTTTATTTTGGGGGGACTTGAAAGTTTCCTTCTTAATGTTATAATAATAGTATGTTAAACATTATGCTTGCAAATATTAATTCTTTTTCATCTGACACATGACGTGGCAGTCGGCATTGAGCATCTATATTTTGTAGAACAGAAAAAGAAGAAAGCAGGATTTTTATGAAGAAAAATACGACGTTGTTCGTAGCCGTTTGGTGCGTACTGTCAGTATTGTGTGCATTAATGATGTTGCACTTTACAGTTGAAGACAATACAAAGATGACCCAATTAGTTTTGGTCAATACATTATTTATGGTAGGTTTAGGAATTTTCTTTGCTATATATCGGGATAAAATTACCATTTTACTTGGCAATTACAAAAGAGAAAAAGAGATTTAACCTACAGAATAATACACCATCGGGTTATAGAATTTTTTTGAAAAAAAGAATATAATCAAAGAATGAAAAAAATAATCGCATACGTTCACACTCACTGGGATAGGGAGTGGTATAGAGAATTTGAAGAATTTCGTTTAAGGTTAATTGAGGTCTTTGATGATATTCTGAGTAAGTTACAAAGCGGAGAGTTGCCGTCGTTTTATTTTGACGGACAGACTTCTGCAATTGAGGATTACCTTGAAATTCATCCTGAAAATACTCGTTTAGTAAAAGATTTAATCAAACAGAAAAAACTTTTTATAGGACCGTTTTTTTGTTCTGCTGATCAGTTTTTAACAGGTGGTGAGAGCCTTTTAAGAAATTTAAAAATTGGTCTTGATAAATCCAATGAGTTTGGTGAAAATGACTTTTTGGCATATCTTTCAGACACATTTGGTCATTGTATTTCAATGAGTTCTGTTCTCAAAGCGGCAAATCTTAATAATGCTGTGTTATGGCGAGGTTTGGGAGATTTACCTGCAGATTTGCTTTGGAACGGAATAAAAACAACGTACCTTATTCAAGGCTATTTCAATGACTTTTTAAATTGCAGCCTTGATTTTGACAAAAAAGCGGAGTTATTGAAAAAATACATCGACAAAATTTCTGTAAAATCAGGTGAATTCATTCTTTTGCCAATAGGTGCCGATCATTTGAAAGCCTGTGATAATCTCAAAAATCAGGTAGAAAAATTAAATAAAAAATACGAAGGTGAATACGAAATCATAATCGGTAGTCCTTTTGATTATTTTTCGTCAATTGACAATAATAATCGCAGAATTGTAACAGGTGAATTTCTCGATAATTCGTTAAACTTCATTTTGCAAGGTGTTTACTCTTCGAGAAATGACATTAAAAAAGCTAATTTTGACTGCGAAAAATCACTTTCGAAAGCAGAAATGTTTTCTGCAATAAATTCAACGGCTTTCAGCAAAAAGAACAGACAAAGCGAACTTGATTATGCTTACAAAATGCTTGTTAAAAATCACGCTCACGACAGCATTTACGGCTGTTCAACCGACAAAGTCAACCGAGAAGTTTTAACGAGATTAGAAAAAGTTCAAGAAATCGCAGACGGCATAACAAAAAGGTGCATAAGAGATTTAAGTTTTGAAAAAGGTTTTTCTGTAATAAATCTTTCAAATTCAGATTTTAGCGGAGTTGTTGAAATTCAAACCGACAAAAAACTTCCATCATGGTTAAAATCGGTTATTGTTGATAAAAAGCAAGGCTTTCCGGAAGAGATTTTATACGACATAAATAAAATCCCAATAACTGAGGACTATACAAACGTTTACACTTATGCGGTTAAATTGAAAAAATCAGGTTTATTTTCCGCTCAAAATATAACAAAAAACGATATTGCAGCGGCAAATGATATAAAAACAACAAAAAATTCTATAGAAAACAAATTTTTATCATTTGAAATTAAAAATAATAAAATTTCTGTTACCGATAAAAAAAATCACAAGATTTATCACGATTTTATAAAAATCACAGATACCGCAGATATCGGCGACAGCTACAATTTTGGACCGCTAAAAGACGACAAGGCGATTTTTGCAAAAATAAAATCCGTCAAAATCACAAATAAAAAACTTTTTGCGGAAGCTTTGGTTGAAGCAGAAATCAAAATACCTGAAAAGTCAACAGACAAAAGACGTTCATTAATTGCACCAAGGCACAAAATCTATATCACAATAAGATTAAATTCTGAAAGCGAATTTGCAACATTTAATTTGAAATGGGAAAACAAATCAAAAAATCACAAACTTCAAATGATGTTCAACACAGGCTGTCCAATCAGAGAAACAGTTTCCGAGGACTTATTCGGTCTTGTAAATAGAAAATTCAATCCTGATTACGATATACAAAAACTAATTCCGGCACCGAGAGGAAAGGAACTCAAGACAAACACCATGCCCGTCAACCGATTTGCATTTGCGAACGGAGTCGGAATAATTTCAGGCGGAATGAAAGAAGTTGAAATTTCAGAGGAAAATTTCGGCTGTACGTTGTTAAGAGCAACAGGAGTTATTTCCAATCCGAAAAATTCTTCAAGAGGAACGCCTGCGGGTCCGCCGTTAGAAACGCCCGAACTTCAAATGACAGGAGAACAAACGGCTTTTACGGCAGTAACGTTTGTTCAAAACCCGAAAGAACTGTTTGAAATTTGCGATAAAATATTTAATCCGCCAATTTTGATTTTCGGAAATACAGGAAACAAAGATTTTATCAAAAATGACAATAAAAATATAAGAATTACAGCAATAAAACAGGCTGATGACGGCAATCTTGTCTTAAGAGCCGTAAATTATTCGGATACAAAACAAGCTGTTGAGTTAAAATTCGGCAAAAAACTTTTGTTTGAAACCGATTTACAGGAAAAGAAAAATCTTCCGACAAACGGCATTTTGTATTTTGAACCTTTTGAAATTAAAACAGTCAAATTTGAGTAAAATTTTTCATAAAAAAACTCCGCATAACCTGCGGAGCTTTTTGTTTTTAACTTGGTTATACAACTTTTGCAATGGAAATATCAGAGAAGAATTCTTTAACCATATTTATATCCATTGTAATTTGATGTGATTGGTTCCACGGGTTTGTAACCTTAAACATTCTCTTGCCGTTTTCATCATCGAACGGAACAAGTTTGTATGCGTGAGAAGAATAGATACTGTATGAAACGTTTTGCGGGGATTCCATTTCGCCTTCTTCTTCAGCGGGAGTACCTGCCGCAAAGAGATAATCTTTAGGATCACAATTCATCAAAATATCTTCAATTTCTTCTTCATCAACACCAAATTCCAATGTTTCCGCATCGAAACCGAAAGCTTCCGTTGCAACTTCCATATATCCGCCTACACCGCCTCTGTAATAATCAGACGGATATTTGAACTCAGGGTCAAGTTTGTCGCAATCTTCTATCATCGGACCATATTTACCCATTACGAAATCATCATTATCGTCCAAAACGAAAGTCAATTTATGTTGAGGATCAGCTTTTGCAGCTTCAACCAATGCTTGACCTTTTTGATAATTTGCAATTTTTGTTTTAATTTCTTTTTGTTTTTTTAGTGCAAGATTATCTTGAATTCTTTTATTTTCCCATTTTGCCAACTGTTTGTCTAATTTTTGAAACTCGGAATCCATAACCATGTCATATTCAATAAACTTCCGTTCTTCAAAATCGACACCATAAGTTTGTTCTAACATTTTCATGCCGACAGGACCGGAAATATATTTGCTGTCATCCGATTCATGAGGCAATTTGCAATCAGGGAAAAGAACTTTTGCTACACCGTTAGGCAATGAACAAGTTACGGAATCACCTATTTGTTCAAAACAATTATATAAAGCAGGTCTTGCTTTAGGATTTTCCATAATGGAATTGATTGTTGATAACAAATAACAATCACCTGCTTCACCTTGAGAAGATGCAAATCTTTCAACAGGCGGATACAACTTCAAATAAGTTTCTGCATCCATTTTCAACTGAATTGATTGGTCCTCGTCAGTTTTTACATAAATTTTGTCTTGTCCGTCAACTCTGAAAACATCTCCGAGTTGAGCAGCCTTTTGACCTTCGGCTTGTGATTCATGCTTCGGCACGAAAGCATCTTCAATCGACATGCCTTGACCTTTAACTTTATCATAATAAATATCTATGTCATTTTTAGCATAATCACTCATTACACCGTGTTTGCATAATGAACTTACGGCAGCCGGAGTAACCATTTCTTTGCAGATTAAATGAATCATTTTCTTCATGTAATCTGTTTCTTCATCTTTTTTACGAACAACATTTGCAATGTTACGTCTGTCTTCCGGTGACAATTCATCTGCGAAAGGAAGATTTTTTACCCATTGATTAATCGGATCGGGCTTCTTTTTTCCGCCAAATGACGGTGATTTATGAATACCAAGAGTTGCCATAGCAACATCAGAAGAAACTCTTTGTTCCTTAACTTCTTCATTCTGCCTTAATTCGGGACGTTTAACATCCTCTTTTTTGTTAGCTTTCAATTCCTGTTTAGGATTGGTTATTGCCGCAGAATTAATTGTAATCAATTTCATATAAAACTTTCCTTACCACATGTCGTTTTTTTTCATTAAAACAACTAATCAAATTTTTTTGTTAGTTTGAAACATTTATTTACAATTATAATATTATAAGCAAATATGATTTGCAATTTTATATATAATTATATTTACATGTTACAATACTTGTAAAATAAGATTTCAGGTAAAAAGGTTTTATATGAGCAAAATAAAAGTTTTAACGGTATTCGGCACACGCCCCGAAGCAATAAAAATGGCACCTCTCGTAAAAGAAATCGAGAAAAATTCAGATGTTTTGGAAAGCATAGTCTGCGTAACGGCACAGCATAGAGAAATGCTCGACTCCGTTCTGCATTTATTCGATATAAAACCCGATTTTGACCTCAATATAATGAAAGCTAATCAAAATTTATGGTCAATCACATCTGACGTTCTTTTAAAAATGAAAGATGTTTTTGAGCAGGTTAATCCCGATATCGTGCTTGTTCACGGAGATACAACGACTTCTATGGCGGCAGGTTTATCTGCATTTTATGCCAAAATCCCCGTAGGACACGTTGAAGCAGGTTTGAGAACCTTCGACAAATACAATCCGTTTCCCGAAGAAATAAACAGTGTAGTCGTAGATTCGCTTTGCACATACCATTTTGCACCGACAGACACGTCTATGGAAAATTTAAAAAATGCTCAAATTCCGATGACACATGCCTACAAAACAGGAAATACCGTTATTGATGCACTTTTATATATTGTAAATAATAAAGAAGCTGATATTTCACATTTAGGACTCGACAGCTCAAAAAGAACCGTTCTCGTAACGGCACACAGACGTGAAAATTTCGGACAGCCTATAAAAAATATTTGTGCTGCAATTTGCAAATTAGTTGATGCAAATCCCGATATTCAAGTTATTTATCCTGTTCACCCAAATCCGAATATCAAAAATACAGTTCATGAACTTTTAAGCGGTAAAGAAAGAATTATTTTAACAGAACCGCAAGACTATGCACCGTTTTCAACATTAATGAAATACAGCACGTTGATTATGACAGATTCGGGCGGAGTTCAAGAAGAAGCACCATCGCTCGGAAAACCCGTTTTGGTATTAAGAAAAACGACAGAACGTCCCGAAGCAGTTGAGCATGGCACAGTAAAACTTGTCGGCGTAGAAACTGATGATATTTTCAATGCCGCAAACAAACTTTTAAACGATGAAGCAGAATACAAAAAAATGGCAGAAGCCGTAAATCCTTATGGTGACGGCTTAGCATCATCAAGAATTGTAGAAATTTTAAAGAAGATTAAATAATTATGATAGATTTTAACGCAGATATTCAACATATTGCTTACGCTGATACGAATGTTTTTCAAAAAAAAGATGCAAAAACATTTTTCGTACAGCTTAAACACAAATATGAAAAATTTAACAACGAGGGAACAGTAAAAATGCAAGAATTCGGAACAGTAAAATCAACAGGCGAAAAAGCATACTTATACACAATAGAAAATAAAAATGGTATGAGCGTGGATTTATCGACACTTGGTGCAACTATTGTCGCAATAAGAGTTCCTGATAAAAACGGTAAAATTATTGATGTTGCTCAAGGTTACACTTCGGCAGACAAATATACTGACTTTCCTGTAGGACATGCAGGCGGAACAATCGGACCTTGTGCAAATAAAATTGATTTCGGAAAATTTGAAATCAACGGAAAAACTTATAACCTTGAAAAGAACAAAGATAACGGAAGAACACACTGTCATGGAGCTTCAGAAGGTTTTGACATAAAAAACTGGGAGCCTGAATTAGTTGAAAAAGGAATTAAATTCACTTATACAAAAAAAG
>JBJEGN010000075.1:0-10314 GCA_051875105.1 Candidatus Gastranaerophilaceae bacterium
AGAATTCCTGTTCACATGGTTGAAACGATTAACAAGTTGAAAAAAGTTACGAGAAAATTAGCTCAAGAACTTTCAAGAAAACCAACGGAAGATGAACTTGCACAAGAGATGAATATTTCTATTGGTAAACTTCGTGAGATTATTAAAGTTGCACAAGAACCGATTTCTTTTGAAGCGCCTATCGGAAAAGAAGAAGATTCAAGACTTGGAGATTTTATTGAAGATAAAGATGCTGATGCACCTGCAAAGACTGTTGCTCAAGAGTTGTTGAGAGAAGATCTTGCTGAAGTGTTGTCAGGTTTATCACCGAGAGAACGTGATGTATTGAGATTGCGTTTTGGAATGGATGATGGTCGTCAAAGAACTCTCGAAGAAGTTGGACAATTGTTTGGAGTAACGAGAGAAAGAATAAGACAAATTGAGGCAAAAGCTCTTCGCAAATTGCGTCATCCGAATAGAAGCAAAAAATTGAAAGAGTATGTAGAAGTATAGTAAAAAGCGGCGAAAGCCGCTTTTCTTATAAAAGTTTATGAAATTTGTAAAAATTCTTTCAAATAATTATTATTTCTTGTATAATGAATTGTAACGAGGGAGGTATTGCCGTGAGCGATTTAAAATATAAACGAGTTTTGCTAAAAATAAGCGGTGAAGCGTTAATGGGAAAACAGGGTTTTGGTATTGACTACGAACCTGTTCACATGATTGCAAATGAAATAAAGAAGGCACATGATGCAGGTGCAGAAATTGCAGTAGTTGTTGGTGGCGGCAATATATTCAGAGGTGGTCAAAAAAGCGAACAATTAGGTATGGACAGAGCTTCCGGTGATTATGTCGGTATGCTCGCAACTGTTATGAACGCAATTGCTTTGCAAAGTGCTTTGAGAAAATTAGATGTATCATGCAGAGTTCAAACTGCATTGGATATAAATAAGGTCGCAGAACCGTATATCCGATTTAAAGCTATCAGACACCTTGAAAAAGGTAGAGTTGTTATCTTCGCTGCCGGTACAGGAAATCCGTTTTTTACAACCGATACTGCTGCTGCATTGAGAGCTTCAGAAATTGGTGCTGATGTAATGCTAATGGCAAAAAATGGCGTTGACGGAGTTTACACAGCGGATCCAAGAACTAATCCGGATGCTAAAAAATATGATAGAATAACTTATGATGATATTATTATAAGAGGGCTAAAAGTAATGGATACTTCATCGTGTTCATTGTGTAAAGAAAACAATATTCCGATAATAGTATTTGATTTTGCAGCGGAAGGTGCTGTAATGAAAATATTGAATAACGAAACGATAGGAACTTATGTAGGAGGTACAAATGTCGGTTGAAGAAATTATGAGTGTCGGCAAAGAAAAAATGGAAAAGGCACTTACACAGTTAAAGAAAGAATTTGGTGCTGTAAGAACAGGCAGAGCTAATCCGCTAATTCTTGATAAAGTTGTGGTTGATTATTATGGTGTTCCAACGCAATTAAGACAAATGGCACAAGTAACTGTTCAAGAAGGTACTACACTCGTTGTTGCTCCTTTTGATAAGTCAATTTTAAAAGATATTGAAAAAGCAATTATTAAAGCTGACTTAGGCATTACTCCCAACAGTGACGGTATTGTTGTGAGATTACCTTTTCCGCCGTTAACAACTGATAAGAGAAAAGAAATTGCAAAAGATGTTAAAAAGCTTGGAGAAGAAGCTAAAATTGCAATTAGAAATATAAGACGTGATATGACAGATGATGTTAAAAAAGCTGAAAAGGCTGAAAGTTTGTCAGAAGATGTTGTAAAAGATAAACAAAACGAAATTCAAAAATTGACCGATAAATATACAAAAACGGTTGAAGATCTTTGCGCTGAAAAAGAAAAAGAGGTCTTAACAATATAGTGTCAAACGAAGAAATAACAAAAACTGGTGATAAACGATTAATAACAGGCATAATAATAGGAATGTCAGTTCTTTCATGTTTGTTTGCAGGTGGTTTTATACTTGCTGCATGTGTTGCTGTATTTGTATTCTTTTCTCTAAAGGAATATGTGCAAATACTTAACCACAAAGGTTTTCAACCGTCTTTTAGGATAATTTTGTTTATTTCATTTTTGTTATTTATAATATCTGTAGCACATTTGGAAAAGTTATACCCGATAGTTTTATTTATCGGTATAACTCTTTCTTTTTGTGCTGTACTTTTTAAATTGAGACAACCGTATATTGCTAACGTTGCTACAACTGTTTTTGGTTTTATTCTTTGTTGGCTGCCTTGTCACATATATTTGTTGAGAGGACTTGGAGCTCCGGGAAAAGGTTTTTTGACTTTATGGGAACAAAATGAGGGGCTTGGTTTTCTGATATTGCTTTTCTTTACAATATTAGCAACTGATTTGGCAGCATTTTTGATTGGTAAGCGATTTGGTAGAACAAAGTTATGTCCGGACGTTAGCCCTAAAAAAACGGTTGAAGGTGCTGTTGCCGGTGCTGTCGCTGCAATTATTACCGCTTTTTTCTTTGGTCAATGTATCGGTTTAACTGTTGCACAATCGTTACTTTCAGGAGTTATGATAACCGTTTTTGCTCAAATTGGAGATTTGTCTGAGTCACTTTTAAAGCGTGATGCCGGTGTTAAAGATTCCGGTAATAGTCTTCCTGGGCATGGTGGTTTTCTTGACAGGGCTGATAGCTATTTGATTTCTGCCCCTGTTGCCTATTATTATTTTAAATATTTTGTAATGACTGATTTTTCTTGGATAAATCTTGTTTCTTCAGTGCAAAAGGTGCTTAGTAATGTCGGATTGTCTTAATCAAATACCCGAGTTGTTGGAGAAAACAGGTTTCTCTTATTTAGATGCAAAAGCTTTTTATCCTGCATTTACTCATTCTTCCTACACATTTGAACATAATATGAGGCAAAATGAGTGTTATGAACGTTTGGAATTTTTAGGAGATGCTGTTTTAAAACTTTGCGTCAGTAAAATACTTTTTAATCGCTACCCGAATTTTCAAGAGGGCAAAATGACAAATATACGAGCTATTTTGGTTAGTGATGATTTTTTGTTTCATCTTGCTGAAGATATTAATTTGAAAAAATATATAAGAATGGCAAAATCTCTTTATAATTCTGGTGGTAGAGATAATCCTTCAATTTCTGCTTGTGTTTTTGAAGCATTTTTAGGTACTCTTTTTTCTTTAAATGTACCTATTGTTAAAATTTCTGATTTTTTGGAAAACATGTATGACAAATACATAAAAGACATTAATGATTTTCTGCCAAAATTTAATTCAAAAGCGTTGTTGCAAGAGTACACTCAAGCTAAAAACAATGATCGTCCTGAATATATTTTGAAATCGACTACCGGTGATGAAACAAATCTCCTTTTTAATGTTCAGGTTCTTTATCATGATGAAGTTATTGGTACAGGTAGTGGTAAGACGAAAAAACAGGCAGAACGTGAAGCTGCTTATCAAGCGTGTTTAAAATGGAATATTAACGGAGATTAAAGATGAAAAATATTGTTATTGCACCGTCAATTTTATCAGCGGATTTTGCAAATTTAGAAAAAGATTTGAAAAGAATTAGTGATGCAGGTGCGGAATGGGCTCATGTCGATGTTATGGATGGGCATTTTGTTCCCAATATAACAATTGGCGCTCCTGTTGTAAAAGCATTGAGAAAAGTTACTGATTTGGTTTTGGACGTGCATTTGATGATTGATAATCCGGAGAAATATATCCCTGATTTTGTTAAAGCCGGTTCTGATTATATTACTTTTCATTACGAAGCTACAAGGAATAACACTAATAGTGTTATTGAAATGATAAAATCGTCCGGTGTTAAAGTAGGTCTTTCAATCAAACCCAAAACGAAGCCCGAAGAAATTAGAGAATTTTTGGATAAAATTGATATGGTGTTAATAATGACAGTTGAACCTGGTTTTGGCGGTCAATCATTTATGCCGGATTGTGCAGAAAAAATTAAATATATTAAAATAAATTCAAAAGATGATATGATAATTGAAGTGGATGGCGGAATTAACGCACAAACTGCAAAAATTTGTCGTGAATATGGTGCTAATGCTCTTGTTGCAGGTAGTTATGTTTACGGAAGTGCAGATATTGAATCAGCAATAAATTCTTTGAGGTAAATTATGTATAAAACAGAAGGATTAGTAGAAACACATTTTCATGGTGCCTTTGGTGTCGATTTTATGAATTGTTCTGCAGATGATATTGTAGAAGTTGCAATAAAAATTGCTAAATATGGTATAACAAGAATTTATCCGACACTGATGACGGGTGATATTTCTCAAATAAAAAATCAAATAGCTAAAGTAAAAAAAGCACAGGAAATTCAACCTAAAAATTCTGCTTTAATTGGTGGTGTCCATCTTGAAGGTCCTTTTATTAATTCTTATAAAAAAGGCATTCATCAGGATGAATATATTCTTGAACCTAAAATTTCCGAGTTTAAAAAAATTGAAGATGATATTGTAAAGATTGTTACTTTGGCTCCGGAAAATGATGATGATAGGGCTTTGTGTAAATATTTACATTCAAAGGGCATTCTTGTTCAAGCCGGTCACACAATGACATATGATTTGTCAGAGTGTAATGCTGTAACTCATTTATTTAATGCTATGGCTCCGTTGACTCACAAAGTTCAAAATATTATTTCTTCTGCATTAATAAATGATAATATATTTGTAGAAATTATTGCAGACGGTAATCATGTTATAGATGATGTCTTAAAAATGGTTTTCAGATTGAAAAATCATAACAAAATTATGTTGATTAGTGACGCTTTACCTCAAACAAAAAGTGGTGTCGAAAAGTTTGAATTTGCCGGACAAGAAGTATCGTTTAAAAATGGAAGTTTTTACAATGCTAACGGAACTCTTGCCGGAAGTGGTATGCTTCAATGTGATATTCTAAAACGTCTTGTCAAAAATAATTTGCTTTCTTTTTACGAAGCAGCCTATATGATGAATATAACCCCTCTATCGTATTTGAAGGTGTTTAATAATGCTTATGTTACGTTTGACGAGGATTTTAATCCTGTCGAAACAAAATTTACTCATTAAACATTAAACGGAGAGTCACTTTCCGGACTTTTCTTGATATAAAGATTGCCGGCAACTTTTTTGAAACTTGCAAGTTGATTTTTTAAAGAGAAGATTTCTTTATCGTTTTCTGCTATCTGCTTGCGTAATTCGTCTGCCTCAACTTTACTTCTTACTAAATCCATTATTACTTCATCAATTCCGCCAAGCTTTTCTTCAAGTTTATTCTCTAATTTTGTGTCTAAAAGATTTGCAAATTTGTCGTAAATGCCGTTTTCAATATTTTTTACCGCTCCGGTAATTTGTTTTAGCAGTGTTAACGTTTCTTCGTTTGTTTTGCTTTGAATTTCTGATGAGTTGTTTAATGCCGGAAGTTTTTTAAGTTTGTTTTTTAATTGAAGAAATTTTTCTTCTTGAACTTTTGCTTTGTTTTGTATGTCTTGAAGTTTTTTTAAGGTTTTTACATCTTCTGTCGTGAAATACGTAAGACCTTTTTCGTTTTGCCTTAAAGGAATGTTTGCAGCTTTACAGAGGCTTAAAATGCCTTCGTTGTCTATTTTTAAAAGCTCTCTTACTGTTTTTGGTAAAATTTCAAGGGTATTGCCCATGAATAAATCCCCTTCCGTTCCTTATTCTTATTATATTCTCTCAAAAAGGGGCATGCTAAAATTCTGCGGTATTTTGTTGAATTTTGTTACATTAATAAATAAAATGCCGGTAAAAACCGGCAAAGAATGGAATTTGATTAATGATATGATTTTATCTATGTTATTAACTGCTCATAAGGTCTATTGCTTCTTGAAGCAATTGTTTGTTTGTTTGAACAAGTTTATTTGTAACACTCCATTGAGTTTGAGCCATTTTGTAAATGTTTATGTTTCCACCCAAACTTGAGTTAGAAAGTTCTATTAAGCCACCTCTGACTTCACCTGTACTTGCAACCGGTTTACCGGATTCTTCTGTTTCTATGAATTGTCCGGGTTTAATTTCAAACAATTCTTG
The DNA here is from genome assembly GCA_051875105.1 of Candidatus Gastranaerophilaceae bacterium. GTDB lineage: Bacteria > Cyanobacteriota > Vampirovibrionia > Gastranaerophilales > Gastranaerophilaceae > RUG841. Next base: position 6,057 of record JBJEGN010000075.1, read on the forward strand.
TGGGTTGTGAAAATTCATAATAGCGATTTTATATAAAGGTGTTTTTACTTTACCTTTATCAGCTTTACCGTAGACGATACCGTCTTGTTCAATTTTAAATTCATCAAATTTTCCCAAGTATTTTCCGTTTCCGGGATCTATCCATAATTTTATATCTGTTGTAGGAATTTGTACGCTGCCACCGTTTAGTGTGCTTTCAGTGAAAATATCTGCATCCATTGGCTTTGTTCCTTGCATAATTTCACCTTTATCGTTCAAAATATATCCTTGAACTCTTTTTCCGTCTGCAGTTTTGTAAACCCCTTCTCCGTCAAATTTGAATTCACCGAGTCTTGTATATGAAGTTTTACCATGTTCGTTTTTAATTACGAAAAATCCTTTTCCTTCAAGAAAAACATTTTCATCGGATGTTCCCGGTGTTGATTTGCCTTGACCTGTACTTTTTAATAGGCTGTCAGGAGCTATTCCTCCAAGATATGTTCTGAAGTTTATTTTATTTTCTCTATATCCCGGGGTGTAACAATTCATCATGTTTTCACCGATTCCTTCAATCCAGTGATTTGTTGCGGCTTGAGTGTTTAGAGCATTAATAAATGAATCATTCATTAGTTTTCTCCTTTATCTCCTTGTTTTTCTTGATTTCTGTTTTGACTTTGGTTTTGTTTGTCTTTCTGTCTTTGTTTATATGAAAGTTCATTGTATGGAATGTCTTGTTCTTCAAATGTTTGTTGAAGGTATGAAATATTGTTTTTTAAATATTCTTCCGCTATTTTATCAGATGGTATAAATTCTGCGCTGATCTTGCCATCTTGTGATACTCTTAAAACGGCTGAAATATCATTTCCAAAGTCTATTCTCACGGGTTTGTTTGTGTGTTGAGAACTAAATAACATATCCATAAGCGTTTTGGAAACTTCTGCACTTTTGTAAGTTTTTCCAACTGCCTCTGTTGACATGCTGAGATTTTCCATCAAAAGCTGTCCATTCACGGAAAATCCGTAATTTTCACCTTTGATTGCATTTGCAAAAAACATAGCATCATCTCTGTCCATTGTCATACAATCATATTTATATGATGCTCTCAATTCTTTTATATCGTCGCTTTTTAGAAAATCATTTAGCGTTTCGTCGTTGTTAAAATTAGTAAGAAGCCCTGAAATTCCTGTGAAGTTGTTTGTCATAATGTCTTTGAATGCAAGCCCATCTGTGGTTTTTAATTCGGTGGCTTTTTCGAGTTTCTTTTTTAAGGTTTCTTGAATGCTATTTGTTTCGATTTTCATTTTTTAACCTGTTCCTTTTGGCTTCTAACTCTGCGTCTTCTTCCTCTTCTTTTCGTCTTGCAAAGAATTTTTGTACCGCTACTTCTGATAATCTTTTTAATTCTGCTGCTTTTTCTTCTTCTATGTATATCTCTCGCATTCTTTCTTTGTGTTTTTCTAAAACTTTTACGTCTTTTTCTGCTTGAGTCAACTTCTTTTTTTCTTCTGCAAGGTTTTCAAGTGCTTTTTGTTTTAATTCTTCAAGCTGTTCAGCTTTTTCGTAGAGTGATTTGAGATATTTGTCATAGGCATCAAGTAAATGAAAATCAGCTTTTTTCATATTGATTCTTGTTGATGAAATCTCTCTGTTATTTAGCTCTATTAACCCTTCTGCCTTGTAAACTTCTTGTTGTGCCAAGATTACAACTTGTAATTGCTGTTCTTTCGCTCTTATTCTGAAGTCTAATGCCTTTTGAAGTCTGTATCGAAAGGGCATATTTTTTTCCTTATAATCTTGTACACTAAGATTATCTTATTTAGTGGAAATAAATTATACCTACATTTGTATGATATTTTTTTTTTAAGGAATTTTGGAGTTTTGTCAAGATTTTGTCATATAAAAACATGATATAGACTACAAATATTGTTGTTATATAATAATTATGGTAATTTATGTATAATGATAATAAATTGAACGGAAAAAATATGGCTAATAAAACGGACAAAATAGATTTTAATGCTGATGCAGCACAAAGCTATGGCGTTTTTCAAAATGATTGCGAAAACGAAATTATTGCAAAAGTGAGTACTGTAAATGTTTCTTGTGGCTTTCATGCCGGAGATCCCGCTACAATAAAAAATACTTTATTATTTTGTAAAGAACATAATTTGGCAATAGGTGCTCACGTTGGATATCAGGATATTCAGGGTTTTGGCTATCGTCCTATGCAGCTTGATGAAGATGAAACGGAAGCTGTTGTTCTGTATCAAACAGGTGCTGTTGCTTCATTTGCAGCTTCTTATTCGCTTTCTGTAGAAAGTGTTCGTTTGCATGGTGCTATGTATTCAAGAATGGCTAATGATTTCGATTTTGCTATGGCTGTTGCTAAGGCTGTTAAAAAATTTGATAAATGGTGCGTTTTATATATGCCTTTTGGAAAAATTGCCGATATGGTCGAGGAATCAGCTAATGTTATTGTTGCTCGTGAAATGTTTATTGATAAGTATTACGACAAAGATGGTAATATTTCAGAACCTTCCCAACCTTTAGAAACTGATACAATGCTTAATCGTATCAGAACAGTGATGTATTCAGGTAAAATTAAAATCGGCGGCGGTGAATTTTTGGAAATGAAGTGCGACTCTATACACTTTGATTCGAAAAATCCTAAAACGTCTGATTTGTTAGATAGGGCTCGTGAAATAGTTGTTCCGACACCATACAATTATAATATGGCTTGTAAATCCGGATGGAGTGAAACTTTAGTATAATGATTATAAAATTGTTGAAAAAATTAGTACCAAAAGATGCTGTTTTATTATTACCGGGGTTGAATTTAAAACGTTGGTTTGTAATTCTTATTGTCGGTATATTTATGGCATTTATCGGACTTTGTATTATCTTTGATTTTAGACCGATTTATCATTTAATGAATTTTTCGATGAATGTAGCAAGTATGAATCTTACTGTCGGAAGATTGGTCGGCTTGTTGCTTGTGATTTGCGGTGCTTATGTTTTTATAAAAGGTTGGAAGCACGCAAATTATTCTATCTTAAATGTTAGTGATGATAGGGATAGACATGCTGTTATTGAAGATTTGTACAGAAGAAGAAAACTTAACAATGGACCTAAAATTGTTGCAATTGGCGGTGGTACAGGTTTATCAACAATGCTTAAAGGCATAAAAAAAATTACTAACAATATTACAGCCGTTGTATCTGTAGGTGATGATGGCGGAAGTTCAGGACGTTTAAGAGAAGAAATGGGTATTTTACCTCCGGGTGATATAAGAAACTGTATTGCGGCACTCGCTGATGATGAGGATTTAGTGACTAAGTTGTTTCAATACAGATTTACAACAGGTTCGGAACTTGGTGGACATAGTTTTGGTAATTTGTTTTTAACAGCTATGTGTGAAATTACAGGAAACATGTATAAGGCTGTTATGGAATCTTCAAAAGTTCTTTCAATAAGAGGACGTGTGTTGCCTGCAACTTTGGATGACATGAAGTTAGTTGCGGAAATGGAAGATGGCTCTATTATTAAAGGTGAATCTGAAATTCCTGAATCGGGCAAAAAAATAAAAAGATTATTTTCAGATCCTGAGCATTGTTTACCTTTAGACGAAGTTATCACTGCGATTAGAGATGCTGAATTGATTATTATGGGACCGGGAAGTCTTTTTACAAGTGTTATTCCAAATTTATTAATTGAAGAAATTGCTGATGAAATTGAAAAATCACAAGCAAAAAAATTGTATATTTGTAATGTGATGACTCAACCCGGAGAAACTGATGGATTTACGGTTTCTGACCACGTTAGAACTATTTTAAATCATGTTAACAATAAGAAAATTATAGATACGGTATTAGTCAATAATTATCTACCGGAAGAAGCTTTAGAAAAATACAAAGCAGAAAATTCATACCCCGTTGTAGCTGATTATGACGAAATAAAAAAACTCGGAGTTAATATATTCGAGTACAGACTGACAGATCATGACAATTCAGGATATGTCAGACATAACCCGTCACGCTTAATGCGTGCAGTATATTATTGGTTTAGAAAGGCTGATAAACTCAATCAAGAAAATAAGTAACTTTTTAAACGAATAATAATTCTGACAAGGCACAAGTCCTAAAATAGTGAAAGTGAAATCAATGGCTACTGCCTCGGTAAGACCAAAAAAATCAATAAATAAAAAATCATCTAAGACAGTAAAATTTAAGGATACTGCCATTAAGTTTCGTTTGCTTAAAAATGCTTTCAAATATATACA
>JBJEGN010000076.1:0-36614 GCA_051875105.1 Candidatus Gastranaerophilaceae bacterium
CTTCCGTCCACTCCTCTAATCTACGACAAACATTTTTTTTTTGCAACCCCTTTTTCTTACTTTTTTATAAAAAATTTTATTTTCTAAATCTTTTGTTCTTCAAAAAACCAACAAACACAAGCAAAAACACAACTTAAAAAAACTTAAAGATACATCTTTTGGAGGAGATTTTTCTCAAAAAAGAGAATATTACATAAAAAATATTCTCTGCATAATAAATATAAAACTACTTCATTTGGTTTTTCAATTCGTTTCTCAATTCAGAAAGCGGTCCTTGGTTGGGCTGCAAAAGGTTTGTACCATACTTGCTTGCATATACAAACGGAAATTTCGGAAGCCAACTTAATTTCATAAATATTGAAACTGTATCTACACCTTGAGAAAGCATCAATTCATCTATCGTATCTTCATAAGCTCTTGAAATTGATGAAAACATTTTTAGAGTATAATCTGTTGCAGTCAGTACTGAATAACCAGCTCCAACACCTGTATTTATAAACAAATGTGTTATCTTAAAATGTTCATGATTAAATTCTTTCACCTCTGCATCTGTTATTTTTGCAGCTTCTTCCTCTGTTATTTTTTCAACTTCATACCATTCGCCGTCTTTTTGAATTCTTGTAACCTTCGGTGACGGCATATAAATCATATCAAACTCATTATCCAAAAGTTTTTCGCCCTTATTGGAATAAATTCCGTATTTATAATCTTTATATGTCAAAAATTTTCCGCCGAACAATGGCTCAATTGCCCTGAATTCAGCCGGAACAACAACTTTTCCAAACTCGTCATAAATTCCGAAATCCGTATCATTGCCGAGCTTCACCCATTTATCAAACAATCTTTCAACATGGCGGTATTTCAACGGAACTAATATTTTGCCCTCATTATCCATCAAGCCAAATCGGTTTTTCTTATTTTGAACAATCCAAGCATTTTTTCCGAGTTTAATAACCTTTTTATATTTCGCCTCAAGAACTGTATTTCCGTCCTTATCAACAAGACCGTAATATTTATTGTTTTGTGAAAAGGTATTAACCTCTGCTGCGTTTACAACTTCACAAATTGCAGATACTTGCGTTATTATAATAATTAATATAGTAAAAAACTTTTTCATAAAAACAGTATAATATATAGTTGTATGCTCTTTCAAGAGGTTTAAAATGTCAAAAAAAATATTAAAAACATTCTTAATCCCTGTAACAATAATAGTTTTTGCGATTTTTGCGATTTTTTCATATTTAATTATTTTGCCCGCTGTAATCAGCAGCCAAGCCGTATGGGACTCAGTTCAAAATTATCTCAAAAACGTTTGTAATGCGGAACTTGTCGTTTACAAACCCTCATTAAAAACATCTCTCTCACCTCATTTGGCTTTTAAATCCGACAGCATTTACCTCGCAAAAAATGAAAAAGTTTTATTAAGTGTTCAAAATTTGGATTTTGAATGTGATTTTTCTGAAATTTTAAACAAAAAATTAATACTCGAAAAAGTCGGAGTTGACGAACTTTATGTAGATGTAAATAACCTTTCTACTCTTAAATTCACTCCAACAGAAACAAATGAACAACCTGCAAATTTTACTATCGATTGGTTTGAATCTGTTTTCTATGTCAAAAAATGTGCTGCAATCTACAGAACTCCTCAAAATGTTCTGATAAAATTCCTATCCGGAAACATCTCTCTTGCACAAACAGGTGAAAAAAGATTTCTCCGCTTCGGCACTCTTGTCGATGTCGATTACAAAAACGAACGACTTCGCTTTTTACTCAAAGACAAAAATAATATTTACATAAAAGACCATAAATTATTTATTGATGATTTCAATCTCAAAATTAACAAATCAAACATCAAAATCAACGCAGTTGCCGATAAATACAACCATTTTGACTTGTCTTTGTCCTCTGACAAATTTGATATTGCAAACGTCGATAAATTTTTGAGAACAAATATGCTTATCCCCAACGGCGATGAGGTTATGAACTGTTTTCAAAACCTTTCGGGAGATTTTAATTTTAAAGTCAACGTAACCGAAAAATCACTTAATTCAATCGTAAACGTTAACAAAATTACAGGGAAACTTATTCCGCTTGCAAATATTCCTTTAACAATAAACAATGGTTCAATTACCGTAAATTCACAAGATATCCAGCTAAAAGACTTTAAAGGATTTTACGGTTCTTCAAAAACAAATGATGTTGCTTTATATGGAACTATTAAAAGTTACCCCAAAACCGCCGACACAGAACTGATTATAACAGGTTCGGCATACGATGAACTTGCTTCCTACATATCAAAACTTGCAGGCTCTAAAATCAACATAGTAAAAAATGCCCCCTTCGCTTTAAAAGTCTTTTTTGATATTTCAGGCAAAGTTGACGTCAAAGGCGGAGTAAAAGTCCCTCAAGGAAGTGATTTACTCTTTGAAAATATGAGCATCAGTCCAAACAAATTTGACCGAGCTATGGGCATAGATGTTTCCGTTATCGGAAATGACGTTTTTATTAATCACATAAATTATTACATAGCCGACAAAATTGCTGAAAACATTCGTCCTAAAAGACCTTTGGTTACGGTTAAAGCAGTCACGAATGCTGTAACAGGTTATTTAAAAGAACTTGAATTTAAAATACCTGAACCACTGCCAAGTGAATTTTTCAACGTTCTTGTTGGTCAAAAAGTACTGAAAAGAGGAACATTCTCCGGAAATTTGAAATTCATTAACTCAAAAACTCCAAAAATCTTCGGAAAACTTGACCTCAACTCCGTAAGAATTGTCGGTCAACATTTCTTCTTAAAAAATGCTTCCGTAAAGGCTGATGAAAATTTCGTAACAATCACATCTGACGGCACTTTCAGAAGAACAAAATATAATTTTTCGGGTCAAATTCAAAACAAAATCCTTTTCCCGATTATAGTTGAAAACATAAATCTCAACATTGCTGAAATCGACGTTGAAAGAATTATGCAGACATTTGCACCAAGAACGGAAAATGCGCCTCGTAAACCTCGTCCGCAAAATCCGAACAGACCTCAAACCGCTAAAAGCGATGTTCCCTTAAAATATTTTGAAGTTGAAGAAAAACAAACAAAAGAAGATTCTCAAACATCTGAAGATACTACACCTATTGAATTTCAACCCAATTTAATAGTCATAAAAAATTGCAAATTCAATGCGGAAAAAGGTTCCTACAAACAAATAAAATTCGGCAATCTTCACGCTGATTTAACCCTCTCAAAAGACGGTATCCTGCAAATTCAATCAAACAAATTCGATTTTGCTGACGGAATTTCAACCCTCAAGCTCTATTGCGACCTTTTAAAACAACAATACAGCGTAAGACTTGGGGCTAAAGATGTTGACACTGATGCAATCGCAACTTCCGTCTTGAATTTGAGCAGAGAAATTTCAGGCAAAGCAAGTGCATTACTTGAATTTAACACTGATAATTCCGCAAAATTAAACGGAAAAATTCAATTCGCAGTAAGCAACGGTTCAATCTCAAAATTAGGACTCGTTCAATATGCCTTGAATGCCGCTTCTTTATTCAGAAATCCGCTCGCTATGATTAGCCCGTCAACCCTTTTTGACTTAATCAATATTCCTGACGGCACCTTCAATAAAATCAACGGAACACTCATCATAAAAGACAATATAGTCGAAAGAATGATGATAAAATCCGCATCTCCTCAATTAAGTGCCTTCATCATCGGAAGATTAAATCTCGAAAGTATGGACGCTTCACTTCGTGTTTATACAAAATTCAGCAGCAAAAACAAAGGTATAGAAGGATTTTTACGAGCTATTTCACTGAATGCTTTAGCTAAAAAAGTCAATTCTTCCGCAAATGAACACAGTTACTATACAGCAGAACTCTCACAGCTCCCCAAACTCGAAATCGGCGAAGAAACATCTCAAGTTTTCTTAACCAAAATCGACGGAGATATTCAAACAACAAACTATATTTCATCTTTGAAAAAAATTAAATAATTAATCTAAAGATTCAACCGACACAGCGATTTTTTCTCCAAACTGCCTTTCAAGACTTTGGACAAAATCGTTTGTCGCATTTACCCATAATTTAGAATCCGCAACGATTTTAACAGGTTCTTTATCTTCCTCCGTATCAACTACAAAAAATAAAGAATCCGTTGCCTTGTTTTCCTCGTCACGACTATTTGAAACAACTTGTTTCAATGTCATTATTTCATCAAAATTCATTGATTTTTTTATATTCAATGTAACAACATTCATATTTGACACAGGCTTAACATTATCAACAATAATTTGAGGTGCTACATCTTCTCGATTTTGAAATTTTCCCGACATAATAACCTTTTTGTCAGTATCAATGTCTGAATTGCATTTTTCAAGTGTTTTATTAAATGCCACAAAATCAATTTTACCTGTCAAATCTTCAATAACTCCTGATTTTAAAAATTTAGAAGGGTCTTTTTTCGTCGGAATTGTTCTGACAGCGTTCAAAAGTCCACAAATCGTAACATTCTTTTCTCCGTTAAAATCCATCAAATCACAGATATTACAAGTTGTTAAAAATGGTAATTTTTCACGAATACTATCCAAAGGATGCGATGTGATATAAAATCCTAAATATTCTTTTTCAAACTCCTGAATTTCTTTATCCGTAAACTCCTCATCAGAGCCGTAAAGCTCGAAATTTTCCGCCATAGGATTATCAGCACCCAACATTGAAAATAAGCTCGTTTGACCAAGTTCTTTTGCCTTATTTTCTCTCGTACAAACTGTTATCATATTATCAATGTTATTGTAAAGCTTCTTTCTGCAAGGTTCAAGCGAGGATAAAGCACCTGTTTTGATAAAACTTTCAAGTGCTTTTTTATTAATACATTTAGAATTAAGTCGGGTTACAAAATCATATATCGATCTGAATTCACCGTTATTATTACGTTCCTCTTCTATCATTTCACAAATTTGAAGTCCAACACCCTTTAACGAATTCAAACCAAAACGAATTTGATTTCCGTCCGGTGTAAATTCAGCATCAGACTTATTCACATCAGGCGGTAAAACCTTTATGCCATTGTCCTGTGCCATAGCAATATACATCTGCGTTTTTTCTTTACTATCCTTTACACTCGACAAAAGTGCGGCAAAATATTCTATCGGATAATGAGCTTTCAAATATGCCGTTTGATAAGCAACGAAAGCATAAGCAGCCGAGTGAGCTCTGTTAAAACAATACTTCGCAAACTCTACCATCTGATCGAATATATTCTCTGCCAGTTTCTTATCAACTCCATGATTTGCACAACCGTCAACAAACTTCGTCTTATTCTCAAGAATAATTTCAACCTTCTTTTTACCCATAGCACGACGCATCAAATCCGCTTGTCCAAGAGTAAATCCGCCTAAATCCTGTACAATTTGCATAATCTGCTCTTGATACAAAATCGTACCGTAAGTATCCTTCAGTATCGGCTCAAGCAAAGGGTGATCATAAGTCACAGGTTCCCTGCCATGTTTTCTGTCAACAAAATGTTTATCCATGCCCGTCTGCAAAGGTCCCGGACGAAAAATCGCAACCAAAGCACCTAAATCCTCGAAAACAGAAGGTTTCAAATCTCGAACAAGTTTTTTCATACCCGCAGATTCAAGTTGGAATACGCCATCAGTATCGCCTTTTTGCAAAAGAGCAAAAGTTGCAGAATCATCAAGAGGAATTTTATTCAAATCCAAATCGATATTATGACGTTTTTTAATAGACCTCAAAGCATTTCTCATAATCGTAAGGTTGAGAAGCCCCAAAAAGTCCATTTTCAAAAGCCCTAAATCCTCTGAAGTTTGTTTTTCATACTGGGTTATTAAATTACCTTCTTTTCCGAGTTGCAAAGGGACAAGATCATCAAGAGGAACTTGAGAAATTACGACACCCGCAGCATGCATGCCCGTATTTTGCTTGATACCCTCTATATTCATAGCCTCGTTGACCAACTGTTTTGCTGTCAAAGGCAATCCGGGAACTAAGCTGTCACCGGGAATCACAGCATCTTCATCATAAAACTTTTTAAAATCCGGACTTTCCTTGAACACGTACGGGTGCTTTCCGTCATCAACAAAAGTAATACCAGGCATGTTCGGAATAAGTTTTGCTATATTATTAGACTCTTGGAACGGAACGTTCAAAACTCTCGCAACTGATTTAAGTGCGTTTTTCGCAGCTAAAGTACCAAACGTAATAATCTGGCAAACCTTGTCTGCACCGTATTTCTGAACAACATACTGAAAAACTTTTTCTCTTCCCTCAATGCAAAAATCTATATCAATATCGGGCATGCTAATACGTTCAGGATTTAAAAATCTTTCAAACATAAGTTTGTGATAAATAGGGTCAATATCTGTAATTCCAAGTGCATAAGCAACAATACTTCCCGCCGCTGAACCACGCCCAGGACCGACAGGAATACCATTTTCCTTTGCATAATTGATAAAATCCCAAGTAATTAAAAAGTATGCGGGAAAACCCATTTGATTGATTACACCAAGCTCATATCTTGCTCTTTCTTCAATCTCTTTAGAAACATTATTGCCGTAACGTTTCTTTAAACCCTCACGAACTTTAAAATCTAAATAAGATTCAATCGTATAACCCTTAGGGACTTCAAAATAAGGGAGTTTTGATTTGCCAAGTTCAATAATAACACTACATTTTTCAGCAATTTCAACCGTATTTTTAATCGACTGCTCAAATGTTTCTTCGTCTAATTTTTTGAAAGAAGATTTCAATTCTTCAGGTGTTTTTACATAAAATTCATCATTTGAAAAATGGAAACGTCCTTCCTTTTCCGCCTTGCTTGCGTTAGTTTGAATACAAAGCAGCGTGTCATGCCAAGAAGCATCTTCTTTTTTCAAATAGTGGCTATCATTCGTTATAACCGTTTTTATGTTCAACTCTTTTGCAATTTTCAAAAGTCCATTGTTGGCAATTTCTTCCTCCTGAAGCCCATGATCTTGAAGTTCAAGATAATAATCATCACCAAAAACTGATTTATAATATTTTGCCGTTTCTAATGCTTTTTCATAATCTTTTTGACGTAATGCAAAAGAAACTTCTCCTTGAATACAAGCTGAAAGACAAATCAAGCCCTCAGAATACTTTTCAATTAATTCATGATTAGAACGAGGCTTATAGTAATAACCTTCAACCGCCGATTTACTTGCAATTTTCACCAGATTTTTATAACCGGTGTTGTTTTTTGCAAGCAAAACCAAGTGATAAAGCTCATTTTGTCCGGGTTTTTTCTCTTTTATGTCACCATGATAAACGTAAACTTCTATCCCAATAATGGGCTTAATTCCGACTTCTCTTGCGGTTTTATAAAGTTCAATCGCACCATGCATAACACCATGATCAGTTACCGCTACTGCCGGCCAACCCTGTTCTTTACAAAAATTACATAACTTTTTAATCTTGATTGCACCGTCTAAAAGGCTGTATTCTGTGTGTAAATGCAAAGGAACGTATGACATTTTTCCTCTCTTTCAATAACACTATTTTATAACAAACAACTTCCACAAATATCTTTTACAAAAATTTTAACAGAAATTTTTATAAAATTTTACACACGTAAAAATCGTAAACAAACACAAATAACCACAGCATTACAAAAAAAACAGAGAAATACTGAAAAGTTCTAAATTCCGGAGCCTTTCATACCAATACCCTTAAGTTTTTTTTCAAGCCTTCTGTACCAGTGCAAACGTTTTTTAAACAAATATCTGTATCCCTTGAAATTACCTTGCGAAATATTTTTCAACTGATTATCACAAAGTTCCGTAAACTCATGCTCAAGTTTGTGAGTAAATTCATGACGGTCAAGTTTTGCAGCATCATCTTTTGTCAAGACTATCGGCTTTCCGACTTCAACAATGACTTCAGGAGTATCTTCTCTCAAAAAAGCATACGCAACAGCAATCGGAACAAGATTAACCGCACCGTATTTTTGAGCAACTTTTTCTGCAATATAAGTCATACCCGTTTGAAACTCAAATGGTCTAAAATTTGGCGGTTTAATAATACCCTGCGGAAAAATCCAAAGACCGACTTTATGGTTTTTGCCCAAATCCTCAACAGCATATTTTAAAGATTTCATAGCTTCTTGAGGAGAACGTTTGTTAACAGGAAAAGCCCCAGCTCTTGAAAAAAGCGGAAATCTGTTCATTTCCTCAACCATCATTCTGACCGTAACGTTAAAAACTCTACGCATCATATTGTATCCGACAATTCCGTCCCACCAATTGCCATGAGGAGCATAAAAAATTGTCGCTACGTCTTTATTTCTCTCATCAAAGAGTTCTTCATTTTTAACAAGTAATGAGTGAAATCTGTTTTGAAGCATATTATAAAAAAACAAATCCGCTATTTTTTGCCAAAAAGGCACATTTCGAGCAGGTCTGAACTTTTCATCTCTGTTTCTTAATTTTGTCGGGGGTACATTACAGTATAATGTATCCAGCTCACTCATAAAAACTCCTTAATCTTTTTCTACCACTATTATTGTAACATAAGAAAATATTATTCATTCAACTCTTTAACCGAAATTGATACAATATCTGTAAAATTTTTGAATTTATCAAAAACAAATTCAACGGCACTTTTGCAGCAAATATTTGTCTTAAACGAAATTTTTGTTTGATTTTGTTCCAAAACCGAGTCTTTTTGTGCCATTTCAGTTATTGAAGAAAACTCTTTTACAATAAATTCTGTCAATTTCAAAACATCTTCATCACGACAAATTATCGAAACCTTAATATCAGTATTATTTTTTCTTGTTTTAGGAATACAATTTTTCTCAAAAATTCTTATTAATGTCAAAGTAGCAACAGACACAATCGTACAAACAACCGCAATATCATATTTTCCGCAGCCGCAAGCCATTCCGACGCTTGCAGTAACCCAAAGCGTTGCAGCAGTGGTAAGTCCGTATATGCTTGTTCCATGCCTCAATACTGTTCCGCCACCGATGAAACCGATACCTGTTAAAATTTGTGCCGCAACTCTTGCAGGGTCACCCATCGGATAAATGCTTAAAGCACTTGAAAATCCATATATAGAAAGGATTGTAAACAAACAAGATCCAACACATACAAGAATATTTGTCCTCAAACCAGCAGATTTATTTGTTATTTCCCGCTCAAAACCAATTACAAAACCAAGCACGAGTGACAAGACAATTCTGATAAGTAAATCTGAATCGACGACAAAAAATGTATTAAAAAATTCGGGCATAATTACCTGACCTTACTTTTAGGATCTACAACATCTCTAATTGTATCACCTATTAAATTAAAGGCTAAAACCGCAATAAAAATTAAAAATCCGGGCATCAAAAGCCAGGGCCTTGAAGTTATATTTACAAACTCCTGTGCCTCTTTCAACATATTTCCCCAACTTGCATCAGGCTGCTGAATGCCAAGCCCCAAAAAGCTCAAACCGGATTCCGACAAAATATAAGAAGGAATACTCAATGTCATAGCAACAATCACATAACTCATTGTTTGCGGAAGAATATGTTTTGTAACAATTCTGAATTTTGAAGCACCGGAAACTATTGCAGCAGAAACAAATTCCTGCTCTTTAATCGAAAGCACCATGCCTCTTATAACCCTTGCAAAACTTGCCCAACCGATAAAAGCCAAAATCGACACAATTAACGCAAACCTTTGTACACTTGTCATGCCCGCAGGCAAAATCGAAGCCAGAATAATTAAAAGATAAAAACTCGGAATACTCATGACAGCTTCTGCGAACCTCATCATAAAAAAGTCAGTCTTTCCACCGATGAAACCGGAAATTCCGCCATAAAGTAATCCTATCGGGAAACAAATAAACAAAGCTAAAAAGCCGACGGTTAAAGAAATTTGCCCGCCAAAAAGCAATCTTGAAAAATTATCACGACCATTTATATCTGTTCCCAAAAGATAGAGTTTTCCGCCATTTTCAACATTTATAAAATGTCTGTCAAAAGGAATTAACCCCAAAAGTCTGTATTCATAACCTTTTGCAAAATAATATACCCTATATTTTTTATCACGATTTTCTGTATATTTAATTTGGAAAGTATTTTCATCAAAAGATCGTTCATAGTTGTAGGTATAAGGTTTACAGAGCTTACCGTTTTCATTTATTATATAAATTTTTGAAGGTGGAGCATAAGATGATTGCCTATCTGAATAATCTTTTGAATACGGAGAAATAAAAACAGCCGAGAATACTCCAAGATACAGAATAACTAATATCCAAAAAGCCGTTGCGGCAAATTTATCTCTCATCATTTGAGCAAAAATACTGTCACGAGAATAATTCATCATACCGCTTCCACCCTCGGATCAACAATTTTAAGCAAAATATCGGCAATAAGATTACCTGCAACAAGCATAATCGTTCCTATCATCAAAGATGCCATAACAAGATTAATATCCGATTTCAAAACCGCCTCAAGGATTAACCTTCCGAGTCCCGGATATTGAAAAACGAACTCTGTCAAAGCCGCACCACTCAAAAGTGATGCAAATTCAAAGCCCAAAAGAGTTATCAACGGATTAACAGCATTTCTTAAAGCATGCTTAAAAACAACCTTATTTTCACCTAAACCTTTTGCCCGAGCATATTTCACATAATCACTTTCCATAACGTCAAGCAAATTACTTCTCATTTGTCTTTGCAAACCTGATAAAGAAATTGTAAAAAGGACAATCGTCGGCAAGGTTATATGCTTTGCTATATCAACAAATTTACCCCAACTACTCAAAGTGGAATAATTGTAACTTGTCAAGCCACCGGTCGGAAACCAGCCCGTTTTAACCGCAAAAATCAACATTAAAAGTGCAAAAAAGAACGACGGAACAGCCATTCCGACACTTGATAAAACAGTTAAAATTCTATCTAAAGGCTTCCCTTTATTGAGAGCAGCAACAATCCCAAGCGGAATTCCGGTAATCCAAGTAAAAAATATAACCGTCAAAGTTAAAAGTAACGTATTGGGAATTCTTTCTTTTAATTTATCAGAAACCTTTTCACCGGTAGTACAAATACCCATATCGCCTTTTACAAAACTTTTGAGCCATAAACCGTATTGGACAACAACAGGTTTATCAAGACCAAGTCTTATTTTTTCGGCTTCAAGAGTTTGCTTGGATATTGACGGATTTAACCTTAATTCCGCAAGCGGATCTACAGGACATGCCCGTATCAGGAAAAAACCCATTATCGAAACGATAAAGAGCAAAGGTATTGTTTGTAAAAATCTTTTTAGGATATATTTTAATAATTGCATAATTGTTTCTCAGCTTCGGCAAAAAATTCTTTTACTATAGGATAACACCAATCCGCATGGTCATGTGAACCGTTTTCAACAAGAAAAAGTTTTGATGAGGAGTTATTCTCGTGCAGACCAACCGCCTGTTCAAAATTTATTTTTTCATCATTTTTAGCATGCATAATCAATATTGGAACTTTCACATTTTGAATTTTTTTGTCATTTTCAAATTTTTGGATAAAATCAGCATTTTTTATTAGTGAAATTATCAAACGTTTTAAAATACGGATATTGAAAAGTCTTATATATCTTGAAAAAATCGATAATGCAGCTTGAGTAATGTTGTATACAGGACTTTCCAAAATGACCGATTTTACATTATATTTTAAAGCAGTTTCAAGAGCAGGAGCAGAACCTAATGAACGTCCCCAAAGGATAATATTATTTTCTTCAAAACCAATATTTTTTAAATATTCGACAGCTGTTTCGGCATCAATGTAAATACCCTCTTCAGAAGGTCTGCCGGCACTTTTGTAGTGACCTCTGTAGGACAAAAATAATCCGCCGTAACCCATATTTTTCAAAAACAAAAATGTATCCTGCCATTTTGTAATATTTTCCGACTGACCATGAAAAAAAATCACAACAGGCTTACCCTCAAGAGGTTTTAAAAAACTTGCATGAATTCTAACCATATCCTTCGTGAAAAGCCTTACAGGAGTACAGTTTTGCTTAATTTCTTTTTGCAGACGAAATTTTTTATACACCCTCGGAGAAAAAAACAAAAAATTTTCAGCTTTCATTTTAAAATATATTCCGACTTTGTTGAACGGCAAAATATTGTGCCAAATCAAAACAAAAAATTTGCACAACGCAACAAAGTACCATATACACATATAAAATAACTTCTGCATATTAATAATTATAGTTTATATAACGGTTTTAGTCTTTGCTGTTAAGTTTTGTTAAAAATAAAACAATAAATTGACTTTTTAGAAAAGAGCATTAAATAAAAAACGTCAGGGAAATGATTAATTAAGGAGCAAGAAAATGGGTTTGATTAATGGGATAAACATGTATTCCTTACAGGGGGCAAAGATAAGAAAAGAGCAAAAGTGCAGATTGGGGGTAGAGGAGCAAACTCAGACGATAACAGAAACAAAAACACAAACTCAAACAAAAGAAGTTAAAGCGGACGATGTATTCGGCTATATGGCTAACCAATCTTTATCAATGAGAGTTGATGTACAAAAGACAATCAAAGTCTGTAAGTTTGCTAACAGCGAGCAGTATCAGCGTATCGGCGACATGATGAAAGAGTTCGAAGCTGAAATAGAGTCGGGGCTACAAACTTTACAAGAAGATTTTCCAAACCTTAATATCTCCGACAAAACAAAAATGAAATTAGTTTTGAACTCAATGGAAATACTCTGATTCTCTCCTGACTATTAATTAATCGTTTTCCACGCACATGAAAATGTGCGTTTTTTTTGTTTACAAATTACTTGTAATGGGTCAGCCTTTCAGATATAATTTTTGATGTAAGAAGTTTAACCGAATGGAGATAGTCGTGGGTTATAAAATATTATCAAAAGTTTTATTATGCGAAAATCAGTACGAATATAAAATATATGCGCCTTTTGTTACAAGAAATGCTAAAGCAGGTCAGTTTGTAATTTTAAGAACAGAAGAAGAAGGTGAAAGATTCCCGTTAACAATCGCAGACGTTGATGCAGAAAAAGGAGAATTGACGGTTGTATTTATGGCTGTCGGATATTCAACAATGAATCTTGCAAAACTCAACGTCGGAGATGAAATTTTGGATGTAACAGGTCCATTGGGATGTCCTACACATATCGAAAACTACGGAACAGTCGTTTGTATCGCAGGCGGTTACGGTGCAGCTCCATGCTATCTTATCGCAAAAGCTTTCAAAGATGCAGGTAACAAAGTTTACATGATTACAGGAGCAAGAACAAAAGATTTAATCTTCTGGCAAGACAAAATGAAAAAAGCTTCAACGGAATTATTCATCACAACCGATGATGGCTCTTTGGGTGTTAAAGGCTTCGGTACACAAGTTTTGAAAGAACTTATGGAAAAAGAAAAAATCGACTATGTTATAGCCGTAGGTCCTATGCCAATGATGAAAGCTGTCGCTGATTTAACAAGAGATAAAGGCATTAAAACAGAAGCAAGTATGAACCCGATTATGGTTGACGGTACGGGCATGTGTGGTGCTTGCAGATTAACAGTCGGAGGAAAAATTAAATTTGCTTGTGTTGAAGGACCGGATTTTGATGCACATCAAATCGACTTTGATGAAGTTATCAACAGAAGTAAAATTTACAAAGCAGAAGAAAAAAGATGTAAAGATTGCAACTTATTAAAACAACAATAATAAGAAGGTTAAAATGTTAAATAACCCAGGAAAATATGGTGAAACACCAAGACAAAAAAAAAGAGATATCCCGTCATGCCCACTTATGAGTATAGCACAACCGAGTGAAATACTTTGTGTGCAAGAGTCTTGTGCTTGGTATGTCAAAAGTTACAAAATGTGTGCAGTATATCTTTTAGGACACAATGCAGCACTTGATATAAGATCCAAACAAACTCCCCACAAATAATGGGGAGTTTTTGTTTTTCAAAACATTTAGGCTTATTTAATTTTTCCGTAAGCAGTCAATAGTTTTTTCACGTCATTAACCGGAATTGCAAAGCCTATACCAATATTTGAATGATTGTTATCAGGATTATAGATTGACTGACTTATACCTATAACTTCGCCTTCGGCATTAACAATAGGTCCGCCTGAACTTCCGGGATTAATAGCAGCATCTGTTTGAATTTTATTTTTTTCATAGTCAATACGAGAAATAATACCTGTCGTAAGTGTTCCGCTAAATCCAAAAGGATTTCCGACAGCAAGAACTTTTTGACCGACTTTCAAAACGGAAGAATCACCAAGTTTTATAACCGGCAAAGTATTTTTAGGTTTTATTTTGATTAACATTAAATCACTTTGGGAATTTTCAGGTTTAAAAAGGATATTAGCTTTGTAAACTTCACCTTTAGCGGTTTTAACCTCAATATTAGCCCCATCATCTATAACATGAGAACTTGTTAAAATTTCACCTTTAGAGCCAACTACAATACCGGTTCCTGTTGAAACTTCATCACCCAAAATTGCCTCAATAAAAACGATAGAGGGATTAATTTTTTCATAAACCGCAACATTTATTGCTTCATCTTGAGAATAATTCATAGCATAAGCACTGCCAAACCCTAACATTAAAGACACAATTATCCCTGCTAAAATTTTCTTCATAACCTCTCCGCCCCTATAATCTTACATTTCAATTGTATATTTTTATTAAGCATCAAAAATCCGCTGAAAGACAAAATTTTTTGATAATAGAAAAATATTTACAATAAAAAAAATCAGACTGACACAATTAATAATTCGGGTTATAATCAAAGAACGAGAACAAAAGATAATACAGATATTTTTAAAAAGGAGAAAAAATGGGATATTGTATCGTTAATTGCACAACATCAAGCAAAGTAAACGCAGTTGAAATTTCTGAATACTTAATCGAAAACAAATTAGCAGCATGCGTAAATATTGTTCCCGGTGTAGTATCAGTTTACAAATGGGAAGGCAAAATTGTTGAAGGACAAGAATTTTTGATGATTATAAAAACAAAAGAAAGCCTTTTCAGAAAAGTTGAAAAAGCAATCAGAGAAAGACATGAATACGAACTTCCTGAAATTGTTGCTACTCCTATTAAAAAAGGTAATCGAGATTATTTAAAATGGTTGAGATCAGAAACCGTATAAATAAAATCGATTTTATAAAATTTTTAAAATCATTAGGAATTGATGTCCACTTGAACACTAAAGCTCGTGGGCATCAAGGTTTTTGCACTATTAAAAGAATTGACATTTCAAAAGATTTAGCAGAAGAAAAAATTATAGACGTTCTTTTACACGAATTTGCACACTTTGTGCATTTCAAACTTGAACCGGAAATAGTGAAAACAGACGGCACACTTGAAAAGTTGTTTAACACAAATGAAAAATCAGAAACAGCTATAATAGAAAAAGAACTTTCTCAAATTACACAATTCGTTTTTGATAATACACAAATAAGACGGCTCAAAGCAGTAAAAGAAAACTTAGCTCATAAAATCAAAATCGAAAGAGATATAATAAAAGCAGCATATCCACAATATCAAGCAGGACAGAAATTTCCGGAGTTTAATAAATACATTCGTTATTCAAACGCAAAATATTTACTAAAATATGATAGAGTTTTAATCAAAGGCGGTTGGTTCAACCACGATACAACAATAAGCGTAAAAACGGTAGACTTTGACTTTCCCAAAATGCCAAAAGAGTTTTGTGCCTATATAAAAATGAAATCTTATGAAAGACATCGAAACAGGATAAATTCAAAGTTATCAAAAATTAACCGTTATTTAAACCGTCCTACGGAAATGTTTGCAAGATTTTTTCAGTTTTATTGTGAAGATAAAGAAGCAGCAGAAAATTTTGCTCCAACCGCAACTGCTCGATTTCAAAAATTATTAGAAAAAAAATATTATCCTGTTTTAAATGATTTTTTTGAAAAAATTGTGACAACAGAATAAAAATTTCGAAAACTTTAACAACTAATAAAAGTAATGCGAAAATCTATATTATGGATTTTCGCATTCTCAAGAAAATCTTAAAAAACGTTTTTTTTAAAAGTAAAATTAATACTCCTTGAGATATTTAACAACCGGAGCACCTAAAATTGCTGCTGCTCCAAGACCGCCAATTATCAATTTTGCAGCATTAGATTCAGGAGTATCAGTTTTTACATACCCGATATTTTCACCGTCAGCATTATAAACATTAAAAGTTCTGCCATCTTCCGCAAGTTCAACATAATCACCATGAACATTTGTCGATTCTTCAAATCTTGAACCTTTTTGCAATTCAATAGAATTTCCATCGGGTTGAGCTTGCAAATCGAAAGAATTCACAGGTTCAAACTTAATCGCATTTCCGACAGTCAAAACTTTATTATAAAAAACTAAAGAACCGTCTTTAGTAATTTCGGCACAATCATAGTTTTTTCCGCCCAAAAAAGAAAGAGAGCCTGCCATTTTGCCATGACAATCATTTCTATCACCGACATGAAGTTTAGTAATTTGTCCATCTTTGTTTTCAAGCATTTCATCGACGGCAGCTTCAATTTCAGTTTTAGGAGCGGCACTCATTTCCGCTTGTTGGGAAATAGATGTTGAATTATCAACAGGTTGTTGATTTTCAGCAGCTTTAGCAGGAACCGTAGCCGCCTTTGCTCCTGCAACAACACTTGCGGCAAGCATTACACCAAGAGCAACATTTTTTAATGCTTGACCGGCTTTCGATGAACAATGTTCTTTAAGTTGCGGTTTTACTTCCTCTTGCGGTTTTGATTCTTGAGTTTTTTTTGCATTTGACACATTTGTGTTTAGATTAACACCGTTCATTTGGATATTATTCATGGTAAAACTTCTTATATCTTCTCTCTATACTTATGTGACATATATCGGATAGAGCATTATATTTCTTTAAAAATTTTTGATATTTGATTTTACAAAATTTACAAACAAAAAGGCAGGTCAGAAAAAATCGACCTGCCCTATCAAAAAAACAGATTTATGCCAAATCCCATTTTCCGCAAGTACCGCCCCAACGAGCAATAATCTTTGGTTTTTTGTCTTCAGTTGAAATTGCATCGGGATCTTCTTCTGTAATAGTAATAATTTCACAATTATTTGAACAACCGCTGCATTGTCTTGTTGTTGAGTGGAATGTCATATCTCCGACATGTTGACCTTTGAATTTTGTAGGTTGTTCTGTGTATTGGTGATTTTCCATAGCGAGAAGTGCCGCCCCTATAGCTCCCATATTTTGATGATTTTCAGGAACAACAACTTTCACACCCAATGCTTCTTCAAAAGCTTTAACCATGCCTTTGTTAGTTGCAACACCACCTTGGAATGTGACTGTCGGCAAAATTTCTTTACCCAAAGCAAGGTTACTCAAATAATTTCTTACAAGTGCTTGACACAAGCCGTATAACAAATCTTCCTGAGGATAACCAAGTTGTTGTTTGTGGATTAAATCACTTTCCGCAAAAACACCGCAACGTCCTGCAATTCTTGCGGGAGCAGTTGATTTCAAAGCTACATCACCAAAATTTTCAATCGGAACATTCAATCTTGATGCTTGTTGGTCAAGAAAACTTCCGGTGCCTGCCGCACAAACAGTATTCATAGCGAAATCTGTAACAATTCCGTCACGAAGAATGATAATTTTACTGTCCTGACCGCCAATTTCAAGAATTGTTTGAACATCAGGAACATAAGTACTTGCAGCAACTGCGTGAGCAGTAATTTCATTTTTAATAATATCAGCACCGACTAAAGCACCCGCAAGATTTCTGCCACTGCCTGTTGTGCCGACACCTAAAACGTTGTATTCCGTTTTAGCTTGAGCGTATAAACTTTTCATGCCCGACTGAACAGCTTTTACAGGTTGTCCTGAAGTTCTTATCATAAAGCAATCAACGGGTTGACCATTTGTATCAACCATCGCTAATTTCGTTGTAACCGAGCCTACGTCTATACCTAAATATACATCTGTCATGATTATTAAACCTCTATTTATTTTTATAATACTAAAAACATAGAGAAAAAGATATTTTTTTAACGTTTAAAAAATCAAGACAAATTATTTATATTTAGGAATAATTGCAAAAGCCTTACTGAATGCTGTTTCATACAGAAGAACATAGACACCGTCTTGACTTGTATCAATGGTAGCAGACATTTTAGTACGGACTCTTTTGTCATAGACTTCAAGTTCATGCAAATATTCTTTAGCCTTTTTTTGTTTTCCACGATACAGATATTTTTGATATTTATTTGCTAATTCTTCTCGTTTTTCAAAATCTTTATCGGTCGTCATTTTGTCAGAATAACTTGCGACAGGAACTCTTGCTTTGAGTTCGTTGCTTTGAAGAAACATCAGATATTTTCTTTCGGAGTCGAGAGCAATCATATACATTCCGTGAGGAAGCACTTCACCTTTACCGTCATGAATATCAAAAGGAAGCCTTAAAATAGGATAATCAGTATCAGGATAAGCATATTTGTAAATTATATTGTCTTTTTCATAAAGGCCTGTAACTTCTCTCGGATAAACAAAAAGGGATTCCGCATCGGCATAAATGGGCTTGTCAAAACAATCAAACATAATAATCCTGCTTAATTAATATTAATACTGTAATATTTCTTGTTATCGTGTTATTCTTTTAATATAATTATATAGTGAATATTATCAAAGGAAAAGAACATGGATTACGGTAAAATTATATCATATATGCCGACGGTAATAGAGGCTTCATCAAGAGGAGAACGCTCATTCGATATTTTTTCAAGATTATTGAGAGAAAGAATAATTTTTTTAGGCGAAGAAATCGATGATGAAATGGCAAACTCAATTGTCGCACAGTTATTACTTTTAGATAGCGAAAATCCTGAAAAAGATATTATGTTATACATAAATTCTCCTGGTGGTGTAATAACTGCAGGTTTTGCAATATTTGATACAATGAACCATATCAGAGCAGATGTCAGCACAATTTGTATCGGCGAAGCTGCAAGTATGGGTGCATTTTTGCTTTCAGCCGGAACAAAGGGCAAAAGATTATCACTTCCAAGTTCGAGAATAATGATTCACCAACCTTTAGGCGGAGCAAAAGGTCAAGCTTCCGATATCGAAATCGAAGCAAAAGAAATTTTGAGAATGAGAACGACATTGAACGAATTGCTTGCAAAGCATACAGGTCAACCTCTCGAAAAAATCAAAGCCGACACAGAAAGAGATTACTACATGTCAGCACAACAGGCATGTGAGTACGGTTTGATTGATAGAGTAATTACAAGTGCTGATTTTGGAAAGAAAGAATAGAAAATGTTTGACAATTTATCGGAACGATTAACGGAAATTATCAGAAAAACTTCAGGTAACGACAAATTAACCGAAGACAATATGCAGGACGCTTTGCGTGAAATAAGACGAGCTTTACTTGAGGCAGACGTAAATTTAACGGTTGTAAAATCGTTCATATCAAGAGTTAGAGAACGTGCAGAAGGCGAAAAGGTTGTTCAAGGTGTAAATCCGAGCCAACAACTCGTCAAAATCGTTCACGATGAAATAACAGACCTTTTGGGAAAAGAAGATGCACCGTTAGATTTAAGCGGAAAACCATCAATCATAATGATGTTAGGCTTACAAGGTTCAGGAAAGACAACATCTTGTGCCAAACTTGCGATGAAATTCAAAAAAGACGGCAGAAAGCCTTTGATGGTAGCAGCAGACGTATATCGTCCCGCTGCCATTACTCAGTTAAAAACGTTGGGTGAGCAAATCGGCGTCGAAGTTTATACAATCGACGGCTCAACAGATGTTCAAAAAATCGTTGCCGATGCAGTTGAAAAAGCCAAAAATGAAAGTTATAACCCTGTTTTAATAGATACGGCAGGACGTTTACAAATAAATACGGAAATGATGGCTGAACTTTTGATTTTAGACAGGATTTACCAACCGCAGGAAAAATTGCTTGTAATTGATGCTATGACAGGACAAGAAGCTGTTAATGTTGCAAGAGATTTCAATGCTCAATTAGAAATTACAGGTACAATTTTAACAAAAGCAGACGGCGATTCAAGAGGCGGTGCTGCATTGAGTGTTGTTCATCAAACAGGCAAACCGATTAAATTTTTAGGCAAAGGCGAAAAAATTGAGCCGCTTGAAGAATTTCATCCTGCAAGACTTGCTGATAGAATTTTAGGCATGGGCGATATTGTTTCTCTTGTTGAAAAAGCACAAGAAGTTTTTGACGAAAAACAAGCAAAAGAGTTTGAAGCAAAAATGAAAAAAGCTGAATTCACATTCAACGACTTTTTAAAAATTCAAAAGCAGATGAAAATGTTTGGTTCAATAGAAAATTTACTCGGAATGTTGCCAATACCGGGCTTGAATAAAGAAAATCGAGAAACGATAGCACAAGAGGGTGAAAAGCAGCTTAAAAAAGTTGAAACATTCATCAACAGCATGACTCCGGAAGAAAGAGATAACCCCGAAATAATCAACAGTTCAAGGAAACGCAGATTATCGGCAGGTTCCGGGCTTCCTATGCACGAAGTTAATTTAATAATCACTCAATTTGAACAAATGAGAAAAATGATGAAAGGCTTCTCAAATATTCAGGAAAAGGCAAAAAAGGGTAAATTTAAAATGCCTAAAATGCCAAAATTTCCTCAATACCCAAAGTTTTAAAACAAACAAAAATATATAAGGACAGGAATTATGATAATAGTAATGGAACCCAAAGCTACTGAAGAACAAATTCAGGCAGTAGTTTATTATCTCGAATCAAACGGATTTAAAGCAGTATTAAATCGTGGCGATATAATGACAGTAATTGCAGCAATCGGCGATAGAAAATTATTTCAACCAAATGCGGTCGCTTCTTATGAGGGTGTTCGAGAAGTTAAATTAATTTCAGAACCATACAAACTCGCATCAAGAGAAGGTCAACCCGATGATACAGTTATTGAGTTTGAAAATGGAGTAAAAATCGGAGGAAAGAACCGTCCGCAAATGATGGTTGGACCTTGCTGCGTTGAAAAAGAATTAGACGGACTTTTAAGAGTTGCAGATGCGGCAAAAGAATGTGGCTGCAATTTCCTTAGAGGCGGTGCTTTTAAACCCAGAACTTCACCCTATGATTTTCAAGGTTATGAAGAAAAAGGTCTTGAATTTTTGAAAATAGCTTCCGAAAAAACGGGCATGCTTGTTGTAACGGAAGTTATGGATACACTTGATTTGCCGCTTATTTGCCAATATGCAGATGTACTTCAAATCGGTGCAAGAAATATGCAAAACTTCAAATTATTAAAGGCAGCAGGTCAAACAGGCAAACCGATTATGTTGAAAAACGGCCCCGCAGCTACAATCAGAGAATTTTTACTTGCAGCCGAACACATTCTTTGCACAGGCAACCCGAAAGTTATTTTGTGTGAAAGAGGGGTAAGAGGTTTTGACAGTACATATACAAGAAACACGCTTGATGTAGCTGCAATTCCTGTAATTAAGAAGTATTCACACTTGCCGATAATAATCGACCCAAGCCACGGAACAGGAAGAAGATATTTGGTAGAACCTTTGGCAAAAGCAGGTTTGGTAGTCGGAGCAGACGGTGTTATGATGGAAGTTCACCATAACCCGGATTGTGCATCATCAGACGGTGCTCAAAGTTTAACCATTGAACAATTTAAGCAAACGATGAAACGCTTAAATCACTTGATGGACTTAATGGAAGAAGAAAGAATATAATATTGTTTGGATTTGATTTTGAATTAGATGACTTTCAAAAAGAGGCAGTAAAATACATCGACGACGGCAAAAGCGTCGTCGTTTGTGCGCCTACGGGAGCAGGAAAAACCTGTATTGCAGAACATGCAATTCATAGAGCTTTGGAAAACGGAACAAAACTTATTTACACCACACCATTAAAAGCTCTTTCAAATCAAAAGTTTTCAGATTTTGGCAGAAAATACGGAGAAGATAAAGTCGGTCTTTTGACCGGTGATACTTCAATAAACAGAGATGCACAAATCGTTGTTATGACAACGGAAGTATTCCGAAATATGTTGTACGGAACAAACCTCGGAGAACTTGCGAAAAATCTTCAAGGGGTAAAATACGTTGTCCTTGATGAAGTTCATTATATGAATGATGAAGAACGTGGTACAGTTTGGGAAGAAAGTATAATTTACTGCCCTTCAGACATTCAAATTATTGCACTTTCTGCAACGGTTGCAAATGCAGAACAACTTTGCGGTTGGATAAATACCGTGCATTCAGATACGGAATGTGTTTATACCGATTTCAGACCGGTACCGTTAAGATTTTACTATTATGATTCTTCAAAGCCTTATGATATTTTACCGCTTTTGACACCTGATGGAAAATTAAATCGAAAAATTCGTCCGGAAAGACGTGACAAAAGCTTTAGAAGCAAATTAAAGCAAAGAAATACGGCAAAAGACGTTATTTCTGTTTTGCATAAAAAGAACATGCTTCCTGCAATTTACTTCACATTTTCGAGAAAAAAATGTGACGAGCAAATGGAAAAGTGCAGTGATTTAGACTTGATAACAAAGGAAGAAGCGAAACAAATTCAAGAAATTACGACGGAATATCTCAAGGAAAATCCATATCTTGCTCATAATAAACATTTAGATTACCTTTATAAAGGTGTTGCAGCTCACCACGCAGGCTTGCTTCCGGGGTGGAAAGTTTTGGTTGAAAAACTTTTTCAAAAAGGGTTGATAAAAGTTGTATTTGCAACGGAAACATTAGCAGCAGGAATAAACATGCCCGCTCGTTCGACAGTTATTTCTGCAATAAGCAAGAGAACGGATAACGGACACAGATTATTGACAGCAAATGAATTTTTGCAAATGTCAGGCAGAGCAGGCCGCAGGGGAATGGACGAAGTCGGATATGTAACGGTTATAGGAACAGCATTCCAAACACCTGAAGAAGTTGCGGAACTTGTTTTATCGGAAGCTAATCCACTCGAAAGCCGTTTTTCGCCAAAATATTCAATGGTTTTAAACTTGTTGCAAAAATTCTCGCTTGCAGAAGCAAAAGAACTGATATTAAAGAGTTTCGGTTATTATTCTTCTAATGACAGATTAAAGCCTTTGATTGCACAAAGAGAAGAAACAAATAAAACCATTGAAAAGATTAATACATTTATTTGCCCATATAAACTCACGAATAAGGATTTATCGGAATATAACAAAACAAGAGAAACTTATGTTGTTCACAGAAAGTTGTCAAAGACATTGATTAAACAGGCAAAACAGCGTGGTCAAAAAGATGCACCCGAGGTTGAAGAATTTTTGACCAAAACAAAAGCCTTGCTTGCGAAGATGAAATCTTATCATTGTGACATTTGCAGAAATTACAAAAAACACATGAAAGATTTAGATTTGTTAGCACGTTTCGAAAAAAAAGCGGAAAGTATTACTAAAAATATTGCAAAAGAAAAAGATATTTATTGGAATAAATTTTTAAATCACAAAGCCGTTTTAGGCAAAATGGGATATTTGGAAAAAGATTTTCCCAATGAAAAAGGACTTTTGTGTTCATATATCAGAGCAGAAAATGAGCTTTTTGTTTCAGAAATTTTATTGAGCGGAATTTTAGACGATTTAACACCTTCGCAACTTTCAGCAGTTATTTGTGCTGTAATTACGGAAGATTTAAGAGGCGATATATTTGTACCTCAGCCTTTATCGAAAGAAACCAGAAAAGCATTAAACCAGCTTAAAAATGTCCGCAAAAAGATAGCAATTGTCCAAAGAGAACACGATATTGATACTGAAATGTACATAAATTCGTATTATTCACCGTTGATAGAGATGTGGGCAGAAGGCTGCACGTGGGAAGAAATAACAGAAATGTCGCAATCATCAGAGGGTGATATCGTTAGAATTTTCAAAAGAACGATAGATATATTGAGGCAAATTTCCGCAGCACCGTATATTAATCCACAGTTAAACGATACGGCAAAACAGGCAATAAAAGCTATTTTAAGAGAACCTATTGATGTAGACTAATTTATTATTTAACAAAAGGAAAAAGTTCTGACATTTAATGAAAAAAACTTTATAGATATAGTTTGGACAAAAGCTAAAATATGTATTCCTAATAATTTCAACGACAATAATGTACAAACCGTAAAGAATTATATATATAACTTTTATGACATTTACGCTGAAAAAATCAAAAATGACAAGCAAATTTTGAACGAGGAAAAAGAACTTGCCTGCAAAATAATTTTATATTACGTATTAAACAAAAGCATTTGTTTAATACAAGCAGATGTTTCAGAAGAAGAAACTTATCAAATTTTAGAAATAATCGCATCAACAGTATTTGAAATAATTCAAAATTCAAAAGACAAAGGTCTTATGAATAAAGATTTCTTTGAAACTGTTGAAAATAAAGTTGAAGAAATATATCCTCAAACCGTCGTCAAAATTATCAAATCAAAAGAAAAACAAGAAAAAGTCATAAAAGAAAAATTTTCTGATAATCATATAGATAAAAAAACAGAAATATTCTGCTATATTTCTTGGATAATTATAACTTTTTTGTATATTGTGTCTCTTATTTTGAGAACCCGATAATTTTTTATACATCTTCCATTTTAGCTTTTATTTTTATTTTTAATTATTTAGTAAATAAATATACCAATCAAATGCTGAAAAAATTATAACTTTGAAAGAAATCGAAAAGTATTCCAAATTTGTAAGTGACAACTACTCTAAATCTTTAGCTAAAGAAATTGCAGTCATTGGCAGTTTAAAAATAAAGTTTATTTTATCGGAACTCATAAAAAAAGGTTTTTCTATAAAAGATATAGGTTACGTATATGAACAAATATTATCCGATAACAATTCAAACGACTCCAAAGAAATACTATTAGCAAAAATCGAAAAAGACTTACAAAACATTTAAACCATTGAAATAATGCAGAAATCGGGGTATAATTAAAAGGCAATGAACGTAATTAAAAGAATTAAAAAAAGCATAATAATCTCTGTTCAAGCTATGCCGAACGAGCCTTTGTATCAGGAAGAATGCATGAATGCAATGATTCAATCCGTATTGAAAGGCGGAGCAAGAGCGTTAAGACTTGCAGGTGCAAGAGATATTAAAAATGCAAAAAAATTCACAAACGTTCCTATCATCGGACTCACAAAACCGGAAGTTATCCCCAAAAATTGGAAACAAATAGTTTACATCACCCCCGGAATGAAAGAAATAACAGAACTTGTTTCTGCAGGGGCGGATATTATTGCTATGGACGGAACTTCAAGACCTCGTGGCAAAGATAACTTACGCAAGTTGATAAAATATGTTGAAATGCACAAAAAAGCAACAATGGCAGATATTTCAACCTTATCGGAAGCTATTGCGGCAAGAGCTTTGGGTTTTGATATGATTTCAACAACATTATCAGGTTATACGCAAAATTCAACATCAAATACAGATGAACCGGATTTTAAACTTTTGGAAAAAGCTGTTAAAATACTTGATTGTCCTGTAATTTTAGAAGGAAGAATCTGGACACCTGATCAAGTGAAGAAGGCATTTGATTTAGGTGCACACGCTGTTGTAATCGGCTCCGCAATCACAAGACCGCAGCTTATTGTAAAAAGATTTTATTCAAAAGTTATGTAAAATATTATATTTTTTCTTAAAAAAACATATGCAGTTGCCCTCTGATAGGTTATAATAATTGCATGATAATGTGATTTTATCGGTGTTTTTACTATCAGCAAAAAGGAGAAAATATGAAGAAGGCACTCGGGATTGACGTTGGCGGAACGAAAATCAGTTACGCTATTATTAATGAAAAAGGCGAATATTTGAATAAAATTAAGAAAGTTTCGACTCCTAAAACGTTGGAAGAATTAAAAGAAGCTTTTAAAACAATTGTAAAAGAAAACGAAAAAGACGTTGATTACATAGCTTTTGCAACAGCAGGTGCAATTAACCTTGAAAATACAAAAGTTGAATCAAGTTCTCCAAATATGCCGAAAGACTATAACACAATTGATTTTACATCATTAAGCAGCAAACCTGTTTATGTAGAAAACGATGCGAATGCAGCAGCATGGGCAGAATACAAAGTCGGTGCCGCAAAAGGTTATGATAACAACATTATGGTAACATTGGGAACAGGTATCGGCGGCGGAATTATCATCAACGGCGAAATGCTCAGAGGTAAATCAGGCAGAGCAGGCGAAATCGGTCACATTAAAATTTATCCCGACAAAAGACGTCTTTGCAACTGCGGAAATTACGATTGCTGGGAAGCTTACGGTTCAGGAACAGGTCTTGGCAGAACTTTCAAAGAAGAAGCACTCAAGAACCCTCTTTCTCAAACAGTTGAAGGTAAAAATATCGACGATTTAACAACTTACGATTTAATCGAAGGTATGAAAAGACACGATGAACTTTGTATGAAAGTTATCGATTTGTGGCACACTCACGTTGTAACAGGTATGATTACACTCAACAATATTTTCGATACGGAAATCTTTGTTATTTCAGGCGGTATGGGCGAATTCATCAACTGCCAAAATATTGAAGCGGAACTCAACAAACAAACTCTCGTTTCCCCTGCAAAAGTTGTTCTCGCAACAACAGGAAACAATGCGGGCATGTTGGGCTGTGCATTACTTGCAATCGACAAATTCAAGAAATAAGGATTTTTTTCAAATTTTTAAAACCGTCCGAGATAAAATACGGGCGGTTTTTTATTAATGCTTGAACAGAAAAGTTTTTGTGATATATTATTTTTACGACGGCTTTGCCGTTAGTTCATTGAACGGATGTGAGTAATCTGAAAAATATCGTAACTGCTAAACATTCAGGATTTTGCTACGGAGTCAAAAGAGCAGTAGAAACAACAAAAAATTTAAAACGTGAAAACAACTCAGCGAAAGTCTGGGTTTTAGGTGAATTAATTCACAATTCTCACGTAATAGAAGAATTATCACAACTCGGAATAAATACCGTTGATGAACTTCCATGCGGTGAAACGGGAATATGTATTATAAGAAGTCATGGAGCATCTCCCGAAGTTATTAAAAGTGCAACTGAAAAAGGTTTTGAAATAGTCGATTTAACTTGCCCCGATGTAAAAAAAGTCCAACAAAGGGCAATAGAACTTGCAAAAGATGATTATTTGGTAATTATAGTCGGAAAACCAGAACATCCGGAAGTTGTTGCAATCAATGCAAATGCTAAACAATTTGGAGAAAATGTTTTTGTTGTACCGGATATTAAAACACTTAAAACAATAGAAGAAAAAATAAAAGAACATAAGAAAATCGGTGTAGTTGTTCAAACTACACAAAAAATTGAAACGTTGAATGAGATTTTATGTTATTTGACAACAATTGCAAAAGAAATCAAAATTTTCAATACAATTTGTAAATCGACACAAATGCGTCAAAAAGAAGCAAGAGATTTGGCGGAAGTTTCAGATTTAATGGTGGTTGTAGGCAGTAAAAAAAGTGCAAATACGACACACCTTGCAGAAATTTTAAGAGAAATTACGACAACAATTCACATAGAAACGGATGAAGAATTGTCAAAATATGCAGACTTAATCAAAAAATCGCAAAATATAGCAATAACGGCAGGTGCTTCAACACCGGACGATATTATACAAAAAGTTCATGATAAACTATCAATATATTAGGAAGGAAAATAACAAATGACACAAACAATTAACGAACAAGATGAATTTGTAAGATTGCTTGAAGAAAGCTATAACTATAAATTCCAAGTAGCAGATATTGTAAAAGGTATCATAGTAAAAAAAGAAAATGACGGTTATTTGGTAGATATAGGAGCAAAAACCGAAGCATTTTTACCGAACAAAGAAATTTCAAACGCATCAGATAAAGATTCTGTTGTATTGAATATCGGTGATGTAAAAGAATTTTACGTATTGAGAGAAGAAACAGACAAAGAAGACAGCTGCATTCTTCTTTCGTTGAGAAAACTTTCGTGTGCAAAATCATGGCAAAATCTTCAAAACGCAAAACTCAACAACGAAACTATTACAGCGAAAGTTGTTCAAATCGTTAAAGGCGGCGTAATTGCAGAAGCTGAAGAATTAAGAGGATTTATCCCCGCAAGCCAACTCAGAACAGGCAACCCGTTTGAAGGTTTAATCGACCAAGAAATCGAAGTTAAAATTCTCGAAGCTGATCCGCAAAAGAATAAGCTTATCTTCTCACAAAGACAAGCTATCGCAGAACAAAGAGAAAAAGTTGTTGACGATGTTATAGTAAACCTCGAAGAAGGATCTGTTGTTAAAGGTGAAGTTGTCAGAATTGCAAACTTTGGTGCATTTGTTGACATCAACGGTGTTGACGGACTTCTTCCGATTTCAGAAATTTCATGGCAAAGAATTAAACATCCATCAGATGTTATCCAACTCGGTCAAGAAATCGAAGTTAAAATCCTCAAGATTGACAACGACCTTAAGAGAATTTCTTTGAGCTTAAAGAGAATGGGAGACAATCCATGGGAAGAAATCGAAAATAAATTTGAAGAAGGTCAAATAATCACAGGAACAGTTAATAAAGTAACTTCATTTGGTACTTTCATCAACATTTTCCCGGGAGTTGAAGCACTTCTTCCTGCATCAGAAATGGCAAATGCAGATGCAAACCCGCTCACAATCTACAATGTAGGCGACGAAGTTAAAGTTATGATTAAGAAATTCACTCCTCAAGAACACAGAATTGCCTTGACAGTAAAAGATATGCCGCAAGACTAATTCAAAACCTTGAGAAATTAATCAAATAGTAAATAGCGGATTGGTGAAAACTAATCCGCTGTTTTTTTAATAAAAAATTTAGCAATTTATTTTAAGCCAATTTGCAAAAACATCTATTCCGTCAGACAAAACTCTTTCGTCAATGCAATAACCCAAACGAAAATATTTATCAAACTCAAGTGCTTCACCCGGTAGCAAAAGAACTCCCGTTTCGTTAAATAATTTCAAACAAAATTCATAAGAATTCATCTCTGAATGGTATTTAACAAAAGCAGTTGTACCCGCTTGTGGTGTAACAAACGATAATTGCGGAATTTGACAGATTTTATTTAATAAAATATTTTTTCGATTTTCTATTATTTCAAGATTACGAGCAATTATTTTTTTCTTATTTTCAAGAGCCAAAGCTGCCGTATAATCATCAAGAAAGCTTATACTTATTGTATTGTATTGCCTTTGATGATTTATTTCCGCAATAATTTTTTTATCAGCTGCAACAACAAATCCAACTCGGACTCCGGCAAGAGAAAACGTTTTTGACATAGAAAAGGTTGAAATTCCTTTTTCGTAAAGCTCTGTTATCGATACAAAATCATTATTTTTTTCATGTTCTAAAAATCTGTATACCTCATCGCACAAAATATAAGAACCATGCTTTTTAGCAATTTCAACAATTTTAACAAGTTCAGACTTTGAAAAAACAGCACCAGTCGGATTATTCGGATTGTTTAAAACAACCAACTTCGTTTTGTCCGTAACAGCATTTTCAAACTCTTCAAAATCAACATGCCAGTCTAAATCCTCTTTTAGCCTTACAAATTTGACATTGGCACCTATTTGCTCAGGAACAGAATAAAGCTGCTGATAAATAGGAATAACAACTACCACTTCATCTTTTGGCTCAACAAGACTTTTGAAAACAAGCTCATTCGCCCCAATTGCCCCATGTGTCACAGTAATATTTTCGAAATCAAATCCTTTATAAAGGCTTAAACATGCCGACTTTAACCTTTTAGACCCAGTAATATCACCGTAATCTAAAGATTTTTCATAAAATTCCGCCGCATCATGCCCGCATAACCCCAATAACTCTTTTAAAGAAAAAGATTTTATGCACGTTGTTGTGAAGTCATATTTTGCATGACATTCGTATTTATTCATCCATTCTTCAATTTTGAAAGGTGAAATTTTCATATTATCTTTTAAAAAGACCGGTAACTGTAGCAGAAGAAATAGCGTGCTCTTTTATTATTTTGTGTGCATCTTTTGCAGGAATATTATCCGCTATATCAAGATTTTCCACATCAAGAGCATAAACAGTAA
Source organism: Candidatus Gastranaerophilaceae bacterium (assembly GCA_051875105.1). Taxonomy (GTDB): domain Bacteria; phylum Cyanobacteriota; class Vampirovibrionia; order Gastranaerophilales; family Gastranaerophilaceae; genus RUG841. The sequence goes on from JBJEGN010000076.1 coordinate 30,114, forward strand.
AATTATAATGATGAATACCATGACCAATAGGCGGGCATGGACCGCCATAAGCAAATTCACCAAAATCATTTTGTAAAAGGTGTGACTCTTGAGGAATTTCACCTTTTTCAAGTTTGTTTTGAGAAAGAGGAATGTTTATCAAAACCCAATGATACCAACCGCCTGCAACTGGAGCATCAGGATCATGACAGACAATTGCGAAACTTTTTGTATTTTCCGGAACATCACTCCACGATAAATCCGGTGAAATATTGTCACCACCACACATTTTATAGGCTTGATTTTTTGCAATAAAACCATTGTTTTCAAAAGATTTGGTTGAAATAAGCATAGAATTCTCCTTTTGCTCAGCGAAAATACAACTTGAACCTAATATTATTAAACAAAATATTACTAATAAATTTTGAAAAATTTTTAATTTCATACATATAAATATATCATTTTTGCAGTATTATGTCACCTAAAAAAAAGAAAAAACCGGTTTTCAGGCCGGCAGTAAATTGGTAAGAAATGTAAGTGTAAGTTTAAAATTAAGTAAGAAATAAAATTTGATTAAGCGAATGTTTTGAAAGTTGATTCAACGTTCTTTTCGATAACTTTTTGAACAGCATCCATTTCAGTTGAAATAGCATTTTGTTCAGTATCTAATTGGTTCAATCTGAGTTCCAAAGTCTTATCTTGTTGTTGAAGAACTTCAGTTTTAGCGTTGATTTGAGCCATTGTTTTTTCGTATTCGCTGTATTCTTTTTGGTAAGCATTCATAGCTAAATCGTAAGCATCGTCATCTGCAACTTGTGTTGTTGAAACGCTAAGAGTTGTTTCACCAGCGAGTTGAGGGATTTTAATGCTGTCATAATCGCCAGCTTCGTTGAATGTTAATTGAACACCTGTGAAGGTTTCATTCATAACTTGTTTAGTCGGAGTGTATTGATAGAATTTGTCACCTACTTGGTAGTATGTATTGTTGTTTTGAGTGAATACATTAACCGCTGTATCGCTCGGAAGGCTTGATTCGCCTTCTTTTCTTTCGTTTTCAATGTGTTTTGCTAAATTTTGAACACTGCCGAGATTAACAGATGTAGCACCTGAAATATCAAGACCGTCACCTGAAACTGTTTTGTAGCTCGGAACTTCAAATGAATGAGTTAAACCAACTGTGTAACCATCTTTTTCTTTAATAGGTAATGATGATATTTTGTAATCACTTCCATCATAAGTGAATGAGTATTCAGTTTGGTAATAGTTGATAATATCCGGAGGAGTAGGTACTGTCAAATTAGTAAGTTTGCTGTATAAGCTTGCTGATTCATTAGCTAATGCAGTTCTTTGTTGGTTGACTTGTTGTCCTTCATATTCTGTGTTTGACTTTCTTGCTGTCAATCCTAAAAATCTTGCTTGTGATGCTGCTAAACCCATTGTTAGCTTCCTTCTTACTTAATTTCTTACCTTACTCTCATGTTATCGACACATCTTTTTGAAAACTTTAATTTTTTGTTCGCCATTTGTAACATCTCTTAACATGTTCTATCTGTCTTGTAGAGGGAGTCTTCATGAAAAACGAGAACAGGAAAATTCAAAAAACTTACACTGTTCTCGCTCAAAATTGTTACAATCTTAACAATTAATTTTATAAATTAATTGGAAATATTATTACAAGATTCTTTGGCACCGTCCATTTCATTTTTAAGCATTTTGTTGATAACTTCACTTTGAACGCCTAACATTTTAACAACGGTTTCAATATTTTTAACTTTGTTTTCAAGAATAGTATCGGCATTAGCTTGAATTTTCCCTGTAACATTTTGGTATGCAGAAAGGGCAGCACCACCGGTACCTTGCATTAAGTTACCAACAATAGTTCCTGCAATACCATATACACCGGCATAGGGAGAAATTGCCTGCAAAATACCTCCTAAACCGGAAATAATACCCGCAGCAGGGATAACCAAACTGTTTGCATATCCATAACCCGCCGCAACACCTGTTGAATATGCAGCAGCATTTATACCTGCAATACCTGCCAAATCAGAAGCGGCAGCAATAGAAGCAGCAGCACCTGTGCAATATCCGGAAGATGACGAGCCAAAACCTTGTAAAACAGAAGCAGCACCATTTGGAAATCCCGGATATGAACCAAGTTCACCTATACCAAATGCTGAATTTCCTCCATTTACGGTTGATGTACCGCCTTCTATCGGTGTCCAATATGATGTACCGGGGACGTTAATTGAAGCATTTCCACCCATAACAGACATAAATGAACTCGGAGCTATAAACCTTGCAATATTCCAGAGCCAGCTTCCTGCTGTTCCAAATCCTGCACCGTCTGTTGAAGAACCGCTTACGACAATATCTCTCAATCTGTCATAAGTTTCAAACAATTGTGTTTTAGCATCACCGCTTGCTGCACCGTATTTGTTTGAAATAACTAATAAACTGTCATTTTTGTAAGACATTTTTATCTCCTTGCTCTCTATGCAAATACTTTAAATACTTTTTCAATATTTTTATCAAGAACTGATTTTACAGAATCCAATTCTGTTTGAAGTGCTTGTTGTTCTGTATCTAACTGTCTGAGTCTTAATTCAAGTGAACGGTCTTCTGATTGTATTTGTTGTGTTTCGGAGTTAATTTCCGCAATTTCTTTTTCATACTTTTCTTTGTTAACAGTGTAATCATTCATGGCACTTTGGTAGCCAACTTCATCTTGAACTTCACTTGCGGTCATAGAAATTTCTGATTCAGTAATAGAGGGGTCAACAATTTTTGTAATTGTTCCGTTTGAGTCAAAAGTCAATTTACAATTTTGGTGATCAACCGTAATATCTTGTTTTTCTCCGTTTTTGTAATATCTTTGAACAGTATCGTTAAAAGGATAGGTTTGAAGTGCAAGCCATTCTCTGTCAACGAAATATGCCATCTTTGTATCATCATCGACATAGGAACAATAATATCCGTTTTGTTTTCCGATAGCTTTATCAATAGCTTCATCTTGAACTGCCGTATTCGGATTTAAGTTATAAGTTTTATCAGTACCTGCCATTCTCAAAGTATATGAACCATCGGCATTTTTAACAATATTGCCTGTTCCGAATGCTTTCATACCAACTTGAACAACGTCAGTATAAGTAACATTTACATTGTACAAACCTGTCGTCGGGTCAGGAGAATATGAATTAACGTGGTATTTTGTACCGCCTGCCGAATATGTGTATTCGGTTTTATAATAATCCGTTACACTCGGAGGGACAGGAACTTGCATTGAATATAATTTTTGATAAAGGTTTGCACTCTCGTTTGCCAAAGCCGTTCTGGTTTGGTTTACCTGTTGTCCTTCAAATTCAATGTTTGTCTTTCTTGCGGTAAGTCCTAAGTATCTTGCTTGTGTTGCCGCTAAACCCATTACTCTCTTGCCTCCGTTTTTTACTTTTATTAAGATTTTTTGTTAATAAAACTTAATAACCGTAATTGTTTCAGACTGTTTCATTTTATGAAATCATGCTTTACCACTGTGTTTTCGAGCGTATTTTTACCCTCATGTATTTATATAATGATTTTATATTTTAAATCAATACAGTGAACGGAGTATTTAAAAATTCGTCTAAATAATTAAATAAAAATAAATAATTTATGACTAACTTTTTTTTCATTATAAAATATAGTTATAAGATTGGAGAATTTCATGTGGGAATATACGGATAAAGTTACAGATTTATATAAAAATCCGAAAAATGCGGGCATGATTGAAGATGCAGACGCTGTCGGAGAAGCCGGTTCATTAACTTGCGGTGACATGTTAAAATTGTATCTTAAGGTTGACGAAAACGGAATTATACAAGATGCGAAATTTCAAACATTTGGCTGCGGTTCAGCAGTTGCAAGCTCAAGCATTTTGACAGAAATGATAATAGGTATGCACATTGACGAAGCAAGAAAAATAACAAACAAAGATATCGTTGATGAACTCGGTGGTTTACCGCCTGCAAAAATGCACTGTTCTGTAATGGGACACGAAGCGTTAGAAGCTGCTATTGCTGATTATTACGGTGAAACTTGCGTTGCAGAAAAGAAAGAAAAAATTGTTTGCCAATGTTTTAACGTTTCAGAAGATACAATAAAAGAACAAATCAAGACAAATAATTTAAAAACCGTTGAGGAAGTTACAGAATACACAAAAGCAGGCGGTGGCTGCGGTCACTGTAAAGGTGCAATCGAGGCAATCTTGAGAGAAGTTCACAAGGAAAAACCCGCACTTACCAAAACTCAAGAAATTTTAAAAGTAAGCAAAGTTATTGAAAAATACGTTGCTCCGGAACTTCGTAAAGACAATGGTGATGTAGAACTTGTTGATGTTAACGAGAATAAAATTTACATCAAATTCGCAGGTAAATGCAGTGCTTGTCACAAAGCACAATTAACAAAGAATTATGTTGAAAAAATATTAAAAAAACATATTTCAGAAGACATAGAGGTTATATTAGTATAAAATGGCTGATAAATTAATATATTTGGACAATAACGCAACAACAAAAGTTGACGAAAAAGTTTTGGAAGAAATGCTTCCATACTTTTGTGAAAATTATGCAAACCCCGGAGGAATGTATGATTTTGCAGGAAAAGTCGGTGCTAAATTAAAAGATGCAAGAGAATCCGTAAAAGAATTTATGGGAGCAAAAGACCAAAAAGAAATTTATTTTACAGGTTCCGGTTCAGAAGGTGCAAACACTGCAATTCGTGGTATTGTAAATTCTACATTGGGCAAGAAACATATCATTACAACAAAAGTCGAACACCCTTGTGTTTTAAATACATATAAAGACTTAGAAAAAGCAGGACATAAGGTTACATATTTAGGTGTAGATGCAGATGGAAATATCAATTTCAGTGAACTTGAAGCATCTATAAGACCTGAAACAGCACTTGTATCCATAATGGCAGCAAATAACGAAACAGGAATTATTTTTCCTTATGAAAAAATAGCGGAAGTCGTTAAGCAAAAAAATCCGGAAACAAAAGTGTTTGTGGATGCTGTTCAAGCAGCAGGCAAAATCAAAATGGACTTCAAAAACACAAAAGTTGATTTTGCATCAATTTCAGGGCATAAATTCCACGCACCGAAAGGTATAGGAGCCTTGTACGTAAAAGCCGGAACATCTTTTGTGCCATTAATCACCGGCGGTCATCAAGAACGTGGAAAACGTGCCGGTACAGAAAATACTGCAAGTATTATCGGTATGGGAAAAGCTGCCGAACTCGCTTCTGACAGTTTAAGCGATGAACTTACAAGAGTAAAAAAATTAAGAGATAAACTCGAAAGAAATATTTTGAGCAGTGTTTTCAATGCAAGATTAAATTCCTCAACAGGAAACAGAGTTCCAAACACAACAAACATCGGATTTGAATACATTGAAGGTGAACTGATTTTGTTATACTTAAACGAACTCGGAATTTGTGCAAGTTCAGGAAGTGCTTGTACATCGGGAAGTTTAGATCCAAGTCACGTATTGAGAGCTATGGGTGTACCTTTTACTGCTCTGCATGGAAGTATCAGAATAAGTTTAAGCAGATTTACAACAGAAGAAGAAATTGACTACACAAGTAAGGTTTTTCCGGAAGTAATCGAAAAAATCAATCGACTTTCACCGTTCCAAAAGGAACTTACGGAATTAAAATCAATCAAAACTCATTCGTAATAAGAGTAATAAAATTAAAAACAAGCAACAAAAATTAGCGGATAAGATAAACTATCCGCTAATTTTCTATGGTTAAATCCGCTTCAACAGCGACATCAATGTTTCCGTAAAGAAGTTTTATAATATTATTTTTACCAAGAGCATAGGCATAATTTATTGTTTCTTCACCTGCATTATAGTTTGATTTATACGGACGAATTTTGGCAATCGGAGTCGAACCTTGCGATAAAATCAACCAACCGTAATTATCTTTATCGGTTTTAAATTCAAGGGTATAATAACCAGGAAGAATTTCTTGACCGCTCTCTGTTAAACAATTTGTCGGAATCATTATTGAACCTTTATGGTTTAAAACCGTTTCAAGTACCTGAAATTCAGGATTTGTTTCTGATTCTGCAGTTGGAGTTGTATAAGTTTTTATGTCTTTTTGTTTAACTTTTTTGGGTTTTTGAAATTTATTTTTGTATTGCTGAATAGCTTCTTCATATTGTTTTTCCGTAAAAGGTTTTAAATTACCGGAAACATCACTGTAATTTGTGGTATCCAAACCCTCAAAAGCATCACTTGCTGTTACAGGAAGCTGAAAAATTAAAATTATTAACGCTATCTCTAAAAATTTCTTTATACCCATACATTTATCATAATGTTTTTACAAAGAAAGTAAATAATATAAATATTGGAATTGTAAACACGAACAATGTCTTTCTAAAATCATCTGGTTTTAATCTCTAAATATAAAAAAAAGCTTGCCAGATATATTAACTTTTGTAAAGTTTAATATATACAAAAAGGCAATTTTTAGATATTG
>JBJEGN010000077.1:0-10121 GCA_051875105.1 Candidatus Gastranaerophilaceae bacterium
AGTCTGACAGTAATGATGATGAGGACAACTGATGTTTATAGACATTGATTGTTCACAAACGAAAAAATACAATCAAAACACTTTTGGGGACTACTTTTTGTCAAAAAGATATTCGGGCAGATTGATAGCAGTTTTGTCGGACGGACTTGGAAGCGGAGTAAAGGCAAACATTTTGGCGACAATGACCGCAACAATGCTTTTGAAATTCATCGAGGCTGAATCTGATATTCGTAAGGCGTGTGAAATTGTTTTGAATTCTTTACCGGTATGTCAGGTCAGAAAGATAAGCTATTCAACGTTTTCAGCGATAGACAGCGACGATGACGGAAATGTTAAAATTGTAGAAGAGGGCAATCCTCAATATGTCTGGATAAGAAACGGCGAGATTTTAGAGCCTGAATATCAGGTTATAACTTCAAAAACTTTCACCTCAAGACACATGCATATTTATAAGATAAAAGCGGAGCTTGGCGACAGGTTGATTTTTTGTTCCGACGGAGTAACTCAAGCTGCAATGGGGTCTGAAAAACTGAAACTCGGTTTGGGCAGAGAGGGCTTGATTTCTTTGATAAAAGAAAAATTAAAGGAAAATCCCGATATATCGAGCCGAGATTTAACAAAATATCTTGTAAAACAAGCAGAAATTTTAGAGCCGGACAGAAAAGCAAAAGATGACATTTCCGCAGTATGTTTATATTACAGAGAACCAAGACAAGCCGTAGTCTTTACAGGACCGCCATACCATCAGGAAAAAGACAATTTTTATGCGAAGATGTTTGAGTCTTTCAAGGGCAAAAAGGCAATTTGTGGCGGAACGACAGCCAATTTGATTTCAAGAGAACTTAACATTCCCATACGAACGAAAATAAGTTTAAAATGCGGAAAATTGCCGTCAATTTCGTATATGGACGGAATCGATTTAGTGACAGAGGGCATTTTGACACTTACGAAGGCTTGTGAATATTTAGAAACAGGAGAAAATTCGGAAGATGCGGCAGGTGAACTTGTAAAGTTTTTGTTAAATACGGATTGTATAATATTCATGGTCGGTGCAAAATTAAATCAGGCACATTATGACCCGAACCTTCCGATAGAAATAGAGATAAGAAAAAATATAATTAAACGGATGGCGGAGGTTTTGGAAAATAAATACATAAAAAAAGTTACGGTAAAATATTTGTAAAGGTGTTAAATGATGGAGAAAATTAAAGTAAAATTATGTTTGGGAACAACTTGTTTTGTAATGGGTGCATCAAAACTGCAGGAATTAGATGAAATTGTTACGAAAAAGTATGCCGACAGTGTAGAAGTTTCGAGCTGTGTATGTTTGAATCTTTGTTCAACGGAAGGCAAATATTCAAAAGCACCTTATGCAAAGGTAGATGACGAAGTTGTTGCGGAAGCAACGGTAGATAAAGTGTTAGAAGTAATTAACAGGAAGTTGAAACATGAGTAATAATATTTATCAATCAGTACATTTGAAGAAGGAAATTTTAATAAGAATAGTTCAAGCGTTTTTCTCGGATTCATTTGAGAAAAATACTCAAATGATACCTTATGATATGCGTCCGAAAGGTTCGGAAGTTCCTTACAGATGTTGTATCCACAAGGAAAGAGCGGTTTTAAGAGATAGAGCAATCGCAGGTTTGGGATTTTCTATTGAAGACGACGACGAAAGAACTTTGTTAATGGAATATGCCGAAAAATCTTTGGAAAGAGAAATTCCGGAAGAAAATGTTTTGACGGTATTGGACGATGCTTGTAAAGGCTGTGCAGGCGGAAGAATTTTCGTAACAGACTTGTGCCAAGGTTGTGTTGCAAGACCTTGCGAAGCCACTTGTAAATTTGGAGCAGTAAGCATTGTAAATGGTCGTTCACAAATCGATACAACAAAATGCAAGCGTTGCAAGATGTGTATTTCGGTATGTCCTTACGGAGCTATTGCACAGATTAAAGTTCCTTGCGAAGATGCTTGTCCTGTCGGAGCTATTGCGAAAAACGAGTTAGGTTTGGCAAAAATTGACTTTGAAAAATGTATAAGCTGCGGTAAATGTGTTGCAAGATGTCCGTTTGCAGCAGTTCACGAAAAGAGCCAGTTGATTGATATTATGAAACATATCAAAGCAAAACATGAAGTTATTGCAATGCTTGCACCGTCTATCATAGGTCAACTCCCCGGAACAATTTACCAATTTAAGACAGCACTTTTGGAAGGCGGATTTACAGATGTTTATGAAGTTGCAGAAGGTGCTGATGTAACAACGAAAAATGAGGCTAAAGAATTTGCGGAAAGAATGGAAAATGGCGAAGAATTTATGACTACATCTTGTTGTGCAGGTTATAACCAATTCGTTAAAAAACATTTGCCCGAAATTAAGCACTACGTTTCAGATACAAAAACGCCGCTTTATTACACGGCAGAAATTGTCAGAAAAAAATATCCGAATGCAAAAATCGTTTTCGTAAGTCCTTGCGTTGCAAAACGTGCGGAAGTTCAAGACAATCCGAATGTTGATTATGTTATGAACTTTGAAGAACTCGGTGCATATCTCGTCGGAAGAAATATAGATACTTTAAGCTGTGAAGAAACACCGTTTGATGTTGAAAGCTCAAAACAAGCAAGAACTTTCGGCGTTTCAGGCGGAGTTGCTGCGGCAGTTAAAAAGGCTTCTAATTGCGAAGATTGCATAAAACCTTGCTATATCAACGGTTTAGATAAAGATGCAATTAAAAAATTGAAAAAATTCGCAAAAGACGGAAAATGCGATGAGGGCAATTTGGTTGAAGTTATGTGCTGTGAAGGCGGTTGTATCGGCGGTAATGCGACGATTAATACCGTAAAAGTAGCAACAAAGGCTCTTGCTGAATTTACTAAAGACGGAAAAGATATCGAAAAAATCGGAGAATAATATGTTAGATGAAAAAAATTCTTTGATATTAATGATAGATTTTCAGGAAAAACTTGTAAAAGCAACTTCTGCCGATAAAGAAGCAGAAAATGCACGCAAAGCAATTTCTGGCGGAAAAACTTTAGGTTTACCGATTGTTGTTAGTGAACAATATCCCAAAGGACTTGGAAATACTATTACATCGATTGATGAAATTCTTGATGAAAAGGATATTAAAATTGAAAAAGCAGCGTTTTCTTTGTTAAAAGAGGATGGGGCTTTAGATAAAATAAAATCTTTTGGTAAAAAACAGATTATTTTATTCGGGATAGAAACTCATATTTGTGTATTGCAAACAGCTATTGAGCTTTTGGAAAATGGATTTGAAGTTTTTGTTTTAAAAAATGCTTGTAAAAGCAGAGATGAATTTGAAAAAGCTTCTGCAATTGAATATTTGCAGGACAAAGGAGCAAAAGTTCTAACCCTTGAAAACATGCTCTTTCAACTTTTGAGAACTTCTAAACACCCAAATTTCAAAGAAGTTCAAGCCTTGATAAAATAATCTCAATTAAAAAAACAAAGAAGCGTGCGAAAAAAACAATCACACGTTTTTTTGTTTGTTAACAAACGCTATACATTATGCAGAAGTGGTCATTGACGAAATACCGTTTAAACCCATAATATCCATTGATGATACAATTTGAGATGACAATGTTGATTTTTTGTTCATATATTGAGCATAGATATAATCATACCTGTTCGAATACTCATCTACAATACTTTTAAGATTTTTATTGTCACCGACAGTTGACTCGAGTTGTTGCAACCTTGCAGCAATATTTTCCATAAGAGTTAATACATCAGTATCTTCTCCGGTAAAGACACCTATATCTTCTGCCAAACTTTTTGCATCTGAAACTATTTGTTTATCATAATATGTTTCAGAATTTTGCGTTGCTTGAGTTTGTTGAGCTTTTTCAGCTTCTTTTTCATCAATAATTTTTTGAGCTTCTTCTTCAGTCATGTTTTCAGTTGCTTCAACGTTGTAACTCTTGAGTTTAGCTATTGTCGATTCTTTAAGAGAAGTCATAACGTTAAGTGACGTTGTAACATACTGAGCAGATGCTATTGCAGCTTGAGAATTTATTTCGCTTATTCCTGATGTCATAACAAATCCCTGTAATTTCTTACATACACTATATTTATCGAAAAAATTTTAGAGAACTTTAATTTTTTTTCGAAAATATGAATTTTTGTAAACATAAAATTTCAAAAAAAATATTTGAGAAAAAAGGTAAAGTTTTGAAAAATATTCAGAAAAAATGTTAATATTGTTATAAAAAAAAGAGATATGTTTTTTATTTTTGCAAAAAAAACGTGATAAAAATCAAAAAATATTATTTTATAAAATAACTTTTTAGTAAATAAAAATTTCAGAAATCAGCATGTTTAGGTTATTATAGAGAAGTGAAATTTTTTATGCAATCAAAAATTTGAAAGAAAAAGAATGGTAAGATTTTTAACAGCCTTTATAGTGCTTATATTAACAGCAGGCAAAGCTGCTGCATCAGGGGTAAGTGTAGATTACTTTGTAGAAAATTATATTGGAAAATACACCGATATAGTTGCAGATATAATATTTACAGAAGTAAATATTTTCGGGGCAAATGTCCCCATTATTATTTTATGGATATTATTTGCCGGAATATTTTTCACGCTTTATTTCAGACTTTTACCAATATGGGGATTTACACACTCATTAAAATTAATAAAAGAATCTATCAAACACTCCGATGGCGAGGGAGAAGTTTCGGCATTTCAGTCTTTAGCAACCGCATTATCGGGGACAATCGGAATGGGCAGTATTGCAGGTGTTGCAATTGCTATTTCAATTGGCGGTCCCGGAGCAGCTTTTTGGATTTTAATTGGTGCAGTTTTTGGAATGTCTTTAAAATTTGCAGAATCTTCAGCAGCATTGATATATAGAACATTTAATATTGATGGCTCTGTATCCGGCGGACCTATGCACTATATAGCGCATGGTTTAACAAAAAAGAAATTAAGATGGCTCGGACAGCCTTTGGCGGTAATGTTTGCGGTAGTATTTATCGGAGCTGCTTTTACAGGCGGAAATTTAATTCAAATAAACCAGACAACACAACTTGCAATACAAATGACAGGCGGAGAAAGCAGTTTTTTATATCACCATGCTTGGGTAATGGGTATTGTGACGGCTATTGTTGTCGGATTGATAACAATCGGCGGAATTAAGAGCATATCAAAGGTTACGGAAAAAGTTGTACCGTTTATGTGTCTTTTGTATGTAGTCGGAGCATTGACGATTGTTGTTGTTAATTACCAACACATTCCGCATGCTTTAGGAATAATTTTCAGAGAGGCATTTTTCCCACAAGCGGTAGCGGGCGGTATTTTCGGAACAATAATAATAGGATTAAGACGTTCTGTTCAAACAAACGAAGCCGGTATCGGCTCAGCTCCAATCGTTTACGCTGCAGCAAGAACAAAAGAGCCGGTAATTCCGGGATTTGTTTCTTTAACTGAACCTTTAATTTGTGCGATGATGTGTTTGTTAACGGCATTTATTGTGACGGTAACAGGAACTTACATCTGTGAACCCGGAAAAATCACAGGAATAGAAATGGTATCAGATGCTTTCGGACAAGTTATGCCATTTTTTCCCAAAATATTAACTGTTGTTGTAATGTTATTTGCCTTATCAACATTGATAACTTGGGCATATTACGGACAAAAATGCTGGAATTATGTTTTCGGAGAAGGTATCAAACGTTCTATATTCTTTCATTTTTTGTACTGCGTTGTTATTATCATAGGTTCAGAACTTAATGTTAAAAGTGTTATAAACATTGTTGATGCGATGATGATATTCCCATCAATTCCAAACATTATAACACTGTACATTCTTGCACCTGAAATTAAAATGACATTAAAGGAATACTGCAGAAAATACAAACTTGGAAATCCGATAAATGCAGTATGGTTTAGAGAAGGAAAAACAAAAATCAAAACAGAAAGAAAAATTGTAAACAAAATGCGCAAATAATTAGTTTTTCATGTTTTAATATGTATATAAGTGAAAGATAGTTTTAAATAGGACACACAAATTAATGTTAATAGAAGAATTATTGGAATTGACGGTAAGAGAAAAAGCAAGTGATTTACACATATCAGCAAATCTGCCTCCTGTATTACGTATAAGCGGAAATTTAATCAGAACAGAATATCCGCCGTTATCGTCTGACGATGTAGAAAGTTTACTTTTTCCGATATTAAGTAATGAACAAAGACGAACATTAGAACAAGTATGGGAGCTTGATATGTCCTATGGTATTCATGGGCTTGGCAGATTTCGTGTAAACATTTATAAAGATAAAGGTTGCTATGCTGCGGCATTTCGTACCATTAACAGTGTAGCCCCAAAGTTTAAGGAATTAGGATTACCGCCAATTGTTCAGAAAATAACAGAACGTCCGAGAGGTTTGATATTGGTGACAGGGCCAACCGGTTCCGGAAAATCTACGACATTAGCATCAATGATAGACCATATTAACGAAACAAGAGCTGAACACATTTTGATTATTGAAGATCCTACGGAATTTGTTCATACATCCAAAAGGAGTATTGTTCACCAAAGAGAATTAGGACAAGATACTCGTTCATTTGCAAACGCACTTCGTTCAGCATTACGTGAAGATCCGGATATCATACTTGTAGGTGAAATGCGTGACCTTGAAACAATCCAGCTTGCTATGACAGCAGCAGAAACAGGTCACTTAGTAATGGGAACTTTGCACACTTCATCGGCATCACAAACAATTGACCGTATTATTGACGTATTTCCGGAAGCTCAACAGCAACAAGTTAAAATTCAGCTTTCAAGTTCACTTGTTGCAGTATTTTCGCAAACATTATTACCAAAAGTTAACGAAGAGGGTATAAAAAAGGGCAGAGTTATGGCACAAGAAATCATGGTTGTAAACTCGGCAATTTCAAACCTTATCAGAGAAGGAAAAACAGCACAAATTTATTCTGCAATTCAAACCGGAGCACAGTACGGTATGCAAACTCTTGAAATTGCATTAAAGAATTTATATAAAGCCGGCAAAATCACGATGGAAGATGCACTTCAAAAATCACAAAGACCGGATGAGTTCAAAAGATTAGCAAATATTACAAGAGGTTAATTTAAAAATAGAACAGAAGAGCAATTATCAAGTCGGCGGTGAGTAAAATCACCGTCGCTTTTATAGCAGCTTCTGTCGTAGAAATTCCAACATTTTTAGCACCACCTTCTGTATTATAACCTTGAGTAGCACAAACAGTTGAAATGATTATCCCAAATATAAAACCTTTGAGAATGCTTACATAAATATCCTTCAAATTAATCCAGAGCCAAACAGAATTCATGTATCTTGCAGGATGAAGCCCTATTGTGATATATGAAACAACCATTCCTCCAATAATACCAAACAATTCAGCCAATATAACAATAGAAGGAACCGTTATTGCAGCAGCCAAAATTCTTGGAGCAAAATAATAACCAATTGGATTAACTTTTAATGTTTTCATAGCATCGACTTGAGAAGTTACTTTCATATTAGCAATTTCAGCACTAACGGCAGTACCGGCTCTTGCGGAGATTGCAAGAGCTGCAAAGCCGGGAGCAAGTTCTCTAATCAAAGCGATTGCCATAAAACCACCGACATAACTTTCCCCGCCGGACATAAGAAATTGTTTCGAAATCTGAAGAGAAATTACCACTGCAGCGATAAATACTATTGATAAAGCTATCGGCAGAGAATCATAACCAATAGATGCAGCATTTGAAACAACGGCAGAAAACCTGACTCTGCCCTCAAGCATGTATTTTACTGCAATTATTAAGTTTAAAACGCATTGACCAATGAAATTTATCATAAATATTCAGCTTATATCTTATCTTACAGATAATATTAGCACAAATTCCGGAAAATATCACTTTTACAATAATCAATATTTATTTTGTCTGTCAAAAAAGTTAGCAATTTCTGAATAAGGGATAATATGACTAATTGGTCGTCCATGCGGGCAAACTTCCGGATTATTAGTCGATTTCCAGCGTTTAATAAGTTCTTCCGCCTGCCAAAGTGACAATTTTTCGCCAGCTTTAATAGCAGCCTTGCAAGATGCGGTTACAAGAATTTTTTCTTCTGCAGTATCAAGAGAACCATTAATATTGTGCAAAAGTTCAGACACAATTTCTTGGGTCTTAACCTTTGCCAAAATTTGTGGTACTCGTTTAAACTTTATTTGAGTCGAAGAAATAAATTCTATCTCAAAGCCGTATTTATTCAAATGTTCTTTTGCTGCTTTTAAAATTTCTGTTTCCTCTGCATCAAGTTCAATAACATCACTAATTAAAAGCAATTGAGAAGCAAGTTCTTTTTGAGATTTTAATTTTTCAAATAAAAACCTCTCATCAGCAATATGCTGATCGACAACTTCAAGACCTTGAGGCGTTTCAATCAGGATGTATGTATTTTTAAGCTGACCTATTATGGTGTAATCTTGAATATTTTCCTGAACAGATTGAAAAAAAGTCGGAGTCAAAGGAGCTTGTTCAGAAATTTGTTTTATTTTTGCAGGGTCAACGGTAGGAAACGTATTCATTTTTGAATCAGAAATATAAAATGAGTCGTCGTTTTCCTCAACAATTTTGCTGTCTTTTGCAAAAGGAATTAAATTATCAGAAAAAGAGTAATTTTGTTGAAAATTATTATTCAAAGAAGCAAGTGCTTTTTCTACAGCAGAAACAACAAAATTGAAAACCAAATTAGGGTCACGCCAACGAATTTCACGTTTTGTAGGATGAGCATTAACATCAATATCATGAGGATTTATCTCAAAATTCAATACAACAAACGGATATTTATTCGAAGGTAAAAGATTTCTGTAGGCAGTATCAATAGCTTTAAGAATTATCGGACATTTTACAGGTCTTGAATTCACATAAACTCTTATTGTTTTTTTGTTAGAACGAGTGTAAGAAGGAATTGAAACATAACCTGAAATGTTAAAACCATATTTTTTATCAACTTTATCAAGCTCACGAAGATTATCAGTAACATCAGAAGAATAAATATCTTCAATTCTTTCAAGCAAAGTAGAATTAGGCTTAGTCCTAACGACATCAGAACCGTTGTGAATTAGAATAAAAGCAATCTCTGGTTTTGCAAGAGCTTCTTGAATAACAATTTCCTGAATGTAGGAAAATTCGGTTTTATCACTTTTTAAAAATTTAAGCCTTGCAGGTTGAGAATAAAAAATATCTTCAATTTCCATAACAGTACCCAAAGCACAACCGGTTTCAGATTTTTTAACTTCAGAATTTTCAGCGGTAATCCTGACACCATAATCAAAATCTTTCGTTCTGGTAGTACAAGTTACCTTTGCAATAGAAGAAATACTTGCAAGTGCCTCACCTCTAAAACCGAGAGTTTGAATATTCCATAAATCACTTTCATCAGAAATCTTACTTGTAGCGTGTTTTGCAAATGCAACATAAACATCATCAGGATGAATACCGGAACCATTATCAGCAATTCTAATGTTACGACATTCGTTTGAAATTGATATTTCAATTCTTGAACTTCCCGCATCTATAGAATTTTCAACAGTTTCCTTAACAACAGAAGCAGGACGCTCAATTACCTCGCCTGCTGCAATTTGATTTATTAAATTAACTGATAATTGTTTAATTCTTGACATTTTAAGTAGTTCTTCTTGAAAAAGCATTATTTAATGCTTCTAAGCCTTGAGAAATATTTTCAGGCGAAAATTCATATCTAAAAGTATCAATTGAATTTGAAAAAACAGAATCGAAATCAAGATTTTGACAAAACCAAAATCCTAAAAATATGAAAATTGATAGATATGATATTTTTAAAAAATTTTTCATCTACACTCCGTTGAAAAAATTATAATATAAAAATAAAAAATTATAAAATAAAAATCCTACAAAAGGAGGATTTTAGTAAAAATGTCAACTTGTAAAAACCAACGTATGATTTTCAAAAACAGATATTAATAAAAATTGAAATTGTAAATAAGTATTGACTAAAAGAAGAATTCGTCAGATAATGGTTCATATAGGAATATTTCAGTTTTCAGGAGATTATACGAAATGAAAATTTTTAAGAAAATCTTAACAGCGAT
>JBJEGN010000078.1:0-36154 GCA_051875105.1 Candidatus Gastranaerophilaceae bacterium
AGTGTAAAGGTTAAGGTGACCCGCCGTCTTTCGACAGAACGCTGGAGCCGTATGGCAACATACGGTCGAGACAGATGATTATCTAAAACAGAACTCGGCTTACGGATCGGTTTCATTTTTAATTTTAATGCGCTCGTAGCTCAACGGATAGAGTACGACTCTCCGAAGGTCGGGATTTGAGTTCGATTCTCAACGGGCGTACCATTTTTGTATTTTTAATTAATGCCTATCCTAATATCCGTAATGTTCCCGTTTTTGCAAATATTCACGAACATAGTTTAACGCAGATTGAACAATTCTTGTAATTCTTGATGATGAAAGACCTACCTGTGCAGCAATTTCTTTTACCTGCATATTTCTGTAAAAACGATATTCAACAATCGTTCTGTCTTTTTGCGGAAGCGTTGCAATTGCTTCTCTTATAACTTTTCCAAGTTCCGAAAGCTCTGCTCTTTCATCCGGTAATGCTGAAGTATCTTTAATAAAATCAAAAGGCGAATCATTGTCTGAATTTGCCTGCTGCAAACTGTCTATTGACAGAATAGTCGTGTAAATAGCTTCTCTAACTTTGTGCGGAGAAATTTTTTCATCACCGTTTTCATCATCCCCGGAAGCTGTTTCATCATCACTGTCAACCTGCTTTGTATTCTTTAGAGAATACCATTTATATCTGTTTCTTAACTCATTCCTTATAGCCCAACGTACGGCTGTAGCAATATAGGCATTATTGTAACGTGCAAGCTGTTGTTCTGTTTTGCCTTTTATCATTGTTTGAATAGCAATAATTCCAATGCTGACAAGCTCCTCATACTCTACCATATGAGAAGGGATACGTCGCTGTTCAATTTTAGCGACTTTTTCAATCAATTCTATGTAATCTTGAATTTTTGCCTGCACTTGATTTATTACCGCCGCACACATGCTTTTATTTCTATTTACTCGACCAAAGAATATTCCTATTTAATAATACTATCATTTTTATTTTTACGCAACCCATAAACAAAAAGAAGTATTTCCGCAACCGCTTTATATAAATCAGGAGGAATATGAGCATTTGGTTGAACAAGCCTATATAAAGCTCTTGCAACCGGTGGATTTTCTATGACCGGAACATCATGTTCTTTTGCAATTTCGATAATTTTTTTTGCAAATAATTCACTGCCTTTTGCAACAAGTTTTGGTGATTCCATTGTTTCCTGTTCATATTTTAAAGCACAAGCAACATGCGTAGGATTTGTAACAACAAAATCCGCATCAGGTACGGCATCCATCATACCTTTTTGAAGCATTTGCTGCCGTCTTTGCCTTAAGGCTGCTTTAACATTAGGATCACCTTCTTGGTTTTTATATTCATCCTTTACTTCTTTAAAAGACATTTTTTGGTCTTGCATAAATTTCCATCTGGTCATTCCATAATCGGCACAAGCTATTATTAGAAAAGCCATGCCCGCCTTCATAATGAAGTCAATAACCAAAGAACCAAATTCCATCATAATTGCAAAACTATTGTCAATTGCAATCAAAGACAAAATTGTTTCAAGATGAGAACGATATACCATCCAACCAATTAAACCCAATACGAATACCTTTACAATATTTTTCACAAGCTCAAAAGCTGTTTTTGGGGTCATTAAGTTCTTAAAATATTTACTGGGGTCTAATTTATCTATTTTTGGCATCAATGGTGTTGTTGTAAATAACGGCCCAACCTGTATAAAATCACCAATTGCAGCTATAAAACCCGCTAAAAACAATATTGGAAGAATTATTAACAATGTGGGAACCAATGTTATTGTCAATAAATAAGTAAAACCTATTTGATCCAAATGTGCAGTTGGAATTTGTTCATATATCAAAACAAAAAGACGAGTAATTTGATCCCAAATTAATGGTGCAATTTTAACGATAACAAAAAACATTATCATCAAAGAAAGTGCGGTCGAAAAGTCTTTTGACTTTACAACCTGACCTTCTTTTCTGGCTTTATCCAACTTTTGCTGGGAAGCCTCAAATTGTTTATCTTCATCACCCATATTTTTTTATCGTTTTTAACTGCCGAAACACGATAAACTCTTCTGAATTTATCCGCCAACTCTCGGCAATAACCATTCCTTATATTATTTTAATACTTTTTTATTAATAAACAACCATTGATATTGTTTCAACATCAGACGGCATTTTTGCTCTGCCGTTTAAATCTTGCAATTCAATAACAAAAGCTGCTGCAACTACATTTGCACCTGTTTTCTTGATTAACTTACAAGCTGCTGATGCCGTTCCGCCTGTTGCAAGCAAATCGTCAATAATAACGACTTTTTTACCTGCTTCAATTGCATCTTTATGAATTTGTAATGTGTCTGTACCATACTCAAGTTCGTAACTTTCGCTTATTGTTTCTCCGGGTAACTTTCCGGGTTTTCTAAGAGGGACAAATCCTGCTCCGAGTTGATAAGCAAGTGCTGCACCAAATATAAAACCTCTCGATTCAATACCGGCAATATAGTCAATTCCTTTATCGGCAAATTTCTCCGTAAGATAATCAATTATTATTTTAAAACCTTCTTTATCCCTCAAAACAGTTGTTATATCTTTAAAAACAATACCTTTTACAGGGAAATCCATTATATCTCTTATCTTCGATTTTACGTAATCTACCGAATTAATTGTTTCCATATTTTCTCCAATTTTTCTAAAATGTTACGAACACATATAAATATATCATGAATTTACTCATTTTTTATTGTATTTAACAAGTTTATTAAGATTTTTGTCGGCAAACCTACAACATTGTCATAATAACCGTCTATTGACTTTACAAAATTTTCAGGAAGTTCTTGTATTCCGTATGAACCGGCTTTATCAAAAGGTTTTTTCTCTTTTATATATTTCCAAATATCATCATCATTCAACTCATTAAAAACAACATAAGTCACAGCGTGCGACGTTTTTTCAATTGAAGTTTCCGTATCAACAACTGCAACACCGGTTATGACTTCATGTCTGCAACCGCTTAAAGATTTCAACATCCTAAAAGCATCTTGTTCATCTTTAGGTTTACCCATTATCTCATTGTCTTTTATAACAATAGTATCTGCACCTATAACAAGTGCAGATACTTTTAATTCTACGGAAATTGATTTAGCTTTGAGTAAAGAAAGTTCTTCTACAGATTTTGGTGTCGCTTCAAGCTTAAACTTTCTTTCATCAAATTTAGGAGATACAGCATCAAAGTCCACATTCATCTCTGATAACAGCATTCGTCTTCTTGGTGAATTTGATGCTAATATAACTTTTTTCATTGTTTATCTGTCTGTATTAACTATTTTTTAGCTTGAGATACTCTTCTTCTATTAACATAAATAGCAGACTTAGCATTAAGCGCTGAACATACATTTTGCAATCTTGCATTCAAAGTCAACATATTTCTCTGCATGTCCGCATAATCCGTAATTGTTTCAAGCATCTTGTCTGAATCAACAAGCGTTGCTAATGATGAATTGTCTACCTTTTCCATTGCATACTTTTGTACAAGTAATTGATCGATTTTGTCTTTTGCTCCAATAATTGACATATTTTTTCTCCCTATTTAATTTTCCGTATGTGTAAACAACATCCGAAGCCTCCAATTCGGATAAACTATCTTTCCTTGTGAATAACTTTTCAGTTATCACATGTATATAAACAACAATCGATTTTTAAAATTGCTTTTTTATTACGCAAATATTACAAATTATTAAAACTGAAAACAGCCTAACGACAAGCATTTTCCAAATGATATATACTAATTATATAAAACACAACTTTTCTCCCTTAGTTTTTAATCATGATTTACTTGTAAAAAAACACCATATTTAATATAATACTGTTGATTTTGTAAAGGATTTATATGATAGATTATTCATTTGTTTTTGATAAAATGAGAGATTTATATGCACTATTGTCATATAACAACAAATACGGTAAATCTGTAATTCCTTTACGTTATTTTTTAGATATAACCTACCGTTGTAATTTAAAATGTCCTTATTGTTACGTTGGTGACGAAAGAAACAAAAACGAACTTTCCGCAGATGAATGGTTAAATGTTATCAAGCAAATACCAAGATTTGGTTTTATTTCTATTATCGGCGGTGAACCTCTTATCAGAAAAGATTTTAGAGAAATATATGCTGCCGCATCGGAAAGAGTTTTTTCAAAAGTAAATTTATATTCCAATGCTCTCTTAATGAATGAAAATCACATTGATGATTTTATTAAATATAAATTACTTTGTCTTTCTGTATCTTTAGACGGATATAAAGAAAAACACGATGCAAACAGATTATCAAAGGGAGCTTATGACAAAGTTCTTGCAAATCTTGACATGCTTCAGGCAAAATCTAAAAATAAACATAAAATTATTATAGATATTAAAACAGTTTTGCTTGAAAACAACCTCGATGACTTAATAAAGTTGTATGAAGTTTGTACTGAAAAGCAATATGATTTTTTCTCTATTGCTATAAAAAGAAATAATTGTTTAAAACAAAGTTCCATTCTTCGAGAAAACTTTGACAAAGAATTTTACGAAACAGAATATCCATTAGAATTATACTTTGACATGGAAAAGTTCAAAGCTGTCTATAACGAACTCTTAAAAATTCAAAAACATTCTAAAACTAAACTTCGTTGGGCACCAAAATTCAAACCAAATAAAAATGGACTCAAACAAATTGAAGATTTATTTGCAAACGGAAATAAACCGATTACAGAACTCTATAAACCTTGCTTGTTTCCTTGTTCAAATATCTTTATCAACTCTGAGGGCATAGTTTATCCCTGTTTATCGGTATCAATGGGTTCTGTTAGAGAAAAAAGCATTAAAGAAATATTTAATTTACCAAAATACAAGTGTTTCAGAAAAAATTTAAAGGCTTCAAAATTGTTCACAGGTTGTCAATTGTGTTGTGAAGCTTATCCCAAAAAACAGGAGAAAAAAAATGGTTGAAACAATTCAATATCAAACAAAAGGTACTTGTTGCAAACTTATTTATTTACAAATTGATGATGATAAAGTTTTAGATGCTGAATTTTTAGGAGGTTGCAGCGGTAATCTTCAAGGAATAAAATCGTTGATAAAAGGAATGACTATAGACGAAGTTATTGCAAGATTAAAGGGAATTGACTGCAACGGAAAAGGAACAAGCTGCCCTGATCAATTGGCAGCTTGTCTTTCTGAATATAAAAAGCAAAAATCAACTTCTAAAACCCTGTAAGCATAGAAAGTTCATAAACTTCTTCTTCAAACATATCTGCAGTTTTTTCATCTGTTATATTTCCGTCGTATGTCATAACACCCGAAATCAGTTCACGATTTTCTCGTAACGCTTCAATAAAATCATTACATGAAACGACTGATGAAATATATGGAGCAAGTGTTTCCGCAACGGCTGATGAAACTGTTTTTGCTGCCATTGATGCAATATCCGGATTACAAAAATAGAGTATACCTTCATTTTCATAAACAGGATTTTCTGCTGACAAAACTCTGTCCATTGTTTCTACCACAATATTATCGGAAGCAAGCCCGGCATCAATAATTAAAGAACCTTTTTTCATAGATTTTACATCTTGATATGTCACAATTGGAGGCAACTTCTTATTTTTACGTTTTACGGCACATATTAAGATATCAGTATCAGATAATAGATTTTCGAGATTTTCTCTGTTTGAAAAATATGTTTTAATATTGCAGCAAGATATTTCTTCAATTTTACGTAACAAATAAGGGTTAGTATCAAGAATAGAAACATCAGCACCAATTGCAGCAGCAGTTTTTGCAGCATTAAAACCGACGGTGCCGGCACCAATCACAGTTATTTTTAAGGGAGCAATTCCTGATGCTCCGCCAAGCAAAGCTCCGCCCATATATTTTTCAGCAACAGACGATGCAATTCTAATCAGTGTTTTTCCGACAATTTCTGAACCGGCTTTTAAAAAAGGATAATTACCATAATTATTTTTTACGTTAGCAAAATTGATAGTTGTGATTTTCTTTTCTCTAACAACATTCATCAAATCATTTTTGTTTGAGTATTTGAAAAATGAAAAAATAATCTGATTTTTTTTCAGGAAATCATATTCATCAGAAGTAGGTTGATTAATTTTAACCATAATATCCGCTTGAGAATAGACTTCTTGAGCAGAATTCAAAACTTCAGCCCCATTTTTCTTAAACTCATTATCTGAAAAACCAGAAAGTTTTCCGAGATTTTTTTGGATAATAACCTTATGCCCCAAATCAGTCAAAGTTCTTGTCAAAGAAGGAGTTAAGGCAATTTTTTTTTCTTCAGGTCTAACTTCAACAACAGAACCTATAATCATTTCAAATAATCCTTTCTGACTTGGTCACGACATTTTGCAACAGCATCTTCAATTTCGTCAATGATTAATTTTGTAGCAGCAACGGGGTCATCATGAGAGATAATCGGTCTGCCGATAATAAGATAATCAACACCTGCTCTAATAGCTTCAGAGGGAGAAACAGCTCTTAATTGGTCATTTACAACAGACCAAGCCGGTCTTATAGCAGGACACATAATTAAAAATTCATCGCCCAATTCTTTTCTAATTTTAGCGGCTTCAGCGGCTGATGCAACAACACCGTCCATCTCGCATTCTTTTGCCAACTTAGCAAGGTGAATGCTAAAATCTTCAATATTTCCATTAATACCAAGTTCTTCCGATAATGTTTTTTGCCCAAGACTTGAAAGCATAGTTACAGCTAAAATAGTTGGTTTAGGAACACCTGCTTTTTTAGCAGTTTCTCGGCAAAGCTTTGCAGTTGTAAGCATCATCTTTGAACCGCCAATTGCATTAACATTAAAGAAATCAACGCCTTTTTTAAGGAGATTGGCAGAAGCTTTAGCAACAGTATTAGGAATATCGTTAAATTTTCCGTCAAAAAACACCTTTCCACCATGCTTTTTAATCATTTCAACAGTTTGCATACCTTCAGAAACAGCAAGCTGTAAACCAATTTTAAAGAAACCGACGTAATCTTTCAGCATAACAACATATCTTTCAGCCTCTTCTGCTGTATTGCAGTCAAGAGCTAAAACAATTCTGTCTTTAGCAAATATAGGTTTTTTAACAGACATAATAAACTCCTTATAATAATGACAAAAACATGTTAGCACATAATGCTGACATGTTTCAAGATAGCTTTTATATTTTAAATACTATTATGATATATTACGCAAATTCATTTGCAAATTCTTTAGTTAAAACACATGCTTTTTCATAAGCAAATTCTTCACCGCTTGCAGAAAGTGAGTTAAAAGATTGTTCAAAGAAATTATCACATTTTGCAAGGAATTCCGGTGATTGTTTTATACAAAAATCAATATCTGACTGAATATTATCAGGTTTGGAAACTTGAGATTTACCCAAATAACCGTTATCAGGAACAACATCAGCAGCGATTTCTGCTTTAGGTTGAGGAAGATTAACATCATTAACCTTTTTAGGATTTGCAGAAATGTTGGGTAGAATATGCGGAATATTGTTGTTTATTTCATTCATTTTCTAAATTTTTCTCCGTTTATATCTCCAATAGGAACAAACCATGATTAAATTTTTTTTTGTTACTTTAGAATAAAAATACAGTTAATTTTTAACAAAAAACCTCAAAAGGCAGGTATAGCAGAACAAACCGCAACTTAACATAACTTTACACAGTAAGTTTTAAAAGAGAAGATAAAATAAAAAAGAGAGAAAGGCTTTACAAAGAAAAATTTTTAATTTAGAATAGAAGCACAAGACCGAGCGAGGCAAGGAAGAGTGCCGGAGTGGTTGATCGGGCCGGTCTTGAAAACCGTTGAACCCGCAAGGGTTCCGTGGGTTCGAATCCCACCTCTTCCTCCATTTAAGCCACCTGTTAGGTGGCTTTTTTAGTGTAATTATAACTATAACTAGACACTTAAAATTAAAATGTCTGACACTTAAAATTAAAAATTTCAAATTTGCATCAAATTTAAGGGAAAATTTTTAAAACTAAATGTCAGACAAATTAAAAATTTAACATATATTTTTAAATATAAAGAGACAATATAAATTGAAAAGTCCGACAATGAAATTGAAAGTTTTTAATTTTGTGAGTTGTTAAGTCGGAAAAATTTCAAAACTAACTGTCAGACATTTCAAATTGAAAAGATAAAAACTTCAAAACTCTCTGATAATTTTGTTAAATATGCATTTTAAATTATCTTCATGTTTCTTCATGTTTTATTGTAAAATATTGTAAACTATGGTAAAATGTAAAAAAAGGAGAACAATAAATGTTCTCCAGAAAAATGATTATATAAGGTGCCTATATGGTGCCTTTTCTTCTGTTTAGAGGAAATTTCCAAAATTTGCCTTTTGACATTTGGATTACACCATTAATGGTACGGTAATTTGTAACCAAGTACAATATTCCGTTCTCTTCAACTACAAATCGTTTCATAGTTGGGGTTTTCCTTTCCTTTTTGTATCCCTTGCCAATAATGGCTGACTATACCGACCAAATAGTCGGGAGGCTTGTAAAATATGATTTTTTGTTTATTAATTATCAAGGTAATCCCCTCTCCATGCTTATTTATATATTACACTTATAATTATATCAAAAAAAATAATTATTACAACTTATGTTACAATTTATAAATATTTTTATTTTAAGTTAAGTATACTTAATGTGTTGAAATATTTTTATTAATGATATACTATTTAGTGAAAAGGAGTGACTATGAATGAGAATGTTGCACAAAATCTTATAAAATTGCGTGTAACAAATAAGTATACGCAAGAATATGTGGCTGAAAAATCAGGTATTTCTTTGCTTGCGTATAGAAATATAGAAAGTGGTAAATCTAAGCCCAATTTATCAACATTAGAAAAAATTGCAAGAGTATATGATATAGATGTTGCGAACTTATTAAATGAAACACAATTGCAAATTTCAAAAATAAGATTTCGTGCATTAGAAAAAAAGAATATAAGAAAAAGAGAAGATATCATATATGAAATTTCATTATGGATAGAAAAATATAATGAACTTGTTAAAAAATTAGAATTGCATTCTAATTTTGGATATAGACTTGCTAATATTGAGAATACAACAGATGATCCTATAATTATGGCGCGGAAAGCAAGAGAAGCATTAGATTTAAAAAATGATGAAACAGTAATGGATATCTGTAATTTAATTGAATTTAAAGCTGGAATAAAAATCATGGCTAAACAGTTTAATTCAGATAGTTTTTTTGGTTTATCGGCAGAAGATATTGATGGCGGTAAAGTAATAGTAGTTAATACTTGGGATAGGATATCTGTTGAGAGAAGAATCTTTAGTGTTGCTCACGAATTGGGACATATTCTAATGCATTTTGGCAATGTTCAAAATAATTTAATAACTGAGGATAGTAAGGAGGAAAAAGAAGCAAATACCTTTGCAGCTCATTTTTTAATGCCAAATAGTGATTTTATATCCGCTTGGAATAAAAGTGCAAATTGCGATTTTGTTGACAGGGTCATTAGGGTCAAACAAATCTTTAGGGTAAGTTATCAAGTAGTATTATATCGTTTATCAGAATACATAAAAGAGAATAATATTGATTTTAATGTATGGAAAACCTTTGCAATATTGTATCGAAAAAAATATGGTGTAAAAATAAATTGGGAAAAAGAAGTTGCGTCAAATCTTGACGAAAATAGCAGGGAACTTAGGGCGTTATCAAATCAATTTTATTCTAGTGGAAGATTGGCTGAATTGGTGAAAAAAGCAGTTGATGTCAATAAGATCTCTCAAGTTGATGCTGCAAACATATTGAACTTAGATGAAAAAGTTATATCAGATTTCCAGAAATCTTGGCAATCAATACCATTATATGAGTTAAAATGATGATATTATATTAATTCATTTTTCTTCTCAAACGTTTCTCTAATAATTTATTATGAACAGATATAAATAATTTTATGTCCTTAATATCAAAACCAAGTTCATCTTTAAGTAAAATCTTATTTGTATATTCTAAAAGTTTATTAACATCTTTTTTCTTGCTAAATACACTTTCTATCTCATTAAATAAATCTTCTGCAGATTCAACATATGGAATAATTATGTTGGACACCTCAGATGGCATAAGTTCAAGCGCTCCACCACCAAAGCTTCTACCCTCAAGTTCAACAAAACAAAATGATAATGAATTATAATAACTCGCAACAAAAGCTTTTTTATTAACACCATCCTTAATATGTACTCTGTGCATAGTATCAGTTGTATATGCATTTGCTTCATTTAAAATCATTCTCGCATACTTGTTATTACGGCGAGAAAAGAATGCATTTGATAATGAAATGGATGGTATAATTTGCCACTCATCTCTTATTCTACACTTGTACCCATCCGCAAAGCCTTCTTGAATTCCGTACTCTATATACTTCATTGCAAGCTTATTTTTTTTCAATTCTTGCAATTTAGGAAAAATTAAAATATTAGCTTTTGCATTGTTGTATATATTTTGCTCGGCTTTATTACTATCAAAAGTTATTCCGCTTACTAAAACGCTTCTTCCTACCAGCGGATGTGAATATTTTGAAAGATTATATTCATCTATAATACTTTTATTCACAGTAAAAAAGTCATTCGCACCTGTAGTAATACCGACTTCTACATCAGCCAAATCTTTTACCTTATATAAATCTTTTCTGTTTTTTACTTCTTCTAAAAAATCCAGTTCTTTTTGGTCTAAAAAATAATTTGTCCATTTCGAAGAATTATGAATGTTTTTTATTGGATTTTTTAATTTATATAAATCCAAGTTTTGCAAAGTTCTATCATCTTCTGTTTCTATATATTCTATATGAGGTGTTCCACTACCTTTTTGGCATAATAATAAAACTACATCTTGCTGAATAGCATCAAATACTAATTTTTTAAATGATACAATAGAAATTTTTTCATAATTTTTAATTAAAAATTCTCTTATTAATTTTGCATGTGAAACTTGCAATAATTCAGCAGGTAACACAAATCCTAATTTACCGTTTTCTTTTAATAAATTCGTACACCCTACAACAAATGCACACCAAGAATTCATTAATTTTGAATATTTTATTTTATTTTTATCGAATATTTTTCCAGCCTCTTTTTGTTGATCTTTATCAAAATATTGATATCTAATATACGGGGGGTTACCAACAATAATGTCATAAGCATCTTTTGTATTATTGCAGTACTTATGAAAATCCTGCTCTAATACATTTAAATTTTTTGCCGGGATCTTTTTTATTTTATTAGCTTCTTCTGTTTCTATTTCAATTGCAGTAACCGAATTATATTGATATTCCCCATCGACTAAAGATTCAATGAAAACACCATCCCCAGCACTAGGTTCTAATATATCGCAGTGTTTATTGCCATTAAAAGCCCATCTGAGAATAAAATCAGATATTGTTTTTGGTGAATAAAATCCACCTCTTAATTTTTGTTTTGTTGCATTCTTAATTAACTGCATAAAAATCCTTTATATTAGGAATTTTGTTATATTCCTCTTGTGTCATACCATACAATGATAACAGTGCATTATCAAGCATTTGTTTAGTTCTTTTAAACTCATTCTCATGTACTTCATATTGCCTATGATTCTCTTTGTTTAAAATCATTTTTTCATTAATTTCTATTAATTTTTCTTGATACAAAGAAATATTATCGTGCAATAATTTTTCATGTTTATTTGTAAAATCAATTATTTTTATAGGAAGTTTCTCTAAAACTTTAGTACCTCTGGCAATATAACCACCTCTAAAAATTTCCCCATTAAGTGATGCAAGCCATTCTAAACATTTTGAATTTAATATTGCCTGCAAAAAATATATTGAATATTGGGAATTTTCCGGTAGAACTATCATGCAATATCCAGCAGTACCTCCTGATGATATAAGCGTTTGACATTTATCAATAGCATATTTGTCACCTTGAGAAAGAACTCCTACAATTATTTTCTTTTTAATATCTCCAATTTTTAAAGCTTGTTGCCGACCATACCGATACCATTCATTTTCTGTAGTTACAGCAGGTTTAATGTCCCTCTTTCCTCCTTTTGCAGAGTAGATAAATTTTTCCTTATTTGTAGTAAAGTATTCATAACAATATGGATAATTCGCTTTTAATTCATCCATCTCAATAAATTTGATTTGCTCATTATCTAGCTTATATGGGTATATTACAAAACTATTTGGGACAAATCTTTTATATGTACTTAAACTATCATCAGATTCTGCATTAGGGGTTTCATAATATGGTCTTACAATTTCTTTTTCAATTTTAAATTCTTCTTCATTTTTATCAAAATAATAATATTTTTCGTCTACCCTTTTAGGCTTAAATACAAAATAATCATTACGACTAGTTTGTATACCATTTAAAATATTGTTACTACCTACGAAATCTTTTAGACAAGTAGTATTCTGAATGATTTTGTTATATATGGTATCTAAATATTTTGGATACATAACCCAAACATCATCTAATAAATTTGAAAAATCAATCTGATTAGAATATTCTTCAACATTATAATGACGTAGTAACCAATCATTTAAATTATTTACTTCTGAATACTGAATTTGCTGATTCTGTTGTTCTGTCAATATTAATATATTTGTATAGGTAGTTTTGTCCTTAAAAACTTGATTTGCACCAAAAGATAAAATCTCATTGATATTTTTATTTTCCTTTAATAGTTTTCTTAACTCTAATCCTGCGCCAACCTTCATAAATTTATTGGGTAAAATATAACCAACTATCCCGTTTTTATTAAGTAACTGTAGACTTCTTTCAATAAAAAGAAAATATTTATCATATTGCTTGTAAGCAGATCTATATGCATACTCATATATAGATTTTTCTAATGGGGTAAAGGTTTTTATATCTTCTGTTTTCATATATGGAGGATTGCCAATGATTATATCAAATTTTTTAGTTCCATAGTCGAAAGCATTGATACTACAAGCAATGTCATTATTATTAACCATATCATTTGATATTAAGGAATTTCCCCAAAATATATTTTTATTTAACTTTGGTAATACTTGTCTTTGGGGAAGGGATTCTGTGTTTTCATCTTCTAATAGCTTTAGTAGTAAACCAAATTCAGTTGTTTTTACAGCATTATAATCCTTATCGACACCATAAAAACATTTTGTTAACAAATCTTTTTTTATTTCGTATTTTAACTTATATGTTCCAACACCAGTTGATAATAGTTTTGATGTATCGTGAATTTTATAATAGTCAATAAGATAATCATTTAAGTATTGGAAACTTTCTAATAAAAAGGCTCCTGAACCACAAGCTATATCTGCAATTTTAATTTTAAAAACATCATTTCCATTATTTTCAATATAGGGTTTAATGGTTTTGTTTATTATCTCCCGTATTATAAAACTGGGGGTTGTAACAATATCTCTGTCAATATTTTCCGGTTTTCTACCTAATTCAACTACACCATTTTTAATATAAAGCTTATCTTGAAGCATGATTTCATAAATATTTCCTAGAATTTCAGATGATAATACTGAAAAAGAATAGGAACTATTTGGGTAATATAAATCTGAAATTATCTGCCAAAAAATATTAGATTTTTTAGATAAAAACTCATTTATATACGGAAGCTCAAATATACCTGAATTGTAATAATTGTCAGCATTTTGTAATTTTTCAATTAATTTATTGCTATTTTCATTTGAATCTTTAATATTAAGTAATGACTGATATTGCTCAATATTTCTATCTTCACAGACTCTCAAAAATACAATACTATTTATGTATGCCTGAATGACATCATTTAATTGCGTTTCGTCAATATTATCTTTAATCTCAAATAAAGCCTGACCTAACAAAGTTCTCCATTTATTGATTTGATCTAAAAATAAATTATCTACACTGTATGTTTGAATTTGATTTTTTATACTTTCCCAATGTTTATCAAAAGTACCATTATATACAGCTTCTTTTCCAAGTATACTTTTAATTTCTTCAAATTTTTCTTCATATTCCGTATAATGATATTTTTTTACACAATATGTATTATGATTATCTTGTTCTTTTACCGGAGCAGAGCAGTCATAAATAATTAAATATTCAAAGTTTGAAAGGACAGAAATCTTCAATTTCGCAGTAAAGCCATATCTCCTAACTTGAAATGCTGGTTCATCTACAGATTCAATTTTTACATGCGGTTTTTTAGCTTCAAGAAAAAATTTTCTATCATTAAATAATCTAAAAGTATAATCAGGTTTTTTAGAGGAATTTCCAGTATGTAAACCTTCTTCAAGAATTACTTCTCTTTCGAAAGTCGATTTACCTGATGTGTTTTTTATATCCCAACCAAGTAATTCAAAAAATACATCCAGAAAATCACTTCTTAAAAGTGTCTCATTGTATCTGTCAGAAAGATAATATTCCCGATCTCTTTCATATTTTTCTACCAGTTCCCTGATTAACACGCAATTCTCCCCTATATTAATATTACAACAAGAGTACATTCATGGCAATTTGTAAATTGTTACTCTTATAAATTTATATTAGAAGATTGCTATGTCAAAAACGGACATAAATTATATTTTGGCAATATACCAATCAGAACAGGCATGGTGATTGAAATTCCATTGCAGGTCAAAATAAAAATCGCCTTCATCGACATTTTTTATTTTGAAATATGGCTTTGCCAGTTCTGTTTGTTTATAACTTTCAAATGCTCTTTTAAGCTCTTTCGCAAAGCGAGTTTTAAATTCAGGTAAGGTAATATTCAAAGTTTCTCGTGTTCTTTTATTTTTCAAAATCATCTTCAAAGCCTCTTATATTATCAAGCTCAATGTTATATCGTTTGCCGGTTTTATCAACGCAGGTTGCAAAATCTACTGTTTTATCAGCAAATTTGTTTTGCTAAATGCAAATCAGCAAACCGATTTCTTGAGTTTTTAAATTCAAAACCTTTGTCCCATACAATTGATAATCTTTTTCAACCATATTGTGCTCCTTTCGGTTATCAACATTAATCGATTAGAATAAGTAGGAAATCAACTGAATGTGTTGCTATGTAAACATTTGAATGCTATTTGCTGTCTTTCGAGTTAATGTGTTTCCTGATATAAGGAGGATTTATGAAAGAAGTTAGCGGATATAATATTAGCAACAGGAATTTAAGAAAATAAGCAAGTGGGCAGAGGATGTGTATAATATTTCCGTAGTTGTTGATTATTTTGTCGGTAATCAACCGGAGATAGAAGAATGCTATAACCTTGCTCCAGTTGTTAAAAATTTACGAAATAACGCAGATTTGTTAAATGCATTTTTTATTGATAATGAAAAAGCGAATATAAAAGAGAGTTAAAAATTGTTTAAAACCTTTTTAACTCCTTTTAATTTTAATTTTTATAATCAATTATGATTAAATTCTTGTAGGAAAAATTTCCCCCGCTTAAAACGAATTTAAACAGGGGAAAAGAAGAACTAATATTGTTCAAATTGGGGTATGTTGTATTTTTCTTCCATACGTTTGTAATTATCTATGTGAATGCCATAGTAATTATAGGTAAAGAACGGATGTTTTTCGTCATCTAAATTCGGCAATTTCATAATATCATCATAATGGAACGAACAAGGATAATCTCTATCTCCGTTTCTCATTGCTTCAAGTGCAATAATATCCGTTAATAAATCTGCAAACTCAGGAGCCATTTTCATATATTTATCTTTTAATGTCGCAAGAATTTCATTAATATATGTTTTATAGGCTTGATTAACGTGGTATCTGATATTTCTTACATCCTGATTACGTTTTTCTCTTTTTGCAGTTATTCCCGTTATCAGATCATTATTAATTTCAATTTCTTCTTCAATATCTTTTAGCCTTTTATTCAGCTTTTTTACATCTTTATTGTCTGCCAACAGTGCAGGTCTTTTCTCTTTTAATTTTTCGGTTTCTTCTTGCAGTTTAATAATATCCTTTTTTGCTTGTTCTGCCCTTTGGCGCAATTTGAAATCTTCTTCTTCAAAATCAGTCCTGACTTTCCAAGCATCCTCAAATAATTTTTTCTTTTTTTCGATTTGTTTGTTCATAAAAATTCTCCTTTTCTTTTGTGTGAAACTATAGTTGTCCAAGAATAAGGTAATATAAGTTATTTGTATATTTCTACTTGCAGTCGCAAGAGAATTTGGCAAGTGGGAGCTGAAACAAAATCTGAGGTTGGTGCTATAAAATGACCTGAACCTAAATAGTTATTATAAGTGCATTTGCAGAATTTAATTTTGCAAAATTTCAAAATTATCATCTAATTTTTGCGGAAGCAGGAAATTATACCTTGATGCAAAATCTTTTATATTATGAAACCCAAGATTTTTACTGATGATATTTATTTGAACATTTTTCTCTAATAATAAGTGAATATGCGTGTTTATAAGTTTGTCATAATTTTCAATTTTAATATCTTTAAAAATTAATCCTTTCTTTTTGAAATCAATATCTTTAAATATTATTGAAGGCATTATTAGATGGCGCTTGCGGTATTTTGCTCTGTGCGGTTGTTCAACTCCCTGAAATACTGCTCTTTGAATAAAAACAGTTCTGTTATTTTTATCTATATCATCGTACCTTAAAGCTGACAGCTCCGCCGGAGTAATTCCTAAACATAATATCCATAATTCAGGCTTTTTATTTTCTATTATTTCTTTTATTTCCTTATCGATATAGTAGCTTATTTCAAGAGAGGGAATCGGGGTATTATCGGCTACAAACTTTAAATCTTCCGCACATTCGGAATACATTGAAAATATAATACTGAATACGGATAAAAATCTGCGGATACTTGCCATTGAATATCCTAAAGCGACCATTTTACTTTCGTAATTTATTACAACATCTTGTGTAATATCTCTAAATTTATATCCTTCAAAATAGGGGATTAAATGGTTTTTAATGTATCCTTTTTGACAAATTGCAACTTCCGTATTCTTTTTATCTAATAAATCATAGTGATAATTTGCGGCATCGATAAATTTTTCAAATAATTTTTTATCATCTTTTTTCTTTTTAAAATTATATGATAATTCAGGCAAATTAATAGGTGCTTCTCTTAATTGCTTAATATGTTCGGGTTTATATTCTTTTAACAAAAGCCTATAAAATGCTTTATCGCTTGGAATATCCGAATCTGGGAAATTTTTACAAACAATTTTATATGCGGTGGCTATAGAGTATTTTTTTGTTGATAAATAGTACTTTTTAAATACTTCATACATTTCAGTATGAACTGCTGTTTTTACATTTGCATAATTTGCATATTTTAAACATAATCCCCTAATACCTTGTGTAAAATATAGTCTGTAATATTTAACAAAAGTTGAATATGACATTTTGTATTCAGGATGTTTGTCCGATAATTCAATTAAAAATTTTCTTAAACTTTCTCCTCTTAAATTTCCAGCGAGTTTAAATATTGTTAATACTTTTACGATATTTCTTTTATCATAGTCTTTTGCGTTATTAAAGAATTTAACTTCTTCTTTTTTAGGGAATAATTCTTCAGGGTTTATGTCTTCAAGTTTTTCTTTTCTTAAGTCGATTTGATATATTGGCTTTTTATATAAGCCTTTTTTTCTTTCGCCTTTTATCTCTTGTTTGTTAATAATTTCAGGCAAATAAGCATATTCATTTTTTGATATCTTGCATATTTTATTTTCGGATAACAAATCATTGATGTAATTATTTACAGTTTTTTCATTTAATTCCGTCAGAGCAACAATATCCTCTGACTTAAATTTCTCAAGATTCTTGATTAGTTTCAATATTTTCTGTTTCATTTGCAATTGCCTCTTTTATAAGTATTTCGTCAATAGAATTTAATCCGTTTGCTTTTGCTATTATTTCAGCTTTATTTATTACTTTTACAATTTGTCGAAATCTGTTTAAATTCGTATAAATATACCTGATTGCACATTCTGTCATTTCAACTTCGGATAATTCCTGAACAATTGTTTTAATATCCGTTTTTGAAAATTTTTCAAATTTTACTATTTCAGATAATCTGTCATATAAGTGGTTAAATTTTTTCAATCTTGATTTAGCATTAATCATTCCAACCAAAACTATGGGGACATTTGTTTTGTCATGAATATCCCTTAATGTTTCAACCGCTCTTGAATCTACTGTTAAATAATCAACTTCGTCAATAATTATTATTTGGGGATTTACCAATAAATTTCTGACTACAAGTTTAAAGCAGTCTGAAATTTTATAACCGTATATTTCTCCCATCTCTTCAAGTATTTCTGATAGTAGCCATCTTGCTGACATTAGCTGAGTACATCTTACTAATATTGCATTATTTTTGAATGCCCACCAATTTATGGTTTGAGTTTTACCCAACCCAGGTTCACCATACACAAGAGCCATCCCCGGAACTCCTTCCGCTCGATTTTGCAGGTTGTTCATCATTGTAATAAAACGTTTTACATTGTTTGTTTTTACAAAGACTTTTTTCATTTTTACTCCTTTCTATTTATAAATTTCCTGATATTCATCTGACTTAATATATTTTGCAAGCCATTCTCGGTCTTCAGGATTTAAACAACCGTTTTGCATATGCCATTCATAACGTTCGTATGCATTTTTGAAAATAGGTCTTGCTACAATTGACGTTTTAATTTTTGGTTTAAAATTCTGTTCAGTTACAGGTTCAGGTTTAACAGTGATCTCTTTAACAGGTTCAGCTTTTGGGATGCGAATGTTTTGCATTAATTCTTTTTCTAAATAATCCATATCCTCAAGGTTAAATTGCTCTTTGACCGCCTTTATTGTTTTCTTGCGCAGTTTCTGTTGTTTTTCAATTTTGTATTTGTAATCTTTAATATCGTTAATATCGCCCATTTGATGTGCAAGCGGATGGGTTTCCGTTACTCGATATGCTTTACAGATAAATTCACCCTTGAGGGTATAAACTTTAATATATGAAAGGTCAAATAAACTGTATTTAATAACTGTTTTTTCTCTGATTCCATATAGTGCTTCGTCAAAATAATCTGCTTTTAAGAATCTTATTCCGTTTCTGCCGATTGATTTCATTTCTTGCGCCATCATCAAATCGTCAAGCATATTTTCATCAATATTTTGTTTTTCAACTTCATTTAAAACTTCTTTAATCGTTTTAGTTTTATCATTCGGGCAGGGTTTTGAATGATACATCTCAAGCCATTTATCTATCATCATCCGAGTCTGTTCTATTGTTGGAGTAAAGCCATATTTTTCGTGGATTTGTTTGTGTAATTTTTCATTCCTCATTAAGTGTGCCGGCTTATTGTCTATTGATGTACCGATATAACTTGGAACTAATTTCTCAAATTCTTCCTGAAATTCTAAAAAGAAACGCTCGATAACTTTAGCACGAGCGTTATACGGAGTGGCATAAACGGGCTCTATTCCAAGCCTTTTGTAAACTCCTGTAAAACCTAATTCCTCAAACTTTTTATCTCCGTTAAAGAACTTACTTTTAAAAGCTCTGCCGTTATCCTGATAAACAAATTGCGGAATGTGATCCAAGTTTAATATTGCGTTCCTTAAAGCTGATGCAATGTTTTGTGTACATTCCTCAAGCATAATGTCATATCCGACAAGAGCTTCGGACTTCCAATCTAAGAAACCAAGTAATGTCGCTCGACAGGGTTTTCCTGTAAACGGATTGATTACTTGGAAGTTGAGGTCATGACCATCGGCAATTAAAACTTGTGCCGGCTTTAACAGTTTTGCGTTTCTTACTATATATGGCGCAACTTTATCTTTGAGTGCTTTTTCTCCATGTCGGGCGAGTGTCCATTTGTCAAAGTTATTATCTCTGAACCATTCTGCGTATCTTCTGAATGTTACATCTTTGGGAAGAATTTCATAACCACGTTCTTTTAATATATGTTTTGTTAATGTTATGGACTTTCCGATTGAAAAAGCACTTGGAGATAATAATATCTGTATAAATATTTTAATCTGTTCTTCATTTAGGGTTGTTCGGTATTCTTTTCGAGTAGAATATTTATATTGTCCCACTAAACAAGTCCAATCGCCATTGTAACCTAATAATTTGCGCCACCTATAAAGTGAACCGACAGATATTTTACCTGTTATATTATATAGTTCAGGATACAGAGTTCCTGAATTATATAATGTTATAAACTGCTGATCCGCTCTTTTATTCTTATAAATCGGATCTAATTTATTTTTCTTTTTATTAGATTTAAAATTGTTTCTAAAACCAAGCCAATTATTAATTATGTCATATTTTGCAAGTGCTTGTTTTTTCTGCTCTTCAGATATTATTTTTTCTTGTTTTACTTTTAAATTATTTAATTCAATAATCTCGTTGCCATCTGATTTAAAATCATTGTAATATTCCTGAATATATTTAATCTGTAATTCTTCTTCAAGACTGCTTAATTTAATCTTATATGATTTTCCTCCACGAGTATTTTCTGTTCTGTATTCATATTTATTAATTGATATCCTGACGGCTCTTTTTGTAACACCTTTTAATTTTGCTAATGTTTCAACATCTATCCAAGTATTTTTGGTCTGT
Organism: Candidatus Gastranaerophilaceae bacterium; assembly: GCA_051875105.1. Lineage (GTDB taxonomy): Bacteria > Cyanobacteriota > Vampirovibrionia > Gastranaerophilales > Gastranaerophilaceae > RUG841. Next base: position 20,638 of record JBJEGN010000078.1, read on the forward strand.
ATGTTATTTAATATGCTGTTTTCCATAGAATTCTCCTTTGAGCTATCCGATGTTAGACTGAATGTTCTCAAATTGGAACTCATTTAGAGGGAAATGTATTGTTTTGTGTCTGAATTTATCTTAAAATTAAGCAGTTTCAATTACATATTTTTTGAATTTTCGATTACCTGTGCATTAATTTTGTATTCTATAACTTGAATGTTGAAAATTCCCCCAAAATCTCTCGCAAATTCTTCCCTGTTAAGGGTTTCAGTTTAGTCTGATGTAAATGACAGAAAGTATTGAAATTTTATAAAAGGTAATTGAAACGAGAGGGAAGTCGTTTCCCACTAAAATCGGGAAATTTATCGTCTTTATTGTTTTGTAAACAGTTCCGGCTTTTGTGGGAAGTAATTAAAAAAGGTAATTGAAATGTCCGATTTCAATCAATGCCTAAAACCCCGATAAAATCAATATTAAACGGCAATTAAAAAGGATTTAAAACGGATTTTCAGGTAATCGAAAGTGGACATTTCGGACTTTCAATTACTTATTTTCAATTTTGAGGGAAGTGCCTCAAACCTAAACACAACGGGGGTGTTCATGAAAACCGTTCAATAACCTATTTTCAATTTGTCCTGTTTAGTTATAGAGGGCTTGTAAAGGCTCTTAAAGATTTGGTAAAAAAGAGGAAGATAAAAGGTAGTAAAATGGTAATTTTGATACTTTTTCTCAAACTTGATTTTGCCATTCTAATTCAAACACAATAAGCCTTTTCACCCGACAAACTATTTCTCAAACTCCATATCTCTGCACACCATTTTGTAATTTTATTAGAAAGGAGATTGTTTATTAATTCAGAATCCGTTTGGTTTTCTCTGTCGGAATTAGTTAAATTATCATTCATTATTTTTTACACTCCGCATTTTCTGTGAAATTAGATGCAAAATTATGATGTTCTAATTATAGTTGTTTTGTGCATTATACGTTATGCTTATTATATATTAAATAAACTATACGCATAGTGTTGTTAAGTTTTTTGAACGAATGTGTAATATGTGCATAAGAGGTCTTATGCCAGGAAACAAAAATTTTGGAAATAATTTAAAACACTTGCGTGAATCGAAAAATCTAACACAAGAAAGATTGGCGGAATTAATTGGTGTTGAATACCAAACAATAAGTCGTATAGAAACAGGTCTATACTTCACAAGTTATGACAATTTGCAAAAAATAGCCAAGGTTTTAGACGTGAATATTTCTGATTTATTCAATTTTCAAAATGAAAAAATGTCTAAACAGGATTTGATAAAAGCAATTACTAAAATTCTAAAAACTTCAAATGAAAAAGATGTCGAGTTCTTTTATAAAGTGTTATTGGAGTATAAAAAACGATAATTTGTCTAAAGTAGAGCGAAATAGACCTTTGATATAATTGTTATATGGACAAGTACGGAAACAAAACAGGTGGGCGACAAAAAGGTACGCCAAACAAAAGGACGACGGATTTGCTCGAAAGATTGGGCAATTATAATCCTCTCGATGCTTTGCTTGCAATTTCACAAGATGAAAATACTCCTCTCGAAATTCAAGTCAAAATCAACCTTGACTTGATGAACTACGTTTATCCGAAAAGAAAATCTGTCGAATTTAATGACAAAATTGATGTTTCACTTTCTGAAAAATCAATCGATGAACTTCAAAAATATCTGTTTGAAAATTAAAAAATTATTGATATTTTTTCTATCTTTTTCTAATTTACTGCAACAAATTTGCAACAAAAATAAAATTTATCCTCAATACATAAACTCTACAAGAAACAGAAAAGCCACTCTATGAGTGGCTTTTGAAGTGGTGCCGCGTCTCGGAATCGAACCAAGGACACAGGGATTTTCAGTCCCTTGCTCTACCAACTGAGCTAACGCGGCAAAGCACCTTTATTAAATTGTTTGAGTATCTTTTACCCTTTTGGAAAACTCCATCTACCTTAGAGCTTTCGCCCTCGGGGTTTACTTTGCCTTGCGACACCCTCACCCCGATTATCTTATCACCTCGCGGTTTACGATTTGTCAATCTTTGGCTCTTTTAACTGCCCCTGTAACAAACCTTGATTTGCTACCTTTAACGTTTTCTACGTTAACCTCTTTTTGAGGTCTTGCTCCGCCCTCTGCTATGCAGATTGCTTCACATTCCTTACCACTTACCTGAACGAACTTCGTCCGTTCCATATTTCTATAATATCCGCTGAATTTTTTCAGTCAAGACTTTGTTTCTAAAATTTCTATCCTCGTTCAATTTCCGTTGTCAAAAGCTCGCCGTAACTGTTAAAACCACCATTCGTTTCTTCTATTACAAATGTTGTTGTAGGATCTTCCTTCTTCGCTTCAAATGCTTTTGCTTCCGCTTCGTCTAAATCCTCAAATTCGCCTATCAATTTTGGTGAAAATGTCGTTGCTGTTTCTATTAAAACTCTATACATTTTTCTATCCTTTCTTAATTTATATATCTCTATATGTAATTACATTATACTCTTTAATCTTGTCTTGCAACTCTTTATCTGTCACTGCAAAATATTCATTACGGTTAGAAACTCTATCCTCATTCAAATCCGGATGACAAATAACTTCAAGCACACAATCACAATCTTTTGAAGCTTCTATTCCGCTCAAAATCGTATCTTTATCCATCATGCCCGTATATCCCACGCCGATAACCCTATCATTTGACTTAAGTCCGTATTTATAAAGCGTCCCTCGATTTATGACGGTAAAAACATTCAAAATAAATATTTTTATCAAATTTATATAATATTTGGGATTAAACCAATCTCTATGATTTTTAGCTAAGTAAGGGTACTCAAACTGCGTTCTGACACGAGGAATATCATATTCCTTTGCCAATTTACAGACCAATTCAAAAATTTTAGGAATAGCATGCGTATGAACATGTGAATCAATATGATCAGGCTTGGCATATTTTAAAACAGCTTCAATCTGGGTTCGAAATTCATGCTCAACTTCAACCATAAAATCGTCATCAAAAGATTTTATAATCATCTGCAAAAAGCCGTTATAAAACTTCCCGTCTTTATCATATAATTTACTGCCATTTTCTCTTGAAGATGTTTGCAGCAACGTTTTTTTCTCAATTATATTCAAATGAATTCCCAACCCAATATTTGGCATTTTTTCAAGACTTTTTACCGCCTGTTCAAATGCGGGCATGTTCGCCATTATGCAGGTACTCGAAAGTATTCCGTTATTATATCCTTCAACAATCGCTTCATTTACCGTTTTGCTCATTCCAAAATCGTCTGCATTTATTATTAATTTCATTGGTTATCCCTTTTTATTAACGAATATTTTGTGCCGCTATCTACTATCACAAATTTTGTATGCTTTTTACATTCTTCAATATCAATATTTTTAACAACAACTAACATTTTGTCATCTTTCAATAAGTTTTCTAACCTGTCATACAATAGAAATTGTTCATATATAACGTGTTTTTGATAATAATAATTCAGTGAAAATCTTCTTCCAAATCCAAAAGAAGCAAGTTTTTCATCCTGAAGCCTTGCCATGTTTGCATACTTCATTAAATCATTTTGTCCAAATACATAATCAAATTTGAATGCAGCCGGAACTCCAACCGCTGATAACGAAGTAATAAAAAGAACAAACACCCAGAATAATTCTTTTCTTAAATCTTTTACAGAACAAATAACTATAAAAATACCACCTATAATCATAACCGGTGAAAAAGGCAATAATACAGCAAAATACTGAGCATACTCCATTGGGGAAAATGATTTACAAAAAGGTAAAAAACAGCCTGCAATAAAAAATATCAGCCCCAAACAAACAAGGAAAACAGTTAAAATTTTGTTTTTGGAATCATTTTGTTTCTCATAACTCAATAAAATTGCAGTAACCAAACATGCCAAAAACGGATAAACAGGCAAAATATATGTTATTAATTTCGTACTTGAAATAGAGAAAAAACAAAGAATAAAAATCGAAGCAATTGCATTTACGGTAACAAACTTTTCAAGATTATCCAATTTATCAAAGTCAAAACCATTCTTGATAACATTAACAACTTTAGAAAACCAATTTTTACAAGTCAAAACAAAAGGAATAATCCAAGGAAAAAATCCCCACAATATTGTCAATAAAAAGAAATAAAATGGTTCTTTTCTTCCTAAATCAGCCGATGTTGTAAATCTTGCGATATGGTGTTTCATAATGTATTCGTTGAAAAATAAGGGGTCATGTTTTTCAAGCATCAAAAAATGCCAAGGAAGAACAATTGCCAAAAACAATATTGTCCCAGGAATAAAAAAGATTGGTTTAAAAAGTTCTTTAAATTTTTTAGCTGCAATATAAACGAAAAACATTGTTCCAAAAGGAATAACAAATCCCGGAATACCTTTCGCTAAAACAGCGAGGGCAGAAAATATATAAAACAACCACCAATACCACTTTTTGTTACTTTCAGAACAGAACAATGTCATAAATCCAAAAAACACAGAAAATGTAGTACAAAAAGTGAGAACAATATCAAGAATGGCAAATTTAGACAAAATAAAAAATTCAGCAGAAGTAGCAAGAACTACAGCAGAAACAAAACCAAATTTTGTTGAAACATTCTTTTTCCCGACAAAAAACAAAAGGCATGCAGATAAAAATCCGAGCATAGAAACAGGAAATCTGACAGTAAATTCATTAACCTTGCCAAACAGACCAAAAGATAAGCATTCCAACCAAAAATACAAAGGCGGTTTTTCAAAGAAATACTCACCATTTAAATATAAAGTCATAAAATCTTTTGAGCGAAACATGTCATGAGCCATTGAAGCATAACGAGTTTCATCAATATCCATTAAAGGATAACTACCTATACCAAAGAAAAAAACGAAATACAAAATCAAACATAATCCAATGAATGTAAACGTTTCAGAATGTTTTTTTACAAATTCAACAATCATAAACAATACCTCTCAAAACTATTATATCAATAAAGCAAAGACAATGATGTAAACAACTGTAAAGATATAGAAAAAAGGCGTAATTCAAGAATAGAGCAATTTTTCAAAATAAAATTAATAAAAAGAAACAAAACTATTAACAAATGAATATATTAGCATTACTATTAGATAGGAAGGTGAATATGGATTTTGTAATTCTTGGGGGATTATTTTTATTCTTTTCATGTTTCGGACTAATAAGTTTAAAGAGAAATGAACGAATAGAAAAAGAAAGACGATTTGCCGCAATAAACCCGATAATGGGTCAACCGGTAATATCGACAGAGCCCCACACAATAACAAAAAATAAATCTATAAAGAGGAAAATGCCGGTGACAGCATCTGTCATTGTTGAGCAGCCTTTGTCAAAAGTATTAAAGAGCCGTTGGATGAAATTTTTCAAGAGTAAAAAATACTATGATAAAGAATTCAAAAAAGCATCCAAATTAGCGGTTATAAAAATGAAAAAAGTAGCAAATGATGCACATTTAATAGTAAATACGAGAGTTCAAACATCGGTAATTCGATCAAATAATATATTAGAACCGGAGAAGATATGTGCAGTAGCATATGGAGAGGCGATAACATATTATTAAAGAAAATATTGACAAAACAGATTGAGCAAATAAAATAGAAGTACAATTGAATATTGGGGCGTCGCCAAGTGGTAAGGCATCTGGTTTTGGTCCAGACATCTCGGAGGTTCGAATCCTTCCGCCCCAGCCATAAAACTCACCGAAAGGTGAGTTTTTTATTTTTGTTAGGAATTTTTCTACACATTTCAAATTAAAAATAGCAGTAAGTATAAAAAAGATTGAATATACTCATATCAAACTCTTTCAAAAAAATGTGTTATACCCGATTGGTTAGTTTTTATGAAAAAACGCTTTTAATTTTGTAAAAAATAATCTTCTATAAATTATTTTAAATAACAAATTAAATGACAAATTAAAAATATTATTTTAGACATTTATTTTGTATTTTTAAAAATGATAATATAAAACAATGAACAAAACAGGAAATAAAAAAGAATTAATAGAAGTTATCACACCTATTAGACTTCGAGCTTATGGAAATGAGTGTGCCGAAGTCCTTTTGGATAAATACATTTACAACTTACGTTTGGCAGAATCTTTTTACCCTGCTTTATCTTTACTTGAAATATCTTTAAGAAACAGTATTTGTAATGCTATTGATAAACTTATATGCAAAGATTGGCTCGTAAAAGAACTTTCTCAACAAAAACTCTTGGCAGATAAAGAATATGAAAAATTACTTGAATCTGAAAGTAAAATCAAAAAATCTGGTAAAAAGGTTACTAACGATAGACTAATTTCTGAAATGACACTTGGATTTTGGGTACATTTATGTACAAAATCATATAAGCCAAAATTTTGGGATAAAAAAGGTTTTTTTGAAGCTGTATTCCCTAACTATGTTCCAGCACAAGGCTTAAGCAAAATTGCACCTATTCAAAATAATTTACTTGCGATTTTAAGATTAAGAAATAGAATTTCTCATCACGAAATAATAATCAATGACAACAAAACACCACAAGAACAATATCAACTTGTTTTAGATATACTGCATTTACTTTCTACTGATATGGAAAATTTATTGAATGGTATTAGTAGAATTCAAGATATAATAAAACAAAAACCATAGAGACTCTATATAGCACAGGACACATCTATACTGATAAATAACTATTCTTCAAGTGTTAAAAAGCAAAATTTAACATTTTATCCTATTATTAGCAATTTCTACCTGCCAAATTTTTTGTCAGTTTTTAATGTAGAAATTTGAAAGGTTGAATAATTTTATGACAAAAATTCAATACAAAGAATTTTGAACATTTTTTGAATTAAAAATTTTATATTAATGAAAGTCTATTAAACCCCATTGGACTTAGTTCTTTTAAAATACTTCTACATCAATTTTGTCTTATTAGAAAAAACGAACCTATATTTTAAACCATTTTAAAATATTTTTCATCTACAAATCCATGCTACCGCTACGAAAACCCTCTATATCTAACGTTAAATATTTTATACCAATCTTTTTTAATTCTATTATTAATTCTTTTCTACGCTGTAAAAATTTTCCAAAATACTCAGGTTGAATTTCAATTCTCCCTATACCACTATGCATACGTAATCTACAACATTCAAAACCAAATTTCTTTAAAATCTGTTCACCTTTTGCAACAACTTTTAGCCTTTCTGCCGTAAGTTTTTCTCCATACGGAAATCTCGTTGCAAGACAAGGACTTGAAGGTTTATTAAAAATCTCTATTCCACTCTCTTTTGCATAATCACGAATTTCTTTTTTCGTAATCTCAAATTTTACAAATGGCGAAATCACTCCAAGCTCTGCCAAAGCCCTTCTGCCGGGACGATAAACACCTAAATCATCAAAATTCGTTCCGTCAATAAGATTTTTTAATCCTCGAACTTTCGCCGCCTCTATCGCCTTCTCGAACAAAAATTTTTTACAATGATAACATCTATCTTTAGGATTACTTAATACTATCGAATTGTCAAAAACACTTTGTTCTATAATGATTTGCTCAACAGCATATTTTTCACATAAATCCTTCGTTAATTTTATTTCTTCTTCTGTTTGAAAATCAGAATTAAAAGTTAAAGCTAAAATATTCATTCCACGACAAAGATATAACAACAATGTGCTGTCAATTCCGCCTGTGATAAAGCCTTCCGCAATACCAATCGGTAAATGTATTGACTGCATCAACGCAGCAAAAGCAGTCACACCGGAAAGTGTCACAGAACCGGACAAAGCACTTTCTGTAACAACAGCTAAAGAGCCAAGCTGCAAAGCAATAATTGATGCAACAACTGCACCTAAAAATGGTCTGTTTTTATCCGCCAAAGGTTTATAAAATAACGGATAAGCGACAAAACAAGCTAAAATACCCATATTAAAGATATTGCAGCCAAGAGCTAAAAGTCCTCCATCTGCAAAAAATACCGCCTGAACAAGCAAAATTGAACACATCGCCAAAAACGCAACACTCGGTGATAATAATGCAGCAAGCAAAACACTTCCTATAATGTGACCGCTTGAACCTGTTTGCGGTATCGCAAAATTAATCATTTGCATAGCAAAAACCATTACCGTTAATGCCGCTGTTTGGAAAACTTTATCTGTTGAAAAATTTTTCTTTGCTTTTTTATAAGCATAAAAAGCTGTAACTCCTGCCACTACTAACATCGGAATTCCCGTTACAGGACAAATAATACTATTTCCTATGTGCATAATATTTTCCTTTCTATTTAATACTCATAATTCTTAAAATCGGATTTTCATAATGTCTTTTGCCTGCTCCATATCCAATTTTTTCTATCACAAATTCTTCCGGCAACTTTTCTGAATTATAAAGTGCTGCAACAATAGCACAGCCTGTGGGTGTAACCATTTCTCCGTCATTATTTGAAATTCTTAAAGGTATTTTGTACTTTGATGCAATTTCACAAACCGCAGAAACAGGTACCGGAATCTTTCCATGTTGACAATTTACAAATCCCTGACCATCTGTAAGGGTCGAGAAATAAACTTTTTCAGGAGCCAAATCATCAAAAAGAACTGAAAAACTTACAATATCTGCTATCGAATCAATCGCACCAACTTCATGAAAATGCACCTCTTTAATATCCTTTCCATGAACTTTAGCCTCTGCTTCCGCAACAATTTTAAAAACCTTTTTAGCCAAATTTTTAGCGTTTTCAGACATCTCCGCCTTTTCAATAATCGAATAAATATCTTCAAGATTTCTATGTTCATGGTTATGATGATGCACTTGTTTTTCATCAAGGTGTGAATGCTCGTGATGAGAATGTTGGTGATATTCCTCAATATGAGAATGCTCATGATGACACTCCGGTAAAATAACATCAAAATCAGTTGCCATAATTGCATTTACGCTTTTTTTGAAATTACTTAAGAAAATTCATTGTCGAGTTTCATAGAAGCCAATGCTTTTTCTAATTTTTCACGACTTACACCTAAATCAAGTAAAGCCGCAACTGACATATCGCCCGATATTCCTGATTTGCATTCAAAATATAAATTCATTATCTATTTACTCCCTTTGCAATAAGTCTATTTATTTGGTTTACACTGTAACCTGCGTTAAAACCATTATCAATATTGACGACAGTCATTCCTTCAGAACAGGAATTCAACATTGTTAAAAGTGCAGAAAGTCCATTAAATGACGTTCCATAACCAACAGATGTCGGAACAGCAATAACAGGAACATCAACCATGCCCGCAAGCACTCCGCCTAAAGCACCTTCCATACCTGCAACAGCAATTATCACATTAGCTTTTTTATATCTTCTATTTTATCAAAAAACCTATGAATACCGGCAATTCCAACATCATAATACTTTTTCACGTTACTGCCATAAAATTGAGCCGTTTCGCCTGCTTCTTCCGCAACAGGAATATCTCCTGTCCCACCTGTACAGATAGCTATTTCACCAACTTTTTCTATTTCTTTTTGAATTAAAGACAGGCATTTTGCTTGTTCATTGTATTTTACTTCCGGTAAAATCTTTTGCAAATCAACCGCTTGTTCTTTTGATGCACGAGTTCCGAGAACATTTTGACCTGCAGTTTTGAAAGCAGAAAAAATTTCTACAAGCTGCTTTGATGTTTTACACTCACAAAATACAGCTTCAGAGTTGCCTCGACGTATTTGTCTGTCAATATCAAGTTTTGCAAAATTAAGATCTAAGTATTTGTTTTTATTCATCTTTTTTCTTTCTTGAGAAAAGTAAACCTATTTCAAATAATAAATATGTCGGCAAAAATAACATAACTTGGCTAACAACATCAGGCGGTGTCAAAATTCCCGCAATAATCAAAAGTCCTACTATCACGTACGGACGTGAGTTTTTGATTGTTTCATAAGAAACTATATCCGATTTTATCAATGCATGAGTGACAAGCGGCAACTGAAACATCACACCAAATGCTAAAATCAGCCATAAAGCAAGATTTACAACATTTGAAATTCCTAAAACCGCTTGAATATTAGAAGTCGAAAAACTCATTCCAAAGTTAATTATAAGCGGCAAAATTACAAACAGGCAGAAAAGCGAGCCGATTATAAACAACATACTTGATGTGAAAACTATCGACTTGATGAATTTTTTTTCGTGTTCATAAAGTGCAGGCACGCAAAAATCCCAAACCTGTTTTGCAATATACGGAAAACAAATTATTATATCCAAAACAAGTGCAAATTTTATCTGAATGATAAAAACTTCAGCAGGTGAAAAATAGTTTAAAGCAATATTGTCATTTCCACGCAAAATTAACTTGATAAAGAAATCAAGACATTTTGGTGAAATCAAAAGCAAAGGAATTACAACAATTCCAATCGCTCGCAAACACCTTAAAAGCATTTGTCTTAATGCTTCTATATGAGAAATTATGCTTTCGTCTTTATCTTCCATTTTTGTTTTTACACATCTTTCGGATCATATTCTTCAGGTTTTTCGCCTTCTTTTTCAATTGCTTCTTTCAATTCGTTAGCTTCATCTTTTATGATATTTTTTGCTTTTTTATATTCATAAGATGCTCTTCCCAATGCCCTTGCAATTTCCGGAATTCTTTTTCCCCCAAACAGTAAAATAATTACGACCACAATCAATAATATTTCGGTAATACCTAATGACATATTTTCTCCTTATATAAATTTTATTTTTCTTCAAAAAATACCAAACTTCAAAACCATAACAATTATCTCATCCAAATTTCTATAGCCTTGACTGTCAGTATAAATTTAAGTATTGCTGTAAGTTTGATTTTATAAAAACATTCCGTTATTTTGCAAGTTCTTTTTCAACATTTTCGACTTCTTTTTGAACAACTTTTAAAAGTTCCGGGATATCTAAATTTTGCGGACAATTTTTAATGCATAATTTGCAATCAATACATTTATCAGCTCGTGTAGATTCATCAAGTGCCTTGTAATTATATGCAAACATAAATTTTTTAGATTTTTGATGCTTGATTTGTAAATATTATATAATCCAAAAATTGCAGGTATATTAATTCCTCTCGGACAAACTTCCATACAATATTTGCAAGCCGGACAGCTTATTGCACCTTGAGATTGAATTATTTGAGCAATTTCATGAGCCACTTTTTCTTCTTTTTCAGAAAATTCTTTGTAATTAACAAATGTATCAACATTTTCCTTTAATTGTTGAAGATTACTCATTCCGCTCAAAATTGTAAATATTCTTGGTTTACTTGCAACCCAACGTAAACCAAATGAGGCTTGTGTATCTTCAGGACATTCCTGTTTGAGTTTTTCTGCGGCCTTTTCCGGCAAATCACACAACGTACCGCCTCTTAAAGGTTCCATTACAATTATGGGAACACCTGCCTCGTCTGCAATTTGATAAAGTTCATCAGCGTTAACAACTTCCCAATCAAGGTAGTTAATTTGAAGTTGGCAAAAATCCCATTTATGTTCTTTTATAACTTCCCGAAGCATTTGCGGGTCGCCGTGGAATGAAAATCCTAAATGCTTAATTATACCTTCTTTTTTTAGTTTAAGAAGTTCTCCGTACATATCGTTATCACGATAATTGCTCAAAGTGTTTTTGTTTATATTGTGAACCATGTAATTGTCAAAGTATTCAACCTGACATTTCTTTAATTGTTCTTCACAAAGTTTTCTGACATCAGAAGGAGAATTTACAAGGTATGCAGGACATTTATCAGCCAAAATGAAGCTTTCTCTCGGATATTTTTTGAGAATTTCACCAATCGCATTTTCACTTTTGCCATCAACATACATATAAGCAGTATCAAAATAGTTTGCACCATGTTCCATAGCGTATTCAACCATTTTATCCAATTCAACCATATCAATTTTATCATTACGCATCGGCAATCTCATACAACCCAAGGCTATTAACGGAGTATCAATGTCGTCAAAGTTTCTTCTTACAACCTGATTTTCAGCTTTTTTAATTTCTTTTTTACCGCAGCCGCTTAAAAGTGCAGTACCACCAATTGCAAGTGCTGAATTAATAATAAAATCTCTACGTTTCATGTTTTCACCTCTTACTATAAATTTTTACCAAGTTCATAAGCCGCATTCGGATATTGAGTGCTATTTACACTACCTGCTTGCCAAACACCTTCTGCAATAATTTCACCGACATTTGTCCAGCCAAGATAATTTAATAATACCTCGTAATGGTTTTTTATCGGCTCTGCTATTTTAGCACTTCTATCAGCATAAGTCATGAACAATGCTGATTTTTTTGGTTTGTGAATTTTTTCGTTAATCGAATAAAATCTATCAATAACAGCTTTTAGCTGTGCTGAAATCCCAAAATAATACATCGGTGTTGCAAAAACCACCATATCTGCATCAATAATATTTTCTTTTACAAATTCAAAATCATCTTTATAAACACAATCTCCATTCATTCCGCAGTGATTACAAGCCATACAAGGGTGAACTTTTTTAAATGCGGAATCAAAACGAACAATTTCATGCCCATTTTCTTTAGCACCTTTGATAAAATTATCGACTAATGTATTAGAATTACCGTTTTTTCTGGGACTTCCTGTCAATATTAAAATTTTCATCTTGTTTTCCTTTCCGTTTTTTAAATCAGAATTTGAAAAAACAGATGTACCTGCAATAACACCTGCTGTTAATGCAACACTCGCAATTATGGAATTTTTTATAAAGTTACGTCTATCCATAATGTATATTTTACAAGCTGAGAGCATCTCTCAGTCAATATTTTTATTAAAAATTGTTAAACATTTTTCATTTCATAATTATAAAAAACAAAAAACAAATACAGCTATAAACCCCAATAAAAATCTAAAATACAAAATTTAAACTTTTAGCCGTTTTTAGCCCATTGAAATACCTGCACACAAATTAATAGATTGACCTGTCATTCCCTTCGCCTCCGGACTTGCAAGATATTTCGCCAAGTTTGCTATCTCTTCCGGTTCTATATATCTTCGCTGCGGTATCGTATCTATTATTTCTTCATCTTCAAACACTTGGTTATCACCATGAATTAACGACGTATCCACCCAGCCGGGATGAATTGTGTTTACTGTTATTCCATACTCCGCCGTTTCTAATGCAAGTGCTTTTGAAAAACCTATAAAAGAAGATTTCGTCATCGAATACATCGTTGCATAAGCTTCTCCTACAACGCCTGATATTGAACCGATATTTATTATTCTTCCATATCTCTGTTTTTTCATATCAGGAATAACAAGTCTTGAAAGTTTATACGGTGCAATTAGGTTCAAATTAACAAGATTTTTTATGTCTTCATCTGTCGTCTTTTCAATTTCAGCACAAACATATGCTCCCGCATTATTAATTAAAATATCAATACTCCCCAAAGCTTTTTTAGCTTCTTGATATAAAAACAAACAATCTTTGGTTATATCACAAGCATAAAAACCTTTGATATTAGGGATTTTCGCCAACTCCTCAAGCGAAGATTTCGTTCTGGCATTTACAAAAACCTCAAAACCACTTTCTGCAAACGACCTTGCAAGAACAAGTCCAATACCTTTTGATGTTCCGGTTATTAAAACTCTATTTCTCTTTGTCATTCTTTTCCCCATAATACATTGTTGTAACAAGTTGATACATAGACTCTTTAAACTTTTCTATTACTCGTTTTTGATGTTCGGGGCTTAAAGATTTTAAAAGTTCAAGACAAGAATGAAGATTATAATTTCTATCATACCATCTGTTATATCCCGGAGGAACATTTTTTATCAATGACTGTATTGCAGAATCCGTACTTAACTGCTCGTCTTCCATCATAGTCTGAATAAAATCTTGTGCAAGCAAAGCAATAGTGTCTTGATCAAGTCGTTCAAGAGCACTCATAAATTCTTTTATAACAGGATCTTTGTCATACCATCTTAAAAAAGCCATCTTTTCTCCTTAACCCGGAGGCCATAGGAGCGGTCTGCCTGCAAGAATATGTATGTGCAAGTGAAAAACGGTTTGTCCTGCATCACTTCCTGTATTTATTACCGTCCTAAAACTTAAAATATTTTCTTGTTTTACTATCTTTCTAACGGCTTTAAACAGATAATTCATCATATCTTCATCACTCACTTCTGTAAGCGATGCTGTGTGTTTTTTAGGAATTACCAAAATATGAACCGGTGCTTGAGGATTTAAGTCATTAAATGCTATAACGTTTTCATCTTCATATACCAGTGTCGTCGGAATTTCATGATTTGCTATTTTACAAAAAATACAATCTGTCATATTCTTCACCTGCAAAAATTATATCTCATTTTTTAGCAAAGAGCAATCTGTAAAAATTTTTTATATTCCTAAAAACTATACTATTCTCTTACAAAAAGGCTTTTTATATTTCTTAATAAATATGCTGACATGACCAATTTTATATAATATACTAATACTATATATTAGTAAGGAGATAAAAATGTCGGGATATTTTTTAATTGCAGAAAATATTATTTTTAAAAACAACAAGTTGACTTGTATAAACATTCACAATGAATTAGCAGCAATAGCTATGCCTGCTGAATTCAAATTTGATATGGCTGTTATTTGCGGTCCAAAATGGACTACAGGTGAACACAAATTAACTATAAAAGTTAGAGCTAATGGCGGTGAAGAAATCGTACTTTCTGAATCTACCGTAAATATTTTAAATGAAGATTTTGTCTATAATGCGATTGCAAATGATGTAAAATTCAGAATGGATTATGATGTTCAAAATTTAACTTTTACCGTTTTTGACAATGATCAAGAAGTTGTTTCAAGAAAATATCCTGTAATTGCTATGTTATATCCGCAAAAAATGGTTCAACCTGCTCAAGAGCAACAAGAAGACTCAAAAAAGGATGAACAAGATAATCAAAGCAAAGAAGATAATAAAGCTGAATAATTTTTAAGCTTTTTAAACTAAAAAAACGGAGTAGAAAAAACTGCTCCGTTTTTATATTTTATTTACTCTATTTCATACTGACTTTTTTGTTTTTATCTTCCTGATTTGATAGATTATTTTTCTCCTGCTTCGATGTTTCATTAGATAATTTAATTACATCCAGTACGTTGTCAGTCGTAACAATTTCATCTATCTGATTTTTGACAGAACTTTGAACAGAATATTTCCTTATATAAAGATTTTCATAAGCTGCTGATGTTGGCATTTCATAAATCAAAGCCTCTGTCTTTTCAATAGTTCTATCTCCGACTTTCGTATTTTTAACCATTGTAAAGTGATTTACATTAGAAGAGTTATTCATACTACTGTAATATCTGTCATCATTTACCAAAATATTACTATTTTGACGTAATACATTTATAGAATCTGTGATGATATTATTACTTCCATCAACGATTAAATATGTAGGATTTTGAGTTAAATACATTTGAACGTCAGCATTAAGTATTGGCTGCATACTTGTATTATTAACGATAATTCG
>JBJEGN010000079.1:0-9960 GCA_051875105.1 Candidatus Gastranaerophilaceae bacterium
TGAATTCTCGAGATATTTTAGGTTTGCAAGGTATAGGAAACGGAGATGCCGAAAAACGTGTTGCAACGATTTCGGCAGCTATTGTTGATTTTGTAAAAGTAGACGATATTATGAGCCTTGATTTACCTTATGCTCCGCCATTTTCAACGGCGATAGATCCTCTTTTAAACACTGTTCATATCATTCAAGAAAAACTTAAAATTTTAGATTAGATTTAACTTTTCTTTGGTTGGTAATTTATCATTCTTACCAATAATTCATTAGCTTTTATTAATTGAACATCTCTTTTCGCCTTGATATCCGCTTCAGAAAATTTGACGGTAATATCGGGCGAAATTCCTTTTTTGTGGATATCTGTTCCGTTTGGCGTTAAATATTTTTGAATTGTGATATTACAGCCTGAACCTGCCGGTAGCTTGTTTATTTCTTGAACAAGGCCTTTTCCAAAAGATTTTTCACCTACGATTAATGCTCTATTATTATCTTTCATAGCACCTGAGAATATTTCACTCGCAGATGCACTTCCTCCGTTTATTAATATAACAATCGGTTTGTCGCATACGTATTGTCTTGAAGCTCTCATTATGTCTTTGTAATTTTCACGGTCAACCGTGCTTACAATAACTCCGCCATTCAAAAACATATCGGACAATGTGATTGCATTTGTCAATAATCCCCCCGGGTTTGAACGAAGATCTATGATGTAGCCTTTTTTAGTCTGCTGTTCTGTTAATGCTTTTTTAAATTCTTCTATTGCATTTTGACTAATGAAAGAACTTAATCTGATGTACCCGACTCTTGGATCAAGTTTGACCGTATCTGTCGGCAGTTTTGTTGATACAGATTTAATATCAATTTTGGCTCTTTTTACTGTGTAAAGCTTATTAGGTACATTTTTTCTCTTGATTAAAAGTCTTACAACTGTACCTTCTTCACCTCGTATTAAATCTGCTGCTTTGTCAACCGTTATACCTTTTGTAGAACGACCGTCAATTTCTAAAATTTCATCTTCTGCTTTTAATCCTGCACGTTCTCCAGGTGTATCTTCCATTGGAGCTATTACAAATAATTTGCCGTCACGAGTGCCGATTTGTACACCTATACCTTTTAAAGAACCTTTTATACTGCTTGTTTCTTCTTTGAATTCTTTGGGATCCAAAAATTTTGTATATGGATCATTCAAACTTGCTAACATTGTATCAATTGCTACATAAGCATCTTCATCGGTTTTAATATGGTTATCGTATTTTTTTCTCCATTTGTACCAATTTTGGTGATTATTTGTTTGATCAACGTATTTTGCGTTAATTAATTTCCAAACTTGGTCATATAACATTGTTTGCGGCGATGCCATGCCCGGCAATACCGTTGATATAATTATAGCAGTTGTTATTAAAAGTTTTTTCACGGTTGTTCTCCTGACTTTATTATAGTACAAATGAAAAAATTTTCATCATCAGAATATTTAGACCGTAAGTTAATAAAAAAAGTTTCACTTTTGTATTTCTTTTAGTAACTGAGGTGTTATTTTTGTTTCAAAAAGATTGCTGTAAATAGCTTTCTTATCAATGTCTGCAACTTTTGAATTTTTTATAATTAAATTTTTTTTTGCAAACAATATCCAGTATTCATCTTCGTATATCTTTTTCATTTTTATCAAACTAATGTCAAATTTTGGTTTGTTTATATCATATATTCTTTTTCTTAAAAGCACTAAATCCGTCTTATAATAATCTAAAACACTATTAGTGTTACCATCGTCTTGTGTTTCAAAGAGCTTTTCTTCTTCTAATAAATTTACTGGATAGACTTCTTCATATCTTCCGTCCATAAATATTTTATTTTGTGGATATAGTTTGTATGCACAATAACTTCCGTACGTCATGTCAACATATAGGTTGCCGTTTATATTGTTTGTTTTTATAAATTCTATTGCAGAAAACGGATATATTTTGTTATCTATTGTTGAATACTTCAGTTCTTTACCCATTTGTAATGAAGTTAATGCTGTTAGAATTATTATTGCGTATAAGGCTTTATTTTCTGCATTTGTGAGCATTTTAAATATTCTTATTTTGGTTAAGACTTTATACACGTCATCAAATAGAAATATTGAGGCTGTTATGATAAAAAATGGAATTAATTTTGTGTGAGCTATTGCTAAATAACCTGTTGTAAAAATTAAAAATATTTTTGTTTTATCTGCTTTTTTCACATCGAAATTTTCAATCATTGCAGATAAAAACACTATTAGTGTCATGGAAATTGCATAAATCTTAAACTTCAAACCGTACAAAATATTTGAATTTGCAAACGGAGAACACCATTCGGAGATAAATTCTCTTTGCATTACACCTGCTGAAAATAAGAATTTTACATAACCTATTCCGTATGGATTTATAAATGCCGCAAGTAATGACACTATTAGTGTTATGATGTATGGTTTAATGTCTTTATCGTTTAAATATTCTCCAAAGATGTATAAAAGCAAAATTCCATATCCGCTTAAACAACCGCCGTGGGTGTTTATCCACACTAACATTAAAGGCGGAATAATTGCGAGTAACAGTTTTTTGTTATAAATTCGGTAGGCTTCTAATATCGTCAGCAAAATTGCGAAAAATAAAAAAGTGAACATGTGACATCTTACAGTCAGAGCAAAGACGAAATTCGCCACTGTTGCTGCAATAACGAAATACAGTATTTGAAAAGGGGGTGAATTCTTTGGTTTCCTTAGCCAAACGCATAATGCGGTAATTGCAAAAATTAAAAACATCATACTCGATTTTAGAATTGAGAGAGTTTCTAATTTTGATATTCCAAAAAGATTATTTAGCTTTGAAAACCAATATATAAAAGCACTTGCACCCCATTCGTGGTCGAACCAATAATTTGAAGTTGTGTAGGAATAAAAATCATGCTTTAAAATCGTATGATTTTCTATAATAGACATGCCCGCAATTAATCTTGCCCAAAGGTCATAATCCGGCTGAACAGGGAACGCTGATGCAAAGCACCACAATAATAAGGTTAAGAAAAATATTATCTGTAAAATATTTTTTTTAATCATAATCTGCTTCCTGAGAGCATTTTAGCATGCACATAGAGATTTTAAAAACGATTATTAAGTAGATTGTAATAATTGTTTTTTCTTTTCTTGTTCTTCTTTTGCGAATATGCAGCCGCAATAGCTTTGTCTGTAAAAGTTTTCTGCTTTTGCAATCTGCATTGTTTTTAAAAATCCGTTTTTCTTTCTGAAATCGGTATCGACAAAAGTTAAATTGTATTGTTCAGCTGCTAAAACACCTGCATTTATTATGTCTTGGCGAATTTTGTGCGGACTTATAAATAAAGTTGTAGTGAATTTTTCAATGCCTAATTCTTTTGCTTTTTTAGCTGTTTGTATAAGACGAAATTCAAAGCATTTTTGGCATCTTTTACCTCGTTCCGGTTCTTTTTCTAATCCTTTAACGTATTTGTACCAGTCGTATTTTTCATCATTTTCAATTATCAATTTATAATTCATTTTATCGCAATATCTGATGAGTTCTGCTAATCTTCTGTCATGTTCGACTTTAGGATAGATATTGGGATTGAAAAAATATACAGTCGGCTCATATTCATTTTCTGTCAAAAGTTGCAAAGGATACCCGGCACATACAGCACAGCAAGCGTGTAATACTATTTGTTGCATTAGTATTTTCTCTCCTTTGCACCTGCTTTTAAGAGTTTTTCTTTCAAATCGTAGTAGGGGAGATTACCTGTTATTTTTTCCATGTTTATTATTATTGTTGGTGTTGCTTCAATGCTTTGTTTTAACCCTTCATCAATTTCATTTTTTAATTCTGTCACAATTTCATCAGACGCTGCATCTGTTTTTAATTGTTTTATGTTTAAACCTTTTATACCTTTTAAAGTTCTTATTATTTTTTCGTCGCTATCAGGTGTTTGGTCAAAAAGTCTTTCATTAACTTCCCAATACTTACCCTGTTTTTTCGCAGCAAGAGCATATCTTGCCATTCTGCAAGAGCCGTCGTGTCCTTTTGTAACCAAGGGATTGCATTCTCCGTCAAGTGGCATATTATGTTGGATTACTTTTATTCCGTTAAGTTCTGATAAAAGTCTTTTTAACGATAAATTCACCATATAACAAGATGCACAGTTATAATCCATATATTCATGAATGATTATTTTGGCATTTTCACTGCCCATTGTATTGTCTTTTGTTTCAAAATCTGTTGTGATAGAATATTTTAGCTTTAACGGTTTGTTTTGTGGTGTGAGAACATAACTTAAACTTGTATATGTCAGAACACCAATACCTAAAAGAACTACAGTTATGAATGCTATTAAATATTTTTTTATTGAAATTGCAGCTTTAAAATCTTCAATTGAAGTTTTTATTTCAAAGTACCATTTTTCTTTGTAATTTTTTGTTGATAAAGCTATGAATAAATCGACGAAATACGTTATTAAACAAAGAATGCAGATTTTGTTGATTATGAAAAATGAAATAAATGCAAGGCACATTGATATTGCAAAAGCAAGTGACGACAAGCAGAAAATGTAGGCTTGAGGATTTTTGAATACTTCTGCAAATTTGAATATTTTAAATTTTGCCAAAAAAGGTGCTGCAAAAAGGAAAATTATAAAAGAATAAAAAAATAGTCCCCATAAACAAAGCGGTATTCCAAAAAATTGCGAGTACGAAGTCTTTGCAACTCCGTCACAATCTATGATGTTGTTTACCGAACAAAAACTTGAAAGCGCATAAGGGTTGAAATTCGCATCATAATATATCTTGCAAAGTTCTAATGATAATACTATTCCTATTATTGCAAGCAAAAATACAAAAATCTTTTTAATTTTTTCCATATAGCGTAGTCCTCGTTCGATATTTATTGTATCACGTCAAATAATCTATGTCATTTAACTTTTGTATTATTGAGTTTAATCTTTTGGTTAAAATTATCTTTTTCTATCATAATTATATCGGCTAATATTCTTTTAAGTTTTTTTTATACCCTTAAAACAGATGATTTTTTTTATTAAAAAAAATGATATTGTATCAGTGAAAGGAATTAAAATATGTTGACGAATGAATTATTAAAGGCTACCGATTTTGTTACAGACCGAGAATTTACGGCAAGACCTTTGGAACATAAAGGTTTGAATAAGCATTTTCTTAATTTGCTTTCAGCTGATGTTTTTGTTTCGAGAAAGAAAAATATCTTTGATATTTTTAAAGCATTTTTTAATTAGATATAAACAGAGAGAGAAAAAGTAAAAAAGCCCTCAAAAGAGGGCTTTTCTTTGTACAATCAAACGATTATTTTGTCATATTATAGCAAATTCCGGCTTCTTTCATTCTTTTAAGAGCTTCTTTTATGACTTCAGCAGGTTTTGTAAGTGCAATTCTGAAAAATCCTTCACCGTATTTTCCGTAACCATTTCCGGGCGGAACAACAACGTGTGCTTTTTCAAGCATTACTGTTACAAATTCTTCTGATGTAAATCCTTTTGGAACCGGTACCCAAAGATAGAATGTAGCTTTTGATGTTTCAATATTCCAGCCTAATTCTCTTAATCCGGCTTCCATAAGTTCTTTACGTTCTTTATACATATCATTAAGTTTCTGAATTCTTTCTTTTGGAGTGTCGAATGCTGCAACGGCTGCTTGTTGAATAGCTTTAAATACACCTGAGTCGATATTGTTTTTAATTGTACCGAGAGCTTTTATTGCATCTTTATTTCCGCAGACAAAACCGACTCTCCAGCCTGTCATATTATATGATTTTGAATGTGAGAAAAATTCAATCGCTATGTCTTTTGCTCCTTCAACTTGCAATACAGATGGTGCAACGTATCCGTCGTATGTCATTTCGCAATAAGCCTGGTCATGGCAAAGTAAAATGTCATATTTTTTACAAAAATCAACGGCTTTTTTAAAGAAATCTAAGTCACAAACTGCACCTGTCGGGTTGTTTGGATAATTTAAAAACATGATTTTTGATTTTTTTGCAATATCTTCTGGAATTTTATCAAAATCCGGAAGGAAGTGATTTTCTGCTGAAAGTGGCATTGAATATGGTGTACCGCCTGCAAAAATAGTTGCATTTTTGTAAACCGGATATCCTGGATCAGGAACAAGTGTATAATCACCTTCATCAACGTATGCAAAAAATACGTGGGCAATAGCTTCTTTTGAGCCGATGTTGGCAAGCATTTCTGTATCTGCATCGAGTTCTACACCAAAACGATTTTTCATCCATTTGCATGCTGCTTGTCTAAAATCTTTTGTTCCGTTGTATGGCGGATAGTCGTGATTTTTAGGCTCGTCAATTGCTTTATGCATTTCTGTTACAACATCTTCAAGTGTTGGTGTATCCGGATCACCTATTCCAAGACTTATTATGTCGTAGCCTTTTGCTTTTGCTTCGTCAATTTTTCTGTCAATTTCCGCAAAAAGGTATGGCGGAATTTTATCTAATCTTACTGACTGCTTCATTTATTACTCCTTTATTAAATATAATTTTCTTTATTTTATCAGAAATATCTGCTCATGCAAAAAATTTATTGATTTCTTTTCATTTTGTCTTAATTCTTGCTTAATACCACATATATTTTTTGTAAACAGAAAAATCAAGTTTTGATAATTCTTCTTCGGAAAAAATATAATTTGAGTCTTTTTTTATACGATTTCTCATTTTGATTTCACAAATTTCATTATTATCGTTTTCCTCGCAGACAAAAACAGTCTGATAATCTTCGACATTTGAATTTCTGTCGTACAAATTTAACAAATATCTTAATGATAAACCTCCGATTGTTGCCGGCCAACTGCGATTATACTGGTAAAATATTTTATTTTTTTTCCCTGTTTCAACAAAACAACGTTCCATTATGTATATTTTTCTTTTGTTTGTAAGTGCTTCTTTTGTTATTTCTTCAAAATTAAATATATTTTTGTTGCATACAGAACAGCAAATTAAAAAAATAAGAGGTGCAATTGCATTTATTTTACCTTCTTTTTCTCCATATTGAAGTAAATATCCGGAAAGTGATAATACCAGATATAAAAGCAAGTATTTTGTAATAATTCTTATACCTTGATGTTCAAACGTAAAATCAAGGTTGTAATACTTGAGCGTACCTATATTTATAGCTATAAGAAATATTATCATTGACAATATTATTGTTGTGAAAAAAATTAAAAGTCTTTTATTTTGTTCTTTGTTTTTCACGAATTTAACAATTGCAATTGAAAATATTGCTATTATTAAAAGCAATAAAATATTCTCTTCAAAAGTAAAATGCCAATAAGATTTTATCATTTGCGGAATTTTGTTAATTAAGGTTAAAGCATTATAGTCGTTATTGTTGAAAAAATACCAGTTTTTAAAATTAGGAGTAAGGAATGTGAGTGAATTTAGTATTGAAATGAATAACCATGTCAAAAAGAATTTAGATTTGTTCACACTTCTGTTTATGAAAAACCAATGAAGACAAAAACCGAATAGTAGTCCAAAGCAAATAACAAACCTGAAGTATTCATTACTAAAAGCATTAATCAAAAGCAAACAACAAAAAATAATAATTTGTCTTTTGGTAATTTTTTTATTGAGAACATAGTATTTTTCAAATTCATAAAAGAGAGTCATTGCAATTGCAGGAAGCAAAATATATGCGTAAAACCAAACATCATTTAACAAAACCCATTGAAAAAACAATTGTTGTAAAAAACTAAGGATTAATAAAAAAATCGGTATGCCTAATAAAGGTGTAGATACATAAAAAATTTTATTTTTGATATTCAAATATTTTAAAAAATTTTGAACAAAAACTAAAACAAGAAAGTAAACACAAGTAAATAAAAATAAATTTGTGTATTTTTCCATACACTCAATAGGGTGTATATTGATTATTTCCGGTAAATATCTTTGCGTGAAAACATTTATTACCGAAAGGAAAATATAAAAATGAGTATTTGATGTGAAAAGTTGCCATATTGAGTTATCTCCAATGCTTGGGGATAAAGATTTGAAGCAAGTGTCCAATGATTCAGCGACAGGTATTATATTTTGATATATCGGAGCAATTATTTTGTAGCAAACAATTGCGGAAAATAAGAATAAAAAGATTTTTATAAACTTTAACATGATTTATTTATATATTTTAATTCCCTCTTTGTCAATGAAATCTAATAGTTTCTGTACTTATCGTAAATAGAAAAATCAAGTTTTTGTAATTCTTCTTCTGAAAAAACATAACCTGTTTTTTGTTTTATAAAATCTTTCATTTTATTTTCGCAAACTTCGATGTCATCACTGTCTTCACAAACATAAACAGTCTGTTTATATTTGTTTCATTCTCCATTTTTACAACCGTAAATGTTGGTGAAATAGTAAAATGCAAGAGGGTGTGAAAATGGCCAAAATCTATGATAGTTATAAAAAACATCTGCGTCTTTTGATATACTTATATAACTTCTGTCTAAGATGTATAGTTCTCTTTTGTAGTTAAGAGCATCTTCCTTTCTGTATTTAAAATTGTAAATTTCCGGGTCATAGCCATAATAAAACGGTAATAAACTTATTACGGTAAGCCCTATTGTGATAGCAATATTTTTGCAATAAGCAAACAAGTATCCTAAAAGTGATAAATTCAGGCTGAAAAGTATCATTTTTGTCAGCATTTTTATTCCTTGGTGTTGAAAAGAATATTGAATATTATAGCTTGTTTCACAACCAACAAGAATTAATATTTGAAAAAGCAGTGCAGATACAATAACAGATACTGTGTATATAAAAATACGCTTATTCTCGTTTTGATTTTTTACAAATAATGCTATTGTGACTAAAAATAGTGCTATGAAAAAGAAAAACCATTGGTTTTCTATTATAACTTCCTTAAAATATGCAGAAATAAAATTAGGAAAAATATTAATTAAATCTGATAAAGTATAGTGATTATTTCTTTCTGCAAACCAATCTTGAAAATTTGAGGTGAAAAATACCAAACAATTTAAAATTGAAATTCCAATCCAAGCCAAAAGAAATTTGCGTTTGCTAATATTTGTTTTGATAATTAACATATGTAATAAAAATCCCAAAAACAATCCGCTGCAAATTATAAATCTGAAATATTCGTTTGAAAAAGCATTAAGTATTAATAAAAAACATAAAACAAATATTTGACGTTTCTTCAGAGTATTTTCAAGAACGTAATACTTTTCAAATTCATAAAAAAGAGTAAATCCTATGGCAGGAATTAAAATATATGCGTATGTCCAACAATCGTGCTGTAAAATCCACATAAAGCCAATTGTGTGAACAAATTTCAGAATAACAAACAGAAATAAAATCGATAAAAACGGTGCAAAAATATTAATGAATTTGTTGTTTGATATATATTTAAAAAGATTTTTTACAAAAACAATAAGAAGAAAATAAACGGAAATAAACAATAGCCATACTGTATATTTTTCATAACATTCGACAGGGTGGATTTTTAATAAATACGGCAGATATCTTTGTGTGAAAACGTGTAATACAGAAAGAACAATATAAAAATGGTCATTTGATGTAAAAATTTGCATTATTGAATCAGACGGAATGCTATGAGAAAATGATAAGAAAGGCATAAATAGCGATTCATTTCTCGGTACGATATTTAGATAAATCGGAGATAAAATCTTATAGCATGTTAAGGCGGAAAGCAGATATGCAAATATTTGAAAAATTTTTATTGTAATTTTCTTGAGCAAAATGTCTAAAGTCCCAAAGTAGTTGTTTTTATGTGATTATATAACAAAAAATTCGATGTCAAAAAAAATATGTTTTTATTGTGTTTTGTTCTTGTTATCTTGGTCATCTGTAAAAATTTTTATTGGAGGGATTTTGGGTAATCCTAAATGATAATATGAAGCTAAAAGCCTTATTATAATTGGTTGCGGGGGTG
>JBJEGN010000080.1:0-9720 GCA_051875105.1 Candidatus Gastranaerophilaceae bacterium
AACAGATATCTTTTTAGTATTGTTAATCATAATGATGGTGATAGCACCGTTGTTAGACCAACAGGGATTATCATTAACGGTACCTGACAACGTCGAGGCTAAAGAACAAATAAAGGAACATAAAACAGTAAATATTTTCATCGATAACGAAGATAAATTTTACTTAGGTAACGAAGAAATTCCGGCAGACAAACTTGAAGCTATAATAAAAGAGCAATCCAAAACAAATCCGGAAGGAGTTGTAATTGAAACAAGTGATGATACAACGAACGGAGCTATGGTTAAGGTTATGGATTCAGCGAGAAATGCGGGAGTTACTGCCATTTCAGTAGCAGAAATATAAACAAAATAAAATTATAAATGTAATGACAAAATCCCGAAAAACACCATTTGAAAATGGTGTTTTTTGTATTTTATTTATGTGAAGAGAGCAATAAAAATTTTTCACAATAAGCTGAATTTCTCTCGTTAAGCACAGCAAATTTATAATTATCGAGTGCACATTTTCGATAAACATCAATGGAATAACCACTTTTTTCCCATTGAGAAAAATAAAAATCACCGATTTTAGATTTCAAAAATAAAGAAATCGGGAATAGAGAAAAAGCAAAAAAAATTGATATAATACAAAATACAGAAAAATATTTATCATAGTTCGTTGCGAAATCGAAAGATTTTTTAGGAGTATAATCGCGCAACTCCGGAATCAATTTTTGTAAAATAGATATAAATTCTTCTGCAATTTTTCCATATAGAAAAACCGTAAATCGTTTTTGAGGATTTTTTCCAAAAACAGTTATAAAAAATCTATTTTTAACAAAAGCACCAATTTCATCAAAGTGAAAAGAATAAATTTTAAAAGACACAGGAGGTTTATAAAAAATAGAATTTTTTGTCAAAACAATTTTTGCTCTTGTAAAAAAGACCGTTAATGCAATATCAAAAATAGTCATTATTAAAAGAAAAAACCAAATTTTCAAAAACAATACAGAAGAAAAATTTTTTATCAAAGAGGGGGAATAAAAAGCGACAGAAAAAATTATCCCCCAAAGAATGCCGAGAAAATTTACAGAATACTTAAATTTTCCCATCAAATCTTTCAAGCTGATTTTGTGCTTAAAAATTATATCAGAGGTATTTTCAAAAATATCAGAACTATTCATTTAGAATTTTATCCCTAATTATTTTTTCAGCTGATGCAACAAGCTCTGCACAGGGTCTTTTTTGATAATATTTTTTTGTCCTCATCTCAGGAATGTAACCGTTTCTATCCTCTCCGATAAGCTCACGACAAATTATTGAGCCATTATTTTTGGCAAATTCATCAGCTAATTTTTGAATTAATTCATAATGTTTTGATTTTTTCAAATCATCATTATTTGAAGAATATCCAAATTTAAGCCCGGCAATCATGAACATAGCACTTACCGCTCCGCAAACTTCTCTCAATCTTCCCATTCCGCCGCCAAAGGAAGATGAAAGCTTTAAACCGGTTTCAAAATCAATGCCAAAATCCTCACAAAAAACACAAAAGACAGATTGAGCACAGTTATAACCATCTTCAAAAAGTCCCTTTGCAGAACAAATTCTATTTTGTTTATCAGATAACATATTTTCGCTCCAATTTTCATTAACCATAACACAAAAAAACAGAAACTCGGAGAATTCTCGTCATTTCTGTTTTTTAGTTTAAAGAAAATACAAATTATCTGTACATAGCTTCAATCAAATCACTGTATTTGTCATAAACTGCATTCTTCTTGATTTTCGCTGTCATTGTCATAAGTCCGTTGTCAGGAGTAAAAGCTTCATCAACAAATGCTATATTAGCAATTCTTTCGTGAGCTCTAAAAGATTTATTCTTTTGCATAATATCTTTCAAATTATTCATAACAGCTTTTTTAAGTTCTGCACATTCTTGAGGATTTGAGATGCTCAAGTTGTTCTTTTTAGCAAAATCTCGAACCTCATCCATATCCGGAACAATCAAAGCAGAAAGAGCATTTTTATCTTGTCCTGCAAGTACAATTTGTTTTACAAAAGGACTTGTCATACAAGATGCTTCAATCGCATCAGGCTCAATATTTTCACCATTTGAAAGAACAATAATATCTTTTGCTCTGCCTGTCAAAACCAAACAGTTATCATCAGTGAACCAACCGATATCCCCTGTTATGAAAAATCCGTTTGAAAGAAGAACTTTTTTAGTTGCCTCTTTATCATTATAATAACCTTTCATAACTTGCGGTCCTCTTGCAAGAACAACACCCTTTTGCCCCTTTTTAACAGGCTTCATTGTATCTATATCAACAACCATTAATTCAGTTTGAGGAATAGCGTTACCTGTTGAATACAATTTATTGTCGCCGATTTCTCTTACTGCAAGAACAGGAGCCGTTTCTGTCAATCCGTATCCTACATAAATATCAATTCCGATTGCTTGGAAAAAATCATCAATATGCTTTGCCATAGCACCGCCGCCTGAGATGCCTTTGATAAATTCTCCGCCTAAAACAGCTTTTATTTTTGAATAAATCAATTTATCTCCTAATTTGTGCAAACCAAACAGTGCTGATTTTTCAACAAAATTGATTGTTTTTGTCCAAAATGAAGGGTGTTGATTGTAAATATCAGTTCCGTTCAAAACTCTTTTTGCTGCACAATATTTTTGAGAAACATTGATAAAGAAATTGAACAATGCTCTTTCTTTATCCGATTTTTTCTTCATTTCTGCCAAAATGCCATCATAAACAGCCTCAAATAATCTCGGAACAACAATAAAATAATTCGGTTTTTGCTTTTTCAAATCTTTCTTAAAGTTTTTAATATTCGTATAAGAAAGATTAATACCTTTTGACATCATATAATATTCGCAAGTTCTTTCATAAGCATGCCAAATCGGCAATACAGTCGTAATTTTACCAACTTCTTTAATTTGAAGAACCGGATCAATATTTAAAACCTGACTTACAATATTTTTATGAGTCAACATAATTCCTTTAGGACGACCGGTTGTGCCTGAGCTGTAAATCAAAGTTGCAACATCATCTTCATTAACTTCTACAGGTGTGAATTTTTTATCTTCACCAAGTGCAAGAAATTCTTCAAATGTGTAAACAGCAAGAGGAAGATTTTCCTTTTCAATTTGTTCATTTCCGGTGTAAATCGCAAAACTTGCACCTTTTGAAACAATAAAATCAACCATGTTTTCTAAAACTTTTTTACTGTCTGTAATTAAAACATGGCTTTCACTGTGATTATAAATATATTTCAATTCATCTGAAGGTGCTGCAGAACCTCTGACAGCATTTAATGCACCGTTTTTCAACAAACCTTGGTCTAAAATCATCCATTTTGCACTATTTTCACTAAATTGAGCAATATGACTGCCTTTTCCGACTCCTAATTTTTGAAATGCTGACGCAGCCTTTTGAATATCTTCAAAAACCTCTGCATAAGTGGCACTATATCCGCAATAATCATCATTTAACGCTTTGTAAGTACCATATCTCTTTGCACTTGCTTCAAAAATATCAGTTATTAATTTAAATTTCAACGCTTTTTCCTTTATATTCACACTCTTTTTCTCCATAAAAGAAAACTCTTATCAAAATTGCGTTAAAAAACACCAATATTAAGTTTTGTAACATTTTAAAGTGTATAAAATAAGTGCAAAATCAAACCACACAAGGAAAATTATTTTCTTTCAGGTTTAAGAATTTGAATATTTTTCGTTGTACTAATTTCTATTCTTGCACTACGAAGTTTTTCACGAGTTTCCTCATCAAGACCTTTGCCGTTCACAAGTCTGTCGATAAAGCCACTATTGAGCTTTACGGCTTTTTCCAAAGCTCCGATTTCTTCAAGAGTATCTTTTATTAAAGAAAAATCGTAATTAAAACCTTGTTTATGGTGGTAAACGAGAGTTTCTCCCGTGGGTGAACTTACAGGCTGTCCGCCTTGTTCAAAGTACAATTTAAAAATAGATTTCAAATCCTGAAGTTCTGCCTGCATAGTTGAAACAGCACCTTGAATACGCAAAAATCTTTCAAAAAGGTATTCAACATTTTCAATTTGTTTCATTTGCCAAGCATATTTTTTCTTATAAAGTTTTTTCAAAGCCGGATAACTTTCCGCAAGTCCCATAGCATCTGCCATAGCTCTGTGACGTTCCGAAAATTCGACATTAAATTTTTTCATCAACGCTTCAAGCCCGCAAGATTCCAAATCGGGGTAAACCTCTTTGAACATTGCCTGCGAGTCAACCATAGGGTTTGTAATACCTTTGCCTGTCGTTCTTTTAGCTGCTTCATTAATAAAGCTGTAATCAAAAATAGCGTTATGAGCAACAATCGGATAATCGCCTATAAATTCCAAAATTCCGGGCATTGCTTCAGCTTCTGTCGGTGCATCTTTTACGACATCTTCCGTTATTCCATGAACAGCAATACTTGACTTTCTGATGTGTTGCTGCGGATTAATCAATGTTTGATATTCGCTCTTTATTTTGCCGTTTTCCAATCTCAATGCGGCAAATTCTATCATTTTTTCCTTTGTATAATCAAGCCCTGTTGTTTCAACATCCAAGACTATTTCTACCACTTTTTTTGCGGGCATGTCGTATAATTCTCCCCTATGTCGTGATATTATCGTAACATAAATAAAAATTTATCAAAATTTTTCATAAAAAAGATTAAAGTTTGAAAAAAAATTGCCGACAACATTATCACATCCGGTAAGGAAGCACTATGAAAAAAGGATTTACATTAGCGGAAGTATTAATAACACTTGTGGTAATAGGTGTTATAGCTTCGTTTACCATTCCGGCAGTAATTAACGCACAAAATGACAAAGAAGTTCTTGCAAGACTGAAAAAATCCTATTCCGCACTATCTCAAGTGATGATGACAACACAGGCACTAAACGGCTCTTTTACCGACTGGGGCATGCAAGATAACAATACTGCATCAATTGAATACACTTTTAACCACTACATTTTGCCCTACATAAAAAACATGAAAAAATGCATTAACACTTCCGGCTGCTGGACCAACGACAAAACAAAAGCCTTTGACGGAAACGGTTATGCTTCAACTGCTTTTGATACGGGCATGGGGCAAAACAACATAACATTTATTCTCAATGACGGTTCTTTTGTTTCTATGGATATATATGGAGATGATATTGACGAAGTCTTTGGAATAACGGAAAACACAGCCTTTCCGACCTTAACGTTTGCAGTAGATATAAATGGAGATAAAGGTCCTAATCAAGTCGGAAAAGATGTATTTTTCTTTGTGCAAACAAAAAATGGACTTGTTCCCGCAGGGAAAGATAATGCTTCTGCAAGATGTTATACAGGTGCAAATGGCGGATATGCCGGCTATGATTGTGCTGCAAAAGTTTTAAAAACCGGTTCCGTCCAATATTAAATTCTGTTTTAACAAAAAAATTAAAATTGTTCACGATAAATTTTCTTTCGAAATTCAACCGAAAAAAGAAGTTGTAAATTGAGCTTAAAAGTGTGTAATATTTCTTTTTTTAAGGTAAAATAAGATTGTTAAAGAAAGAGGATTACATTTTGAACGAAAAAATCACCAAAAAAATTATGGATTATCCGTATTTGCAGAAACCTGCAGTAATATATGAAAGAGAAAACGGACACAAAATAGTTCTTGCATACAAACCGGGGACATTAGTAAATGTCAGCACTTGGGTTAAAACCGGCTCAATAAACGAAACAGCTGAAAACAACGGTGTTTCACACTTTTTGGAACATTTAATGTTTAAAGGCACAAAAAAACACAAGGCTGGATATTTTGACCGAACTCTCGAATCAAAAGGCGGAATAGTTAACGCTGCAACTTGGAAGGATTACACTTTTTATTATGTAACACTACCAAAAGGACCAAACGGCGAATATTTCAAAAAAGCAATCGAACTTCATGCGGATATGATGTTAAATCCTGTAATTCCACCGGAAGAAATTGGTGATACTTTTGACATAAACAATCCGAATATAAAAGTCAAGAGAGAAAGACATGTTGTAACAGAAGAAATAAGAATGAGAGAAGATCAATCTTGGACAAGAGTTTACAACATGTGTAACCACAACATGTACACAAATCATCCATACAAATTTGACGTTATCGGAACTGCAAAATTAATAGCAGAAATGCCGAGAGAAACGGTTATGAATTATTACCAAACCAATTACACACCAAGCAATATGACAACAATCGTTGCCGGTGATTTTGACTTTGACGAAGTTTTAGATTTAGTTGTTGAAAATTTTGACTTTGCAGGAAGAAAAAACGGTGAAAGACGAGTCAATAAAATTGATTTGCCAACAAACGAAACGAAATATGTCGAAGAAAAATCGAATATAACAACAGGATTTTTAACAGCAGGGTATCTTTGCCCGGAAGCAAAAGACTTAAAAAGCACAATAATCGGAGATATAATTGCTGTTATAACGGGAGAAGGTCAAAGTTCAAGATTATACCAAAACTTAATTGAAAAACAAGATGAACATATTTTCAACGTTGTATCTGCTGATTTTTACAGCTTTAGAGATGGCGGTAATTTCTTTGTTCAAGCTAATTTCGACCCCGAGAAAAAAGATAAAGCTATTGAATTAATAAAAGCGGAAATCGAAAAATTATACACTGAAGGAATTTCCGAAAAAGAGTTAAAAAAATCTGTTAAAAAATTAAAAGCAAGATTTGCGGAAACAAGTGAAACAGTTTCTGATATTGCAGAAACAATCGGATATTACATGACGGTTTGCGATGATGCAGAACCTATAAATTCGTATTTATCAATACTTGAAGGCATAACAGTTCAAGATGTGAAAGATTATGCAAAAAAATACATCGATTTGAACCACGCTGTATTTGCAATTCTTTTACCGGAGGAAAACTAATGAGAAAAACAGAATTAAGCAACGGAATAACAGTAATCACAAAAGTAAACAAAAATACTCCGAGAACGGCAATTACATTTTATTTATGTCTTGAAAATCAAGAAAAAAAGGCAGGAATTTTTGCTTTATTAAACAATTTGTTCTTACAGGGTACAGAATCAAGAACAGCAGAAGAAATTGCAAATGAAACAGAAGATAATGCAATCGAATTATACAGTGAATTCAAATCTGATTTTGTAAGATTTAAGGGATTGAGTCTTAATGAAGATTTTGAGCATACACTTGAGCTTATGGAAGATATAATACTTCATTCGACCTTAAATGATTTTGATAAGGAAGTTATAAAATTAAAGGGTGAAATCAAAGCGGACTTAGACTCGCCAAAAACTAAAGCTTATGCAGAATATTACAAGGCTCTTTATAAAAATCACCCTTACGGAAATACAATTATCAAAATTCTTGAAAATATTGACCAAATCACAAAAGATGATATAAAAGCAGCTTATGAAGATATTTTAAGAACCTCTAAAAAAATAATTTCAGTCGTTGGAGATTTTGAGGAAGAAAATCTTTTAAAAATATTGGAAAATCATTTTGGTAAAATGACAACAAACAAGAATTTTGAATGTAAAACACCTTCAATCAAAATCGAAAAAGACGAGTTAGTCTGCATAGAAAAAGATGATGCAAAACAGGCTCAAATCCTTGAAGGCTGGTTATTTCCCACATACACAGATAAAGAATATGCAACAATTTGCTTAATGAATTCACTTTTAGGCTCAAGCGGCTTGTCCTCAAGATTGTTCTTAGAACTTCGTGAAAAACAAGGACTTGCTTATACAGTAAGAAGTATTTACGAGCCAAAAACAAAAAGTGCTTCTTTTACAATTTACATAGGAACAGAACCTAAAAATATCAAAACAGCAATAGACGGATTTAAAACAGAAATTGAAAAAATTAAAAATATCCCTGTCGGCGAAGACGAACTTAATGATGCAAAAAATAACGTAATCGGAAAACGTGGATTTTACTTTGAAACAAATGCATTAGAATCTTCCGTTGCGGGCATGTATGAGGCACAAAATTTAGGTTGTGATTATGAAGAAAAATTCATAGAAACAATAAAAAATGTTACAGCAAATGACATTCAAGAATGTGCGAAAAAATATTTTTCAATGCCAAAAGTCTTGACAGTTCTTGCTCCTGCCGAATTTATCAATCCTGTAAAAAATGATATACTTTAAAAAAATAAAAAATGAATTATAATAAGAACAGAATTTAAGACAAAAATATGAATCAAACAAAAGAACAAAAACAATTAGAAAAACAAATCAACAAGTTTCAAAAAAAAGGAAATATCCAAAAGGCAATAGAAACTTGTCAGTTTGCGTTGGTTCATTACGGAACAAATCCTGATTTACATATTAAATTAGGCGATTTGTATTTGGAAACACATTTAGATGTCAGACAATCAAAGCAATATACAGATGAAGCAATTTCCGAATATCAAAGAGCTTTAGAATCTTACATTGATTCACCTGAAATTTTTTATAAATTAGGTATGGCATTTTTTTATAAGAATGATTTAGACAAGGCAATAAATTATTTTGATCTTGCAATCCAAAATGCACCGGATTTTGTTGATGCAAGATATATGAAAGCAGAATGCTTTATGAGAAAAGGATATTTTCATGAAGCACAGGATATTGCAAAACAGGCAATCAAAATCAACCCTTGGAAGTCATCACGTTCTCACTATTTAATCAGCTGTTTACTAAAAGTGTCGGCATTTAAAGATTATAAAGTGACAATGAAAAGTTATTGGGAAATGTTTTTGTCGATAATAACTTTGCCGTTTGACAAAAAAGCTCAAAAACAGACCTTGCATAAACTTTCATATTTCAAATTCATGCCCGTACTATTAAAAGGCTTTATCCTTGCACAGTTATACGGTCCGGAAAAGGCATTAGAAGTTTACAGAAATGCTGTTGAAAAGGCTCCGGGCTTTGTGCATTTATATTGCATAATCGGTGATATTTATTCGATTTTAGGCAAATATGAAGAAGCGATATACGAATACAAATTGGCAATTTGGCTTGATAGTTTGAATATATTAGCATATCGTTCACTGTGCAGAATATACGAGGAAATCGGAGATTATAACAGTGCAGCGGACATATACAAAAAGCTCATTGTAATTCAACCGTATCTTGCAGAATATCACAGTAATTTAGCGAATATTTTATATTTAAAAGGTGATATACAAGGTGCAATTTCACATTATCAGAATGCGATTACAATAAATCCCAAAATAACATGGACAAGTATTGTAGCTCAAACTTTGGGATATGTATTCCAAGAGAATGTAAAAAATCTTGATGCAGCGATAGGAGCATACCAAACAGCATACATTTTGACACCAAAAGATATTGATATTTATATCAATTTGGGCAGTGCTTTTTATGAAAAAGGCGAATATAACAATGCCTTGTCTATTTACAGACAGGCAATTGAGTTAGAGCCTACAAATGCTAAAATTTATTGCAATTTGGGTTATCTTTATTGGGGAAAAGGCGAGCTTGACGAAGCAATAAAAACTTATGAAACAGCAATCAAATACGACCCGGAATATGATATTGCTTATAACAATTTAGGTGTTATTTATTTAGACGATTTAGGCAGAGTACAGAAGGCTATAGAGCTATTTGAACAAGCAATTCAGCACAATCCGAATTATGCACTTGCGAACTACAATCTTGCAAGGTCAATAGCAATTACAGGAGATAAAGTTGAAG
>JBJEGN010000081.1:0-9594 GCA_051875105.1 Candidatus Gastranaerophilaceae bacterium
AAGCCGCTGTACCCTTTACTGTACAGGTTGAAGGAACTTCATCAACCTTTGAAAGGCTGTGACCTGTTGCGGAAATTGTCGGAATCTCCGCAATCTCTGTTGCGCCATCAGCGTCCGAGAACATCTTACCGCAATCCGAGCAAGTCCAATACTCTGAGTTACCGCCTTCTGTACAGGTTGCGTCCTTAGCCTCTGTTTTTACAAGAGCGTGTGCTGCTAATGAACCATAAGTTGATTTACATACATCACATACAGCGAGTGACGTACAAGTTGCTGTACCGCCGGAGCAATTTTCAACTATACTCGTTTCAATAACGCTAACATCAGATGTTACTACTGTTGAAGATGTAAATTCCGAACTGTCAGCAGTATTTTTGAAGTAATATCTTGTATGTTGAGTCTTATTTGATGACTGACGGGCACTTGTTAAAGCCGGGAATTGGTCACTCGGTACAGTTGCACCCTCTCTTACCTTAACAGTTGTAGTATTGAAAAATGCGTCAGAAAAAGTAACTGTACAATAAAGAGACTTCAAGTTGTTCTTTGCGCTATTAAGATTAGTATAAACAGCTTGCGAAGTAGTTGCGTCTGTTGTATCTTCATAGTTAGAAAGATATGCTTCCATTTCAAGAAGTGCATTTTGATATGCAAGGAATGAAGAAGCAGTGTATTCAGAACCGTCTATTGCACTATTCAAGCAAGTTGTGTACAAGTTTCTTGCAACAGACTTGTCGAAAACAAATGACTCAATATTAGCACGCATACCGGCAGAACCACCACTAGTATTTTGAATATTGAATTGATAGTTATAATCACTTGCTTTTGTAATATTTCCTGTTGCGGTAAATGTAAATGTGCTTGTAGCACCATTAGTATCGTCCTTTGAATACGAGCCTGAAACAGTAGCACCTGTATCATTTCTTGGTGTTGAAGTGTTAGACAAATCACCCAAAGCATTTGTGAACTTTGTTCTAACTATATCCATTTTAATTGAGTAATTTGAACCGTTCCAAAGCTCACTGTTACCAAGATTAGACCAATCAGTACCATAACAAGACTTATCAATATAGTATGTTCCAACACCTACACTTGTAGGAAAAGCATCGTTTTCATTTGTATAACAGATACCAGCTTTTTTATCTACAGATGAATTATTATTGTTACTAGCGTTACCATAATTTCCATCGGAATTTGTATTATAGTCAGTTTTATAAATTCCATAATAAGAACTAAATTTTGTAAATACGCCAGTACCTGCTGAACCTGAAGAGCCTCTCAAAAACAATGTGTAGCCTGATTCCCTGTTACCGTTCCATCTTGAATACCAGCTATGTACAGCAGCATGATTTTCAACAGGATATGACTTTACAGCGACCTTATGGTATTCAACCTTTCCGTCTGAAAATGTAAACTTTAATGTAGCAAATACATTTGTTGCACCGGATACTTTGAAAGTATCACTTGAAAATGAGCCGGAAAGCTTACCGTCGGTAATAGTAAGCACGGAAGCATCATCAAGACATTCAACCTTTGTAATAGTAGAGGTTGAAGTAATCGGTGTATTCCAAAATTTATCTGTTGAAATTACTGTACCATAGTTAAAAATACTATCACTCGCTTGAGTATAAATAGCATCCTTAATCACAACTCTGTTAGTTGTTGCGTTTGCTATATCTGCTTCAGTTAGAGTTGCCGCAGAAGCCGTAACAGCAGTAAACGGCATTGTAGAAACAACCATCAATACTGCGATTAGGCATGCAATTGACTTCTTAAATAATTTTTTCATTAAGTTTCCCCCTTAAATAAATTATTTCTATTATTTCGTACAACGGGATAATGCTGCCGTGAGCCGTATCTGACCACTGGATATTGTGTATTTTCATTCCAATACGCATTTTGACCTCTATATATAGCCAAAAGGGCGCATTTACCCATTAATATACATTGTCATTATAATACAAAAGTTAAAAATCAGTCAATAAAAATTCAAAAAAATTTAACAAACTTTAACAAATGTATATTAAAAATGAAGCCTCGGCAGAGCCGAAATGAAAAATGAAGCATTGGCTTCGCCAATATGAAGTCGCTTCGCTATGAAAAATGAAAAAGACGAGCAATGCTCGTCCCTACGGGGTGTCTCACAAATGATACGACTACATAATTATTAAAACTACCGTAGGGACGATTATCAATCGTCCGTAATAATTATAAATAGAGAACCTATTCTATTATCTTTTCTCACTTATCTTTTCTCTGCGAGCGGAGCGAGATTTTGAACACAGGGACGGTGCCCTGTGTTCAACGATACACGGCTTACGGCGTGTTAAGGTTTGTTTAATTATAGTATCTTTTATCCCCTCAGTCTCGCTGTGACGAGCCAGCTCCCCTTGCAACAAGTGGAGCCTGATGTTCAAGACGATACACTATTTTAACCGACAAAGGCTCCCCTTTTAATGTCATTAAGGGGAGCTGGCGCAATAGCGACTGAGAGGATGAAAGATAGTGAAATGTTGCGCAGTGCGCAAAGTGAAGTTTGCCTTGCGTCAAGTAGAGGTCTGGTTGATTATAGTATCGTAATTTCAGCACACCTTGCCTTTCTCTGACGAGAAAGGGGGACCGCTTGCGGTGGAAAGAGAGAAAAATACAATCAATAAAACCGATTTTTTATAGCACTTAAACCCTTGTTCTCGTTTTTATCTATGCTTGTCAAAGTATTCGCAATCGTCAAGAAAATCGTCCATTGCGTCGCCGCTTGAACTACTTGAGCCGCCGAACAACAGCTTAAACGGCAGTATCAAAATGTACAACGGTAAAAGCAATAATTTTACAAAACACATAATTCCACCTCTGCTTTTGCATTATTCTTATTATTTATCGGTTTGCTTGTTCAACTGTTAATCTTAACGATGTTATCATCATCGTTTATACTTTCCATAGTTAATACGTGTTCTTATGTTAATTCAATCCTATCATAAATTTAATATATTGTAAATATCCCCCACTGCCACGGTACAGAAAACAGGACTTTAGTGGTGCATATTCAGCTGTTAAGTACACAAAAAAACTACCGATAATTAATCTTAGTAGTTTTGAAAATTTGTAATTTTTCAAATATAAGTACTATTGAAAGGACTTGAAATAATAGATTTTACGTTAAAATGCATATTTTAGGCGGGTTTAGGCATAAAAATAACGGTTAAATCCAAATGGATTTAACCGATACTTTGGTGCGAGAGACGGGACTTGAACCCGTACGAGTCGCCCCACACGCCCCTCAAACGTGCGCGTCTGCCGATTCCGCCACTCTCGCTCAACGGTGATAATTATATCAAATAAGAAAGCAAATGTCAACACATTTTTTCAAAAAATTTCAAAAATTATAAATCCGACGTGATACTATGGCAAGATTTTACCAATTTTGTCATTTTTATAGCACATTTTTGTAATTATGCCGAAAATGTGTTATAGTAGTGATATAATTATTCTAACTAAATTTATGTAGGTGTAATATGAAAATTGTAGTCTGTGATGATAATTTGAATATAATCAGCGAAATTAAAGAAATGCTAAACGAGTATTCTGCTGTCAGAAATGTTCCGCTTGAAATATCAACTTTTGATAATGGCAATGCTGTACTTGATAGCAACGAAAATTATAATATTGCAATTCTTGATGTTGAAATGCCGGATATGAACGGCATTGCTCTTGGTGAAGAATTACGCAAACGCAATAAGCAAATTGTACTTATCTATCTTACAGCTCATTCGCAGTATCTTGATTCTGCTCTCAATCTTAACGCTGCAAGATTTTTTGAAAAGCCTATTGATAAGGATAGATTTTTCAGCGGAATAGATAATGCTATTGAAAGAATTGATAACACTACAATAAATTTCTTTATCCGTGATGATAAAACGCAGGTGCGTGTTACTGCCGAAAGCATTATTTACATAGAAATTTCCCATAGAAAAACAAAGGTTGTTACCGAGGATAAAACATATTTCACAACCCACACTCTTGATTATTTTAAGGACAGGCTTGTTAGCTCTATTTTCGCTCAGCCACATAAAAGCTATATCATAAATTTTAATTATATAACTGCCTATGAACGAGGGGAAATAGTGCTTGACGGTCAGTATAAAATTCCTGTTTCACGCAGTAAGCAAACGGAGTTTCACAAATCCTTTGTAAGATTTATGGAGGGGAAATAATGGATTATCTTAGTATTGGGCTGATTTACTTTTTTGAGTTTCTTATAACTATATCCTTTTGCAACAGAGTTATGGACAAAAGGCTCAAAACATCAAAAATACTTATTTTCACCTTTCCGTTATATGTTTTAGGCTTTGCATTATATTTTATTTTTGAAAAT
Source organism: Candidatus Gastranaerophilaceae bacterium (assembly GCA_051875105.1). Lineage (GTDB taxonomy): Bacteria > Cyanobacteriota > Vampirovibrionia > Gastranaerophilales > Gastranaerophilaceae > RUG841. Next base: position 4,370 of record JBJEGN010000081.1, read on the forward strand.
TTATTTGTTAACACTTGTGTTTCTTTGATAATGTACTTTTGTACCATGCTGATAGGCTATAAAGAAACTATCATTAAAAAAGTTGTATATACAGCATATTTGCTAATATGTGCGTATTTGTCGGAAAATCTCATTGTTATTGTCCTGTATGATGGATATATGGTTGTAACGTCAAGTGAAACCACATCTCCAATAACACATTTGTTTACCGGTATTGCTTCTAAGTTAATTAATTTCATTCTTGTTCAACTTCTTGTTCTATTGATTAAACATAAGGATTTCAGGCAAAACAAAAAGTTTTTGCCATTGTTTATTTATCCTATGACCTCTATGGCATTTGTAGTTGCTTTTTCTTGGTTGTTTGAAAAATATGCATTTACAAAAAGTGAATTATTAGTAATTGTAACAATCTCTTTGATTGATGCAATAATGTGCGTTGTTATATTTATGTACTACGGCTTTCTTGAAGAAAAGGACAGAGAAATAAAAGAACTTGAAAAGGAACAACAATTTGTTGAGCTTAACAATTCATATATGCAGGTTTTAGAACATCAAAATAACGAAATGCGAATGATGTTCCACGATACAAAAAATCACTATAACGCTATTGCTAATATGGATAGTGCAGAGGAAATACATTCCTATGTTGACGCTCTGTTTGATGATATTCAAAAGTATCAAATTATCAAATTGACTAATAACAAAATGCTTGATTTATTGCTCAGTAAGTATAAAGCGATGTGTAGCAGTAAAAAGATCAGCTTCAATATAGAGGTTAAAACGGCTAATCTTGACTATATTTATGACAGCGATTTGTCAATTCTTATTTGCAATTTGCTTGATAATGCAGTTGAATCCGCCGAGCGTAGCATCCAAAAATCAATCATATTTTCACTTCGCAGGGTGAACACCTTTGATGTTCTTAATGTTGTCAATTCCTGCGATACCGAGCCTGTAATTAAAGGCAAAATTATCAAAACCAGCAAGGATGATAAATCAGCTCACGGCTATGGAATTAAAATAATTTCAAAGTATGCAAAGAAAAATAATGCCGAATACGAATGGCATTACGATAACCAAGCAAAAAAATTCAATTCAACACTAATATTCAAACGATGAAAAAAGGCTATCTCACAATTTTGTGAGGTGGCCTTTTTTACCAATTTTACATAAAAAACAGCACATTTTTGCAAAAAAACTGATTATTATTTGTATTTATTATATATTTGATTTGTTTAAATTTTATTTCAAATAATAGTGGTGATTTTATGAAAAAAGCAATAAGTATTATTTTATCAATCATAATTTTAATTTCAGTATTTTCACCTTGCTATACAGTTATAGCAGAAGATGTGAACAAGCAAAATGTGCTTACAGTAGGTAGCGATATTGCTAAAATGTGTGCCGAATATGATGAAGAATATGAGGAAACAATTGAAACTGACAGTGCCAACGAAAAGACAATCGACACACGACTTATTGTGAATACAGATAATAGAATTGATGAATACGGTGCTGTTGACAGCGTATATGGTTTTGGATACGCATTTCTGCAATATAATGACGAGTCATCTGCAAACGAGGCTTATGACAAATACGAATCACTTGGATATACTGTTTCTTACGATTCTTATGTAACAGTTCAAGGTGTTGAGGATTCATCAAACGCATGGGGATGTTTAGAAACAGACTCAAATTCAGTGTTAGATTATTATAAAAACAAAGTAAATTCACAGCTTGAAATAGCAGTTATTGACTCCGGTATATATTATGACCACGAGTTTTTCAAAAATAGGGTTATTCGTACATATATGAATTTCAGCTCCGGAGGAAATAAAAACAGCGAGCTTGACGGGGACGGACACGGTACAGCGGTCGCAGGAGTAATTGCTCAAAGCTCGCCTGACAATGTAAAAATATCTGCATACAAAATAATGGATGACACAGGCTACGGTACATCATCAATGATGTTAAGTGCACTTTCCTATATAGCACAACTTGATAACAAACCTGATATAATTAATATATCTTGTTCAGTTGCTACAAACGAAAATCTTAAAAACGAAATAACAAATCTTGTTAATTCGGGTGTTACAATAGTAGCCTCAGCAGGAAATGACCATACTTCTGTTGTTTCTGCTCCTGCAATATATGATAATGTAATAACGGTTGCTGCAACAAATCAAAATGGACAACCGTGTTCATTTTCAAATTACGGCGGACCGGTAGATATTGCCGCACCCGGAGAAAACATACATACCGCCAGCATTTTATCTCAAAGCAGTACCACTTATCAAAACGGAACTTCTTTTTCTGCTCCGTTTGTAGCGTCAGCAGCTGCAATTGTTCTAATGGAAAATAAAAATTTTACACCGGAGCAAGTAAAACAGAAACTTATTTCAACAGCTATTCCTTTTAGAAAAGGTGATTGTTATAAAGATTATGGTGTTGGTATAGTTAATTTTTCAAATATCATTGATGCAACAAGATGTAAGGATGTTACAAGCAATTATGAGAGCAACTTCTTTTATAACGATATCAGTGTTGAATTAAGTTGCGACAGCTATTTAGTTGATGTTTATTACACTACAAACGGTTCATTACCGTCAAAACAGAACGGAACGCTTTATAACCGTCCTATTGATATTACTGAATCGACAAGAATTATTGCGGCTGCTTTCCCACGTATTGGCTCAACATTGCATAGCAAATATGTTTCCTTAGATTACTATATTTTAGAAGAAAATGAATCTGAATACATGATTACTCCTGACGGATTAATCCTAAACTATTGCGGAAATGAAACCGAACTTGTTGTGCCGAATGAGATTGACGGAGTAATTCCTGTAACTGTTAATGTAAAATCTTTTCAGTACACAAATGTAAAATCAGTTGTTTTACCCGATTCCGTAACAAAAATTGAAAGATATGCTTTTTACGGAACACCGCTTGAATCAATAACGGCAAACGGAGTTCAATATCTCGGAGATAAATGCTTTTCAAATTCAAAATTGAAAAAAGCCTATTTTCCAAATGCAGTTTCCGAATACAATTCATTTGACAATACACCTATTGTTAGTGCATATTTTCCTCAATTAGACATTATAACCGGTGGCTTTAAGAATTGTGTTAATTTATCCAGTATTTATATGCCAAAGCTTCGTTACATAGATGATAAAGCATTTTATGGTTGTGAATCATTAACACAGGATTTAATTCTTCCCGAATTAGAGGAAATTAGAAACAGAGGATTTGCGGGTTCTTATTTTAATTCGATAATATTACCTGAATGTATTAGCTGTGAGGAAGACTTTGCTTTTGATGACTGTAAAGCCGAAACGATTAAATTGGGCAAAATTACGACGGTTTTATCTCATACATTTAACAACTGTAAATATCTAAAAAATGTATATTTACCAAAAGCTACGGAAATAAATGAAAATGCTTTTTTGGGATGTACAAATATGGAACTTCTTTTTGTTCCTTGGTTGAGAAGCTTAACAACGGATATCCCGGGCAATGTTACCGTATATGGCAATAGCAGAAGATTAACAAGTTTAACATTTAGCGAAGATTTTTTTGAAAACAAGTACACATTTGTTACAGGTGATGATTCACCGATAATTAAACAAATTGATTCGAGCGGATATACAGATTCGTGTATTTTTGTTAATAGTAATGCAATGGTTAACAAGAAAGGAGCTTCTATTCGTGTTACAAGTCCAAGCTTGCGTTTTGGCTTTGATTGGGATGAATTAACTGAACTTGAAGAATTTGCAGATAATATCGAATATGGATTTGTATATAGTTATTCGGATACAGACAGATTGTATGTATATACATCAAGTGCAAAAAAGATAGTTGCCGCTAATATTGTTGAAAACAATTCAAATAGCTGTTTTAATCTTGTGTTTACTGATATCCCTAAATCTGCTTACAATGAAATTGTATCTGCAAGGGCGTATGTGTGCATAGACGGGATGTATTTTTATTCGGATATTATGAAATACAGTCTGAATGATGTTGTAAGCAAGGTTTTAGCTGATGAGTCAATTAGCGATGATATTAAACAATCAATTAATGATAATTATTTTAGCGAGGTATAACCAATGAAAGAAATTTATGAAAAACCGGTGGTTTACATTGATGAATTTAAGGCAATAGACGTTATCACAACAAGCGATGTTACAGACGACAGAGACCCTGCCGATAACGATATTCCGTGGGGTTCATAATGAAAAAACAGATTTTAATTATCGCTTCTGTTCTAGTTATTGTTTGTTCTTTTGTAGCATGTACACATAACAGCGGTAGCGAAACCGCTTCACCTACTGCTGTGACAACAACTATAAGTTCAAAAAGTGATACCGCTAAAGCTTCTGCTTCATCAACCTCGGCGAAAAATGAAGCAGATAATGCTGTTGAATTTGAAGACAACACAACAGTGACTTCTGCAACTGAAACAGAAAAAAACAAAACTACAACAAATACCACTACACAAAAGCAATCGGAGCCTATCACTGACCAAGAGGGTTGGATAAATAAGTGGTACTAAAAAGCAAAGCCTCTGTATGACACAGGGGCTTTGCTTGAAGTTTGAGCACTTTAATTTTGAAATTAAAAAAGCAGGGTTTGAAACCTGCTTTTTTGGAGCTGATAAAAAATCTATAAATTCTAACATTTCTGTGTTAAAAGGTTTTTTCAACCTATAGCTGCTAATCGGTTAAGATGTTAGCTTTTATGGCATTTTTGAATATATTTTTCAAAAAATCCGTAACACCATTTGAGGCTTGAACAGTAGCAATCATCAAATCATCAGTATCAATTCCGGCAAAATCAATAGTGTAATTATTGAGACTTATAAGCTGTGTTAAAAACAATCTTTGTGTTCTGCCGTTACCTTCTCTAAAAGGATGAATCTTATTTGTAACACAATAAAAATCCACAATATTATCAACGAATTCATCAAAGCTTAAACCCTGAAAGCATTTATTATCATTAAGTCTCTTAAAACAACTATTCATTAAATCATTAATACTGTCAAATTTGGCGAAGATAGTGCCCTTTTTGCTCATATCAACATTACGATACTCGCCTGCCCAGTCATAAATATCTTCAAACAAATACCTATGGATAGCCTTGTACTGATTAACATCAAATGTATTAAATAAAGGATTTAGAGTGTACTCGGTAATTTTACCAAATGTAACCGTTGTTTCTAAATC
>JBJEGN010000082.1:0-9304 GCA_051875105.1 Candidatus Gastranaerophilaceae bacterium
ACGCCTCGGTGGACTTTCACCACAGAGCATTGATATGCCCGTCATACACAAAAATAAAAAGGCATTAAAAACAATGCCTTTTTGGAGCTGATAGTCGGATTCGAACCGACGACCTCGGGTTGTAGTTAAGGATATATAACAATCTAAAATTCAAGCATTCTCGCTTATTATTCTCGGGTATTCTTCAAAACCAATTTTCTTATTATAACGAATAAAGTGTGCCGAAGTAATAAAGAAGATATTATCGAAAAGGTATTTATCCAAATCATTAAACGCTATTTCAAAACTGTACTTATCAAACAGACTACCGTCATTAATACACATAAACAAATCAACACTTTTGTATGATTTAATTTCTAATCTTCTTAATGCTTTTTTCTGTTTGTTTTCTAAAGCTTTTCTTATTAAAGATATAACCTCACTCATTGAGCCGCCATAATAAGATTGAATATCGCCATCATCTGTTAACTTTAAATCCTTTATGTGAGATGATTTTAAATTTTGCTTTCCACTTGCTTTGAGTTTTTCGTAAATGTATTCCTCCATCTCATTTTTTGTTATTACCGAAGTTATTTCTAATGCATTATTTCCGTCTGTTGATACGTAATCAAAGTTATCACTATTTGTTGGTGCGTGATATTCTCTATACTTTGAATCAAACGAAAATCTTAAAACTTTCAAAGCAAATGGTTCCATTATCTCTTTTGAATATCGTTTATAAAAATCCATTATATTGATGGCTCCTGTTTATGTTTGGTATAATTTTACAATATTATTATCTTATTATCAATGTTTGACGTTATATTAATCCAATAAATTTATAATATATTTCAACTGTCTGATATTTCTCACCGTTGATGATTTCTTTTTCGTGGACTACGATTTTTTCTATTAGTTCGTTGAGGATTCGGGCGTTTAGTTCTTGGATGTCAACATATTTTTCTACCATATCTACGAATTGATATGCATTGACCATTGATTCGTCTGCTGTTTCAAGCTCTGTCTTGAGTTGTTTTGTTTTTTTCGATAGTTCTGCATATTCGGCATCGTATTTACTGTTCATTGAGATATATCTATCTTCGGATATCTTTTCAAGTGCTCTATCCTCATAGAGCTTACTCATAATTTTATCAAGCTGTTCTAATCTTTTTTCTGCTTTTTTAAACTCACTTTTGAATTTCTTTAAGTCTTGATTTGAACGGCTGACTAATTGATTTTGCAGCTTTGCAAGATAATCCGTTTTAGAATCCTTAACGCTCTCTGCCTGTCGGCGAATATCCTCAAGTACAATGTTGTAAAGTGTTTTGTATCCGATTGCATGAGAGGTGCAACGCTCCTTGCCATAGTTCTTATACACCCAACAGGAGAAGCTTGTGAAGGCTTGTCTTTTTGAGTTATATGAAACATTTAGAGCCGAACCGCAATCTGCACATTTTACCAATCCGGCAAACATTTGAACCTCTCCACGCTTTGTTTCTCGCCTGCGGTTTTTCATAATCTCGTGAACTAAATCCCATGTTGCTTTATCAATCAACGGCTCGTGTGTGTTTTCAACTACAATCCATTCGCTTTCATCAGTGGCGACCTTTGTTTTCTTAACTCTGCCTTTAACCTTTGTTCTGCCAAAGGTTGTTTGACCGAGATAAACAGGATTGTTGAGCAATGCCCTAATTGATGTTACATGCCAGTCAAAATCCTGACGCCAATAATCACTTTTGTAATAATCGGGATTATTTTTATTGAAATACGCCTGTGGGTTAAGCACCTTTCTTTCACGCAGTATTTTTGTCATTTTTCCATAGCCTATTCCGTTGCAGAACATTTTGAATATGTCCTTTACAACTGCTGCGGCTTCCTCATCAACAATTAGGTGGTGTCTGTCATTAGGGTCCTTGATATATCCGAACGGTGCCCTGCTACCGATAAACTTTCCCTCTTTTGCCAACGCCCTGTGAGCCTGCTTTGTTTTGCGTGAACATTCCTTTGCATAATGACTGTTGATGACATTTGTTATCGGCATCAGTATTCCGTCTGTACCGTTGAGTGTATCAATATTTTCTCCGATTGAAATGAATCTGATGTTCCAGTCCTCAAAGTCATTTTCAATATACATACCCATTTGAGCATACTCTCTGCCGAAGCGTGACAGGTCTTTAACTATTACCACATTTGCTTTATGCTTTTCAAGGTCATTTAGCATTCGTTTGAAATCAGGTCGTTCAAAATTTGTACCGCTGAATCCGTCATCAGCATAGATGTCATAGATAGGAATATTATTCTCTCTGCAATATTGTGTCAGCAATGCTTTTTGCGTTTGTATGCTGCCACTTTCACCGAGATAGGCATCATCGGATGACAGGCGGCAGTACAGCGCTGCTCGGTATTCATTTTCTTTTTCTATCATAAATACACTTCCTTTCAGCACACAACAATACTATAAAGCTTTTTCTTTATCCATATCCAAAGGCAACGAATCTTCATCCGACTTTTTGTGAATATTTGACGAATTGAACTCATCGTTAATCATATGCTCAATCTTATCTTCAATTAAATCGCTGTCCTTGAAATGACTTACTACGCAATAGTGAACGCCATTTGCATAGTGACCGTTAATTTTCATAAGCCTGCTGTTGACAGGAACATTTCCGTTTGCAAGTATTTTATTAAAATCGTTCATACTTTTCTCCTCTACATTATCAAATCAAAGCCTTGGTCTTGATTTTGTTCAGCATTATAAATATCATTGCGAGCGTGATATAGCTGTGCCTTTGTAATTCTGATTCCGTGTGCACGCATTTTTTGAAGAATTTTATCAAGCTCCTCATCTTCAAAATAATAATTACCGTTATCATAATCAATCGGATGAGATGGAAATGACGCAATCATTTCCATTATGCTTTCTACAAGACCTGTTGTGCAGTTACCTGATTTAGGCGTTTGATAGTTACAGTAATCCTCAACAATCAAAGAATAATTACCGCCTAAATCAAAATACATTTCAAGATTTTCTTTTAAGAATCTTTCATCAAAAAGTTTATTGTCCCTGCACTTATGACCATCCTTATCAGTGTATGTCATATATTTATTTGATTCGTTGTATTTAACACTTATTCCTTTTCTCCACAAGTAATTTATATAATCATCCATAGTGGTTGAGCTATAAAGTGCATCCTCTAATGTATATTTAAGTCTTTTCTTCCACTCGGGCATATTGCTGCACTTTGATTTCACCTCAGTTGTAGTCAAGCCATATTGCAGACACAATTCATTTGAGTATTCCTTTATGGCAATTCCTTTTTGATAAGTCATATTCAGCATCTTGCTTCCATCAAGATCCACTGCGTTGATAATGAAATGATTATGCAAGTAATTTTTATCGAGATGAGTAGCAACTAACACCTGATTGTTTGGAAAGCAATGCTCTGCCATTTTCATTCCGATTTCGTGAGCCTGCTCGGGAGTTAAATCATCATCAGGAGAAAAGGATTGAATCATATGATAATACGAACGAGTGCCGGAGCCGGTGTACAGCTTTTGAACAAACTCCATTTCGCTTTGAGCACTTTCAGGCATACAATCCTTACCCGAAATCAATTTCACTTCGGTTTTATTGGGATTAGTTATGTACTTAATTCCCATGCTTACAGGTATGCTTGCATGTCCGAATTTAACGATTGCCATATATCTGCCACCTCCTGACGCATTTCGCTCAAGTCAATTACAGTAGCATAGCCGCTATTAACTGCACGGGTTAACTGATTAAGGTTGTTGCCGATAGCACGAAGCTGTTCGGCAAATTCTGTTATACCCGGAAGAACATATATTTCCTTACCGATTGTGCAATCACGGGCGAAGGCACTGACCGACTCATATTTTGTTGCAGATTTTTCTTCTATCATTCTTTTTTCTTTATCGGTAACTCTAAATGCAATAATGTGTTCTCGTTTTGCCATAGTATCATCTCCAATCAAAATAAAGGGGTTGCGGGTACTCCCGCTGGCGAAGTTTTCGCTGCCCTAAGGGGCAAGCGTAAAACAAAGCCGAAACTTGCATATTACGAACAGCACAGCTGTTCGTTGTGAGAGTAAATTAGTTATTATATTGTTTCTTATCAAAGGGTTAAATTTGCAGATTAAGCCACAGCCGAGTAAGTTGCTTAAGAAGAATTAAAGAGGTCACAAATCGGCTCACACGGTGTGATAAATTTGACCTTTTTGAAAACAAAAGCCTTTTACTATTGTTATTGTATAGTTTTTTGACCCAGGGGTAGATCAATAATTGTGCTACGGAATTTGGGGTTTTAATTGTTAGCGTGTCATATATTGCACCCACCGAGTGCATTAAATGCACATCAAACTTTGCAATTTTTATTATACTAATCATCAAACATTTGTTCAACATACTTTTAAATTATTACGACTTATGGTACGAATTTTAGGACACAAAAAAGCACACCTGCAGATGCAGATGTGCTTAAATTTATAACCTCATTTCGTCTTCTTTGCGTTGCTTGTTATTATATACTGCGATTGGAATTGCGCAACCGATTCCTCCGCCGAGAACTATGCCGCCGAGTAGGAATGCCCACCATAGCGGATATTTTGCCTGCTCCTCTTCTTCAGTCTCAGGTTCCACCGGTTTTTCAACTATTGTGGTTGAAACCTTTTGCTCTTTAGTGTAGCTTTTGCCGAACTCGTCCTCGTAGGTAATTGTTACTGTACCTCCTGTTTCTCCAAGCTCCTTGCCGACTCTTAAATTCGCCGATGCAGAGCCTTGCTCGCCTGCTGCAATCTCGCCCACAAAGGTTGTGCCACCGCTTTCAAGACCTTTAATATCAAAATCAATTTTGCAATTACGGATATTGCTTTTGCCTGTGTTTAGAAGTGAAATATCCATTGTGGTTGTATCATCGGGATAAACCTTAACGGGTAGTTGAACACCGCTGTAATCAAGCCCTACGGTTTGCTTAACATTCAAACGGATAATATCACTGCCTGAATATGAGCCGTAGTATTTATCCTCATACTCACTTGATACTGTAATCGCATGTTCGCCGATTTGCGCCGTTGCTGATGCAGTTAACTCAACCTCCCAAGTGTATGTTGAGCCTGCGTAGATAATGTCAACAAACTTATTACCTGTACCAACAGGCTTTATATCTCCGCTTTCCTCGGTAACGGATAGCTTAATATTCTTGATATATTTAGTCTTGCTGTAATTCTTTAAAATAATAGTAACCTTTGACTTTTTATTAGGTGTCAGGCTACCACCCTCAACCTTAAAATCGGTTACCATTAGCCTTGGATTAGATGCGTCCTGGGTTGTTTCCGTTTCCTCTGCATAGGCAGTTAAAGTAAACCCAAAGCACATAACTAATGCAAGAATAATTGTAATTAACTTTTTCATCATAACTCCCTTATGTTTTCTACAATACTGTTTTTCATTTCTTTGCGAACCTTTGACCATAGGTTTATTGAGCAAGCAACGAACACGACTATTACAAATATTATTGAAACAAGTGGGTTAAATGATAATTCCATTGTTGTTTCACGGCTCTTGTGAACAAGATATACCCACAAATAGCCTATTCCAAAGCCTCCAAGACCAAAGCCTGTTCCCCACAGAAGCATAGATAATAGCTGATAAATATACGAATTTACAAGTTCCTTTTCATCAGCACCAACAGCACGAAGTGTACCTATCTTTTGCTTACTGTTTCTAATGCTTGCGGTAATAGTGTTGTTTATAATTGAAAGCGAAATGGCAAACACCAAAACGATAATTGAAAGCATTGCAAATAATAGCTTATTTATGGTATCTCTCTGCTCCTGCTGATAGCCATAATTAGAGGTCACATCTGCTTGGTCAACATTATCGGCGATTGTCTTTAAGGTTTCCATAACCGATTTGTCAACATCGGGTGTGCACTTAGTGTTAAGGTTAAATTGTAATTCCTTATATTTTAAATGTGGAAGAAAGCTATTCATAGCAGAATGACTTGTTAATACACCAAAGCTCCACAAACTAAACTGTCCGTCAAGGCTATCAATAATAGCACCTATCTTCACCTTTTTACGCTGAACGGTAACATTATTCGGTATAATTGTATGGTCATCATTTGTACCCTCTTCGTCAGTCGGCTTGTCTGCTGTGATAACTGCTATTTCTATTTCGTCACCGGCGTGGAAATCGCATTCATCACTAAAAATAGTTCTGCCGTTAACATCGTTTTCGTTATAGCTTTTCATAAGTCCACCGTATTTACCTTCATCAAAATACAAATAAACATTTTTTGGTGCAACTAAAATTATCTCTTCACCTGAATTTATTTTTTCAATGTTAATTTTGCCATCATAAACCTTACTGTTTAAAGATTCTAAATAGTCACTGTCAAGCGACGAAAACTGACAGCTAAAGGAATCGTTTGTTCCTAATATTCTTTCAATCTCCCTGTCATCAGGATTGCTACGAAGTGTATTGAAATATGTTTCTTCATAATTTTCAGGAGTAATTTCGGATTCGTTCTTGTCCCAATCCCTATCAAATCGGTCTGAAATTTCTTTACGATAATCAGAGGTATTAAAAGGAACAATAAGATTGACCTTAGCATTTTTTAAACCGACGCCGTCTGTTAAGTATTGATTTGATAATGCAGTTTGTTTATCAAGCTCGGAAAATCCATTGTTTTTGTTTTTAAAATTCACACCAAGAGTATACCAGCTATCGGACATAAGGTGCATTTCATAATCGCTTTCAATACTGTAATAATTATTGCTTTGATAAGTGTACCAAGAAAATGCAAAGCCGGAGCCGATAATGGCAATAGCTAAAATCAAGCTGACAGCGACTTGCTTTCCCTTGCCAAAGGTTAGGCTACGCTGTGATAGTAGCTTTGAAACTGAAAACTCTTTTTTCGACTTGATTTTCTTTGTTTTCATTTTGCGATTAGTATCAATATTTCTAATTGCTTGAATAGGTGTAATCTTTGAAGCACTGACAAGCGGGATAAGTGCCGAAAGCATAACGCTAATGATACTAAAGCCTATTGCTCCAACAAAACACCACAAATGCGGCTTAAACACATATCCGTCACCCATTATGCCGACAATGCCCTTTACGACAAAGAACGAAATCAAGCAACTGATAGGTGTTGTAATGAGACCGATAATAAGAGCCTCTCTACCAAAAATCTTTATAATTTGTATTTTTGTTGTGCCGACTGCTCGAAGCATACCTATTTGCTTTTTGCGTTCTTTAAGATTTGAATTAAAAGCATTAACAATGGACATACAGGAGGCAAGCATCAAAACAGAAATAATAATAATTGCAAAAATAACTGTTCCCTGCATATCGTATGCATCATTATCGTTTGTGTATTTTACATCCTTATCGGATGTGATTGCATAAGCTCTATCAGTGTTTTTATAACCTACCCCGTCTAAATACTTTTCCCATTTTTCAAAATTTGCCCGACTTGTTCCACCGCTTTTGAAATTAGCATAGCAAACAAGATTCTCTTTGCCACCCAGCTCAACTAATGTGTCCTTGCAAACAAAAGCTGATGGGATTTTGTCCTCATCAATAGCACTTGTAAATGTAATAGTGTTAATCTTATTTTTCAAAATACCAACAAGCTTGTATTCTCTTTGGGTTGTTTCGTCAAGAGTGGCAGTTCCATTTTGCACATTGAAATTCAGTGTAATGGTGTCACCAACCCTTGCACTAATACCCATTTTGGAAAGCATAAGGCTTTCAATAGCAATTTCATTTTCCTTTGTAGGCATTGTTCCTTCAATAAGCAAAGGATTAGCAAGCTCCATAGCCTTGTCATCAAGCCAACCGACACTTGCCATATCATAATAATTTTCGTCAGTTGAAGAAATCGAACCGATAATATGACCGTATCCGTACTCGCCGATAATATTTTGCTCCTTTGCACCCTGCACATCTTTTTCAGTAGTGCAGGACCAAATAATTTCCTGTTTACCAAGTCTTTCGTTTTTTAGCTCCTTTGTGGAGTCAAAGATAGCAGATGTTAAAAACAAAACACTTGATGAAAATACCATTGCAAGAATGATACCGATAATCATAATGGTATATTGCTTACGGCGTTGCTTTAGATTACCGAGTGCAAGAGTGTTAATGGTTAATTTCTTCTTCATTTTCATTTCGTTACCTCTTGCTTAGTATCTCTGATAATTTTTCCGTCTTCTATTGTCAAAATTCTGTCTGCCTGCTCGGCTACGCCTAAATCGTGAGTAACGAGAATTAGTGTTACGCCAAGCTCGCTTGCGGCATATTTCAGCAAGGACAATACCTCTCGTCCGCTCTTACCGTCAAGGTTACCTGTAGGCTCATCTGCAAACAGTATTGACGGCTTGTTGGCAAGCGCTCTTGCGATAGCGATTCTCTGTTGCTGTCCGCCCGAAAGTGCTGACGGTAAATGCTCCAATCTATCCTCAATTCCTAACATTTTGATAATCTTTTCAATATATTCCTCATCAACCTTTTTCTTATCAAGCATAATGGGAAGAAGAATATTTTCATAGCCTGTTAGCTCATTTACAAGGTTGTAGGCTTGGAACACAAAGCCAAAGCGTCTGCGTCTTAAGATAGAAAGCTGATTATCGTTATAATCGCTTAATTTCTTTTCTCCATAGGTTACATAGCCGCTTGTTGGATTTTCAAGGGAGCTTAAAACGTGGAGAAAGGTTGATTTGCCTGAGCCTGACGGACCTGTGATAGCACAGAACTCGCCCTGCTCAAATGATACCGTAACATCATCAACAGCCTTAACGATATTATCACCGCTGATGTATTCCTTTGTTAAATTTGTGCATTCAATAATATTCATAGTGAACACTCCTTTTCTTTTGTCAGCTTAATAGTATCAAACCAACCTTGCAATAATCTTACTTCAATCTTAAGATTTCGTAAGGTTTTGAAATATGTTTGTTTACAAACAAAATTGTTTGTTGACAAAATTACGAATAGTTAGTATAATATAAATGAACAAGGAGCTATCCGATAGACGGTTAGCCCAATGATTAGTTAAAAAATAACCGTTTCAATTGGCGTTGGGCGGTTATTTTTTTTGCTTAATATGTAGCCTGTAGCTGCAATTAGAATTATTACAATAAATGCTAAATACTCCATAGCATCACCCCCTAACATATAAATTAGAGGGCATTGCCCTCTGTTTGTTAGAGGACTAACCGCCTACCGTGAGGCAATAAAAAGCAATCCCAACCGTGGTTTAAATTGGCTGATTTGCCCTTACTCTGCGTTAAAAATACTCGGAATA
>JBJEGN010000083.1:0-9077 GCA_051875105.1 Candidatus Gastranaerophilaceae bacterium
ACGAGCATATGTGTTTGGTGAAACACCAAAGGCAATATCACCTGATGAATATACATCTTGGCTGAACAGAGCAGTCAATGCTAAAAATATGTATCTCAATAATGAACTATCCGAAACTGAGGTTTTGGAGATAATTAAAACTGAATAGATTTGATATTAGATGCAAGCATTATCTTTTATGCTTGCATTTTTGTTATTTTGAAATTATGTTTTATATTGCTGATTTCAGAAATTTATGATACTATCTTTATAGACATGAAAAAGGGATGATATTATGAACATAGCTATATGTGATGATGACAGAGAATACATAAAAAATATTGAAAATTATGTGAATTTATATTTTGAGAATAAAAGCATTGATTTTAAGTGTTCTAAATTTGAAAACGGTGAAAACCTGCTTTCCTCAAATCAAGATTTTGATATCCTTTTCCTCGATATTGAGCTAGGTGATTCAAACGGTATAGAAATTGCAAAAGAAATGCAGGCAAGAGACAAACACACAGTTATTCTAATTGTAACTTCATATCATCAATATTTAGATGATGCTATGGACATTAATGTTACCCGGTATATTGATAAACCCGTATCGCAAAACAGGATTTTTTCTGCACTTGATAAAGCTTTATCCGTCATTAATGAAAGTGTTATTACATTTACTACCAAAGATCATCATATTGCACGGCTAAGATGTTCTGACATTGTATATGTAGAAGCAAAATTTAAAGGTGTGTATATTTACACTAAAAATGGTGATTACAGAATTAAAGAGCCAATTAAGCAATTGCGTTCTATGCTTTCGGGCTCGTGCTTTGCCGTTCCGCACAACAGTTATATTGTAAATCTTAATTACATAACTGATTTTAAACGAGATGAAATTACTTTAGCAGACCCATATGCTAATATTAAAATCTCAATAGCAACAAGAAAACAAGCAGAATTCAAAAGGCGTTTTTTAGACTTTGTAGGCGAGGATATTCTAAATGACTAAGATGATTATAGACATATTTATGTATCTATTTGAATTTGTTTTGTTTTGGCATTATTCAAATACGCTGTTCAAGCCAAAAAAAAATAAAAGCATATGTTTCACAATAATGTTTATTAATAATGCTGTTTTAGGCATTGTGTATCAATTTAATATTACATACCTAAATGTTATTTTAATGTTTGTTACATATACGCTAATTCTGTTGTATCTTTATAATATTTCATTTAAAACGGCGATGTTTCATTCACTAATCTTTATGGTTGTAATGCTTACTTCGGAAATATTAGTAATGGCAATTAGTTCTATTATATATAAGAATTTTAACGCACTGGAAAATAACACCTCGGCTTATTTGTTCGTTGTTATAGCAAGCAAATTGATTTATTTCGGTATTATGATGGCTATATTGAAATTATTTGCTCAAAAAGAAAACGCAGAGCAGTCCAACAAATTTTTTTGGCTTTTGTTTGTAATGCCACTTACAAGTATAATTGTTTTGCTTTGTTTTCGATATATTACTTATCAAATGCAACTAACTCATTTAATGGGAATCTTATGGGCGGTTGCCTGCATAGGACTTCTTTTTGCTAACATACTTGTATTTGCAATATATGAGTATTCATTAAAAAGCACAAAAGAACTTTATGAAATAAAAGCAATTCAGCACCAAGAAGAACAGGACAAAAAATATTTTGAAATTATTGAGCAGTCAAATAAAG
This sequence comes from Candidatus Gastranaerophilaceae bacterium, assembly GCA_051875105.1. Lineage (GTDB taxonomy): Bacteria > Cyanobacteriota > Vampirovibrionia > Gastranaerophilales > Gastranaerophilaceae > RUG841. The sequence goes on from JBJEGN010000083.1 coordinate 1,711, forward strand.
ATATGCGTGTGTTTTCTCATGATATAAAAAACCATTTAACACAGATAAGAAACCTTGAAGATATTAATGCTGTTCATAAATATATTGACAAATTATATCCTGCTATTGAAAAATTCAATCATACCGGAATAAGCAAAAATAAGATGCTGGATTTAATTATCAGTAAATACTCTAAACTCTGCGAAAGCAAAGAAATAAGATTTGATGTTGATGTTAAGACTTCAAATCTTTCTTATATTGATGATGTGGATTTATCAACACTTATGAATAATCTGCTTGATAATGCCGTTGAAGCTGCAGAAAAAAGCTATAATGCATTTGTTCAAATTACTATATTTTCAAAAAACAATATTTATGATGGTCTTATAATAAAAAATAGCTGTTCAGTTTCGCCTGCGACAGATAACAAGGAGTTAAAAACAAGAAAGAGCGATAAAACACATCATGGGTTAGGTATTAAAAGTATAAATAAAATAGTAAAAAAGTACGGTGCTGTTTATGACTGGAAATATGATGAGAAGCAAAAAGTCTTTGAAACTGAGATTATTTTCATGAAGAAAAATTAATATACAATACCATTAACGAGGGGGGTGACATTTGTTTGTCAACCCCTAATTTTTCTGCATTTATCTTTCCAGCTTCTGCATTTGTCATTTTCGCATTACTTTCCTATTTATATTTGCTATATTAAAATTAGAGATTCATAAGAGGTGGTTTTATGAAAAAGATAACTTGTTTACTTTTATCAATAGTAATGGTGATGTCTGTACTTTATCCTTGCCGAATTGTAATAGCCAAAGAAATTGAGAGGCACAATACAGAATTGTTCTGCGAGGCAGTAGCCGAGATTAATGATACATATAATTCAGACTCCCAAAAATTAGAGTTTTCAGAGAAAGAAACTGATGAAAACCCAAATATGAATTATACGGAAAACCGTTTAATTGTCCGGACTAAAAATGAAATCAATGATGCAGACGCAGTTGATTGTGTTTACGGTCTTGATTATACCATTCTTCAGTATGATGATAAGTCGACTATGGAGCGTGCATATGATGAACTGACAGAGGAAGGGTACACAGTTGAAAAGGACAGAGTTTTGAGTGTTAAGGACAACTCTATTAAAAATCTGCGCACTATGGATGACGAGGAAGGTATAGATAGAGAAGAAGTTTCACGGACATGGGCATATGAATCTATTATGTCCGATTATGCAAAAGCAGAAATTGAAGCTTCATCTGCCTATAATAATGAAATTGTTGTGGGTGTACTTGATTCAGGTGTAGATTATACTCACGAATTATTTGACGGAAGAATTACAGATACCACGTTTAATATGAGCTTTTCCGGAGAAGAAAATGACTGTATGGATGATAATGGACACGGATCTTCTGTTGCAGGTATTATCGTCCTGTCAACTCCTGATAATGTTAAAATTAAACCATATAAAGTAATAGATTCGGCAGGTACTGTAACCCTATCTGAATTCACAGCCGCAATGGAGGTTATTCTTGCGAGCAATGATTTGCCTGATATTATGAATGTAAGCTTAGGCGGTTATCTGTTTGAAGAAAATATGTCAATAGAAACAGAGCTTATCGGCAGATTAGTAGAAAAGGGCGTAACAGTTTGTGTTGCATCAGGCAATGATAATCTTCCTGTTGAATACTGCACACCTGCAGATTATGAAGGTGCAATAACTGTAGGTGCATATGATTATACAAATCATATCTGCTCTTTTTCAAATTATGGCAAAGAGGTGGATATTGCTGCCCCGGGTTATGATATTTACACGGTTGATTTGTACACCGACGATACCTATACCTATGAAGGTGATGGCTTTACAGGTACATCAGCTGCCTGTCCGTTTGCAAGTGCTGCCTGTGCTTACATCCTTATGCAGAATCCTAAATTATCACCTGCAGAGGTACAGGACAAAATCAAATCGTCTGCAATATCTATGGGTGAGGATGAAAAGGACTATTATGGCGCAGGAATGCTCAATTTTCCTAATCTTTTAAATGATAAGGAATACTCGATTCCCGAGCCTTCAGCCAAAACAGGATTGTATCATGGGGATCAGATTGTAGAGTTCAATAATATCCCTGCTGATACGCAGCTTGTTTATACTCTCGATAAATCAATACCGAGCTGTATAAATGGTACGGTATACACAGATCCGATTATAATTGATAATGAAATGCAACTTAACTATGCGTTGATAAAAGATAATAAATACGTAAGCAATATTTCATCGCAGTATTATACAGTTCAGTATTATGCAGATGAAAATGATTTTGAAATATCGGATGATGGTAAAATTACTGCCTATAATGGCGATAAAAATAACATTATTGTTCCTGATACTATAAACGGCATTGTCCCAACAACAGTATACTCCACTTTAGATAGCACCGACACCTTCAAAAAAGATAATATGACATCTGTTATTCTTCCCGATACCGTAACTACATTATCAGGCTATGCCTTTTACAATTGCAAAGAGCTTAAATATGTTAAAGCATTGGGTGTAACAACGATAGGAAGTTCTTTTTGTGGTTGTTACAGTTTGAGATTTTTAGATACTCCTAATTTGAAAAAAGCGGGAACTGCGGCATTCCAAGATTGCTCCATGATGCATGAAATCAACTTTGAGGATACTTTGGAAAGCATTGGTAGCAGTACTTTTGAGTATTCAGGACTGATGTCAGCGAAATTTCCCAAGCTGACTTTCTCGTCTTCACGTATACGCACTTTTATAGGCTGTCCTTTGATTAGCTGCAGCATTCCGGGGATTACTCAACTTTCTCTTGAATTCTTTGCAGACTGTAACTTTTTGCAGGAACTTTATGTTCCTAATGTAATTGTCATTGATTCCTTTGCATTTAGAGGATGCTGGTTTCTGACAGAAGTGGATTTTCCAAGCTTAACGAGGATATATTCAAATGCATTTGCATATTGTTACATTGATACGCTTTATGCACCCTCGCTTACCGATATTCGCGACAGTACCATTTCTTCATCATCACAGGGAATTGCTTATAGGTCGTATATACGGGTTATTGATTTACCAGCTATTACTGAAATTTCAGGTCACTTTTTGTTGTCTATGTTTGTTGAGGAGTTATATCTTGAAAATGTTAAATCGATGGATTATTATTCGCTTTTCAACCTTCCTGATTTGAATGTATTATATATGCCTTCTATACAAGACTTTGAACCGCCGAAAACGCTTAAAACATATGATTTGAATTATATGGGTCCTATGGAAATTGTCTGGATACCCAATGCTGTAACAACAGATACTTTTCAGGATTTTCCCAACACATCAAAACTTGTATATGCACCAAGCATTACAGATATTCAAACAAATAGCTATGATACTACCTTTGTTCTCTCTGAAAAAGCAACAAATATTTGGATAGGCTGCGGTCGTTATTTGGAAGGAATATACCCCACAATAATTGCTCCGAAGGGTTCGGCAGCAGAAGAATTTGTTAATTATAAAAATACCAATGAAACATTGCCTACTAATTTTAAGTTCATTGACTCAGACAGTATTGCGACGGCAATCGGCGGACAGATACGCATAAGAGATAATGGACTACGTTATGGATTTGTACTTGATGAGAAAAATCTCGGCTTTGATTTAAGCGAATATGAAAATCTATACAGCAGAATAAATAAGGAGTATGGTTTCGTTTATTCCTTTGACGGAATTGATGAAAACTCAGAAACGGCAAGTATGGATTTAAGAGCAGGGAATGAAAACTCTTATTTACGTACAGCAGATAAACGCAATGTTGACGGAACGATATCATATTACAATGCCGTGTTTACAGGAATTCCTAGCAGTCATTATGATAGTGAAATTTCCGCAAGAGCATATATATGTATTGACGGAATGTATTTCTATTCTCCTGTTATAACAAGGAGTTTCAGCGATGTTGCCAATGCGATACTAAATGACAATGAAATAGACCAAAATACAAAAGATGAAGTCAGTGCTTTAATAAATGGGGAGGTGTAATAATGAAAGATATTTACGAAAAACCTATTGCTCACATTGATGAATTTAAAACCGTTGATGTTATCACAACAAGTTCCGGCGGTGATAATGAACCAGATACGGATATTCCTTTTCCTTGGAGTTAATATGAATAAGAAAATATTGTTTATAATCGGCATTATAATAATTATTTCCGCTTTGGTTGCCTGCTCAGGAAATAACAGCAGTATTGAAATCACTTCCACTACTGCTGTTACGGACATTGAGGGACAGACCCATTATTATGAATCAGTTATCAACGAAAATGGTGAAACTGTAACCGATAAAGAAGGCAACACTGTCCTTTCAGAAATAGAAACAGATACTTATGGTAAAGCTGTTACTGAAAAAGATGGTAGATATGTTACTAACGAATATACTACTGTTTTGGCGATTGAGAGCTTAACAGAAAAGTCAAGTATCACAGAAAAAGTATTATCTGATACCACAAAGGATATTACTGATGCTGATAATCATATTGAATTTGAAACTTCTGCGTACGATACAACAAAAACAACCACAACTACTCAAGCTAATACAACCACGCAAAAAGCAACAACCGAAACAACTACTAAAAAACCAACTACTACATCCCAAACCAACACTACTACACAAAAACAAACCCAACTCGCCACAGACAAGGACGACTGGATAAATAAGTGGTATTAAAATTACTCATTATAACCTCCCTCAAACTCATCCAAGTTTGAGGGCTTTTCTTATTTAATAAAGGATAATGTTGAGTTATTATGGAAAAAATGAAAAATTTTTTCAAAAATTTTTGTTACTTTTTACTTTTTTCGACACTTATATATTAAGAAACCAATTTTTGACTAAAAATAAATATTTTTGACGAGAAAAGTATGCTTTTTCGCATTTGATATTATTCTATTTAGTATATGTTAATAAAATATAAATGATTATTTTTATTTTATTCAAACTGTAAAGGAGGTTATGAGATGAACGAGAACAGAGAATTGAGAGAAAGTGATTTTTTAAAGATACTATGGGATTATTTTGCAATACATGCGAATCAGAGAATTCAGATGCTGAATTTCTACATTATTTTGGAAACATTCTTTATAACAGGATTATTAGCTTTGTTTCAATTTGATGGAAATTTAACAGTATTACGTTTGATATTGAGCCTTTCTATTGTTTTTTTCTCACTTGTCTTTTATGCTTTAGACAAAAGAACCAAAGCGATGATTAAATACGCAGAAGATGCGATAAAAACTATAGAGCAAAAATATACAGCAAAATATAGTAGTAAAATTATGATATTCTGTAAAGAACAAGAAAAAACTATGCGTGAACGAAATTCGAGCTGGTTTGCAAAGAACTTTTTAAGTTATTCAAAACTTTTAAATTTGATATATTTGTTTTTTACAATTATCGGGATTTCTGGAATTATAATAGAAATAATTAATGCATGAGTTTAGTTGAAAAATGAATAAAACAATCATTATCCATTATATAAGAATTAATTTAATATTAATGAATTCTGGGTAACTAATGCAGTAATAGTACTAAAATGCAGATTGAAATCCCTATACTGAAGGTTTCATGTGATTACAAGAATGTTCTTTCATAATGGGTTTACTCCTATGAATTATATTTGATCTGTAAATGCAAGTGTAATATTTATTTGTTTTTTATTCAATGATTTCACATATTTATCTATAATTCTTGAAATTATCAAAGAAAATTTTCTAATAATAAGTGAAAACGTTACATTTAAGATTTTTAAAATTATATTTGTTACTTTTTACAGTTGTCGACACTTCAATATACTATAATTTATACATTTTCATTTTGTATTTACAAATTTAATAACCAAGTTTATAATTCATAGAAATTAAATATTGTATTATTTCTGTTCATTTATTATTGTTTTTATATTTGATTTATGATAAAATGAAAGGAGAAAATAAATATGATAAAAAATTCATATCCTGGAAAACTAATTGCATTTGATGGTCCTAATGGCTCAGGAAAATCAACTCTTTTGCATAGAGTGGCAAGCAATCTTTCAAACAGAGGCTATGCTGTTTATACTACGAAGGAACCCACTTTGTCTAAATTAGGCTCATTTATTAGAGAATATTCAGAAAATCATGGAAAACAAGAATTAGCTTGTCTTGTTGCTGCTGATAGATATAATCATTTAAACAATGAAATTATCCCAAAACTTTCTGATGGAAATATAGTTTTAACAGATAGATATATTTTATCTTCTTTAATATTGCAGCCTATTGATGGTGTCGACGAAAAATATATACTGGAGATAAATAAAGATATTATAGCTCCTGATTTACAGATATCCGTTAATGCAAAATGCGAAACTCTTCAAAAGAGATTAAATGAAAGAGCTATGTTAACTAGATTCGAATTAGGAAATCAATCCAATAAAGAAATAGAACATCAAAAAGAAGGATTAAAAATATTACATGATAATAAAATTAATGTTCTAGAAATAAATAATGACAATAATCTTACAAAAAATGTAAGAATAATAGAAAGCAAAATAATAGAATTATACGGTGAGCAAAATGAAAGATAATAGTTTTCTTCTAATAAACTCACCTATTTTTTGGAAAGCCTCAACCGATAACGAGGAATATTTGTCACCTTTAGGATTAGCGTATATCGCAACACATTTGAAAAAAGCTGGCATTAATGTTGAATTAATTGATTGTGTAAAAGAAAAATTAAGTGTTAATAGAATCATTGATATTATTAATAATGATAAACCATCTGCAGTTGGCATTAATATATTTACACAGAATTATGAATTAGTAAAATACATTATAGAAAATATATGTATAACTACAACTATTTTTATTGGTGGTCAAACTGTAAAGAGTATTTATAATGATATAATTTCTTGGAATGTAAAAAACAGGCTAAACATTATAATTGGTGAAGGTGAATTAATATTACCCGATTTAGCATTGAATAGGTGTTTAGAAAATCCAGTTAAAGTGACTGATAATAAATATGTGTATAGAGTTAATAATGATTCTATATATTTTCCAAAAGATATTTCAAATATATTTATTGGCAGATGTTTTTTAAAAAATGAAATTATAATAAATCATTATGGTGAGAAGGAAGCAGCTATAGTTACTTCAAGGGGATGCTTATACAATTGTGCTTTTTGCGGCGGTGCAAAAGGATTAAATAACGATATAAAAATCAGAATTCGAAATTCAGATAGTATAATTCGTGAAATTGATGAAATCATTTCAATTTATCCAGATGTGCAAAGTATTCGTATTTTAGATGACCTTTTTTTGCGTAATAAACAAAGTATTGA
>JBJEGN010000084.1:0-33731 GCA_051875105.1 Candidatus Gastranaerophilaceae bacterium
ATATAAAACAATTATAGGATTTCAAGAACAGTTAAATACAATCAAAAATTTAACAGTTGAAACGGCAAAAATAGAACCTAAGTTTTGGGGAAAAGATATTTCCGTTGCAGGGCTAACTTGTTTTCAAGATTTAGTAGATTCAGTAAAGCCGTACAATCCGGAAAACCTCATGATACCTTCTGTTATGATTTCTCCGTATACAAACGAGTTTTTGGACGGAAAAACGACTGATGACTTGCAAAAAGCATTAAATGGCTGTAAAATTCATATATTAAAAGATATCTATTCAACAAAAGAGATGATGGATATTATCAGGAGAAATAAATGATACAAAATACTGATGAAGAATATATAAGTTGCGAATATTTACAATCCGGACTAAATTTTCATTCCAATCTTATCTCGACTTGTGGATTTCATACAAAAGGATTAATTTTCATATTTTGTGACCCCAAAAGTCCAATAAATATTTCCTATGAAGAAATAGAAAAAAAGCGACTTGAAGTAATTGAAAACAGACAGATTCCTGAAGGCTGCCAAGGTTGTTTCAATTTAAAGAAGAAAAAATGGAGTCAAGCAGACCGGAAAATAAAAATAATCAATATTGACAATTGGCGACAATGCAATTGCGGTTGTATTTATTGTTCAAATAGAGGACGAGAATATCAGGAATTTTTATCGGACAAAGTGACAAAGTCCCGTTTTTATGATGTATTACCTATTTTAAAAGAAGCAGAAGAAAAAAATTTTTTATCAGAAGATTTATCTGTTTATACAACAGGTGGGGAACCTTCTTCCCTTTTAGAATATTCAGATATAATTAACTTATTGCTTAAAAATAAATATAAAGAAATAATTATGTTGTCATCCGGAATAGAGTTGCAACCTTCTATACAAAAAGCATTAGAAGATAACAGAAACAATGTTTTAACAATATCTCTTGATTGCGGAACAAGAGAAACCTACAAAAAAATCAAACAAATAGATGCCTTTGACAAATGTATTTCAAACATAAAAAAATACATTCAACACGCTTATTCAGAATATCAAGTCATATTAAAATACATTATATTAACCAATATCAATGATAATACAGAAGAAATTGACAAATTTTTCGATATTGCAAAAGATGTTGGGTGTCGAAATGTCGTATTTTCAATTGAGTTTTGTAATAGCTTAGAAAAAAGAAAAGGTGAAAAAATCCCGCAAAAAATATATGAGTTGTTCGATTACGCAGAAAAAAAAGCAAAAGAAATGTTTTTTGTTTATTCTGTTATCGACACAGTAAAAGATATTCTGAAAAGAGGACATTACTAAAATTTTGTTATAAAAACTAAGTTTATGCAATAATATTGGTATGAACGAAAAAATCATTATAAGAGGTGCAAAACAACACAATTTAAAAAACATCAACCTTGAACTGCCTAAAAATGAATTAATTGTTTTCACAGGAGTAAGCGGTTCAGGAAAAAGTTCACTTGCCTTTAATACTATTTTTGCAGAGGGGCAAAGACGTTATATAGAAAGCCTTTCTGTTTATGCAAGACAAATTGTCGGACAGCTTGATAAACCTGATGTTGAAAGCATTGAGGGACTTTCTCCTGCAATTGCAATAGATCAAAAATCAACAAGCAACAATCCTCGTTCAACCGTCGGCACTACTACTGAAATCTATGATTTTCTAAGACTTTTATACGCAACAATAGGTATTCCGCACTGTCCAAAATGCGGTCGAGAAGTGGTTCCGCAAACAGTTGATGAAATTGTCGATAAAATTATGCAACTACCCGAAAGTACAAAATTCATGGTACTTGCTCCTGTCATAAGAGGCAAAAAAGGTGAATATACAGCCCTTTTAAGAAGTATTCGCTCAGAAGGTTTCGCAAGAGTAAAAATTGATGGTAAAATTTATAATTTAACAGAAGACGACGAAGAAAATGAAATTAAACTTGAAAAAAACGTAAAACACAATATAGAAATTGTCGTTGACAGACTTGCAATAAAACCAACAATAACCGCTCGTTTAACAGACAGTGTTCAACTTGCTCTTGAAAAAGGTGAGGGAATTTTATACATTGACATTGACGGCAAAATCACAATTTACAGTGAAAAAGCATCTTGTCCCGTTTGCAATTTGAGTTTTGAAGAAATAACCCCAAGGTTATTCAGTTTCAACACAATAGACGGAGCATGCCCGTCATGCTCAGGTCTTGGAGCACATTTCGAAATAAATCCAAGTTTAATTGTACCGGATGATACAAAATCTTTAAATAATGGAGCAATTTACCCATGGGCAAAAACAGGAAATCCGTATTACAAAGAAATTATAAACTCTGTCGCAAAAGAATTCAATATTGATACGGAAAAACCTTTCAAAGACTTACCGCAAGAACATCAGAATATTATCTTGTACGGAAGCGGAGAGAAAAAAGTTCACCTCTCGTTCATGAGTTTTAACAATGAATATCTTGAGAAGAGATATATTCCGTTTTGGGGAGTAATTCCGTATCTAACAAAGAGATACAACGAAACGAACTCTGAAGATGTTAGAGCAGATGTTCAGGAATACATGTCTGCAATTCCTTGCAGTGAATGTAAAGGAGCAAGGTTAAAACCATTTCCGTTAGCTATTACTATTGGTGGAAAAAATATTTACGAAGTTTGTAAAATGCCGGTAAAAGATGCTTTTTCATTTTTTTCAGGATTATCACTTGAACTTTCAGACTACCATTTAAACGTATCAAAACAACTTTTGACAGAAATCATGTCAAGATTAAAATTCTTAATAGACGTAGGTTTAGGATACCTTGACTGTGCAAGAACATCAGGAACTTTATCCGGCGGAGAAGCTCAAAGAATAAGACTTGCAACCCAAATAGGAAGCGGATTAACAGGAGTTTTATACGTTTTAGACGAACCGTCAATCGGTCTTCATCAGTACAATAATGATATGTTAATAAAAACAATGATGAAATTACGAAATCTTGGAAACACATTAATTGTAGTTGAACACGATGAAGAAACAATAAGAAATGCTGATTATATTGTAGATATTGGTGTTAAAGCAGGTGAAGCCGGTGGAAATATTGTATGTCAAGGTCAATTAAAAGATATTGTTAAATGCAAAAATTCTCTCACAGGAGATTATTTAAGCGGACGTAAAAAAATCGAAATTCCCAAAGAACATAGATTTGGGAACGGCAAATTTTTAGAAGTAATCAACGCTTCAAAAAATAATCTAAAAAACATAAACGTAAAAATACCATTGGGAAAAATTAACGTCATAACGGGATTGAGCGGTTCAGGAAAATCAACACTAATGAATGATTTAATTTATGAATATGCTCTTCATAAATTAAGAGGAAATCGACCGAAACCACAAGGAATAGAGAGAATTGACGGTTTTGAAAACATAGACAAAGTTATAAATATTGACCAATCGCCAATCGGAAGAACACCTCGTTCTAATCCTGCAACCTACACAGATTTATTCACTCACATAAGAGAATTATACTCAAAAACGAATGAAGCAAGAGCAAGAGGCTATAAACAAGGGCGATTCAGCTTTAATATAAAAGGTGGAAGATGTGAATCCTGCAAAGGTGACGGCGTAAAGAAAATTGAAATGAGCTTTTTATCAGATGTATATGTCGCTTGTGATATTTGCGGAGGAAAAAGATATAATCGAGAAACTTTAGAGGTAAAATATAAAGGTAAAGATATTTCTGAAATTTTAAATATGAGTGTTGCAGAAGCTCTTGAATTTTTTGAAAATATTCCTAAAATTCACAGCAGATTAAAAACCTTGCAAGAAGTAGGTTTGGATTACATAAAATTGGGACAGTCATCAACGACTTTATCCGGCGGAGAAGCTCAAAGAATAAAGCTTGCAGCAGAATTAAATAAAAAAGCTACCGGAAAAACACTTTACCTTTTAGATGAACCGTCTGTAGGACTTCATTGGGCAGATTTGGACAAGCTGGTTAAAATCCTTCAAAAACTTGCAGATGCAGGCAATACTATTCTCATAATAGAACATAACCTTGACATAATAAAAATTGCAGACAATATAATAGACTTAGGACCAGAAGGCGGAGAAAACGGCGGTTATATCGTAACACAAGGCACCCCGCAGCAGGTTGCTATGAGTGAAAATTCCTTTACAGGACAGTATTTGGCTGAGCTTCCGGATCTTCTTTAACCTCATCAACAGGCAAATATTTTATATTTGTAATTCCGCAATATTGCTTACCGGTTGTTACGACTTCATAGACAAAAAACTTGTCAAAATAAGCTAAATCATTATGTTTCAAAACCAAATACGTATTTCTTGTGTTACCATATTTTTGATAAATCTCATCAGCCGTCAACATCTTGTTAAATTCGACTTTATCAGCAAAATAATATATCATAGAATACCTTTCGATAATATCGTAAGTTGCAAGTTTAACCTTATCCTGACGAGCTTTGATAGAAATGTTAACTAAATCATTCTCACCAAAAGAATTAACGTAATTATATAAAAGTCCTGTAGACAAGAAAAACATTATAACAGAAATAAATATATGTACGGAAAAATTTAAAACATTTCTTTTAAGTACAATCGCAATCATACCGGGAATTGCCACTAATAGTGTTACGAGAATTAATGGTGGCAAAAGCGGATCGACATAAGTTTTTTGAACAGGATTAACAAAGAAATACGCAATAATTCCCGCAATTGAAGCCACAATCAAAGCAATATAAAGCAATATAGAGGCGATGTATCCTATTTTCAAATACTTATTTTCACAAAGCTGTTTGTACCAAAAAAATGCACATATTAAAGAAGCAAAATATATACAAACAGTCAATCTTGAAAAATCTGTAATTCCTGTAATTACATAAAAAATAACAGAACACAAAAAACCCCATAATGCAGATGAAAGAACAAACGAAAGATTATCTTTTATAATATCTGTTTTATTTATAAGTTTATTTTTAATTTTTTTTAACAACAAATAAGGTATTGCCGTAAAAAACAGTAAATAGAAAAAAATCCAAGGCATTCCACCAATTACGAAATACAAAAGAGAATATTTCAAGAAAAATTTATAATTAGTTATAAAATTCATTGACAACAAATTCTCTTTAACCGTAACGATATTAGAAAGTACATAATCTATATTTATACATTTGTATAAAACAGGAGAAGCCACAATCAAAAAAGTTAACAACCCTATCAAAAACTTCATAGGTTTGAAGAACTCTTTAATTTTACCAAACACTATAACAATCGGGAAAACGACAACGAATGGCAAAATAACGGCAGTAATATCAGTTGTTAGCACCGCAAAAGCACTAAAAATCCAAAACAATAAATTGTATACATTATTTTCTCTGTCTGAAACTACAAGAACAGATGAAATACCATAAATAATACTTAAAATTATAAAACAAGCTGAAATCATAAAAGGAGAAGACACAGATGAAAATATAACAAAAATCAGAGAAGAAAATGTTGTAAAAGATGCAATTATAGCAAATTTTTCATTTACTGTTTCGGTCAATGCTCGGTAAACTCCAAAAGCCGTCATTAACATAATAATTCCTGAACCTAATCTAATTGGAATTTCAGAATATTTAGCAAAAAACAAAGAGCAAAATTTAATAATCAAATAATATAAAGGACCGGCATCTGAAAAAATTTCACCATTCAATGTCGGGTGAAAAATATCGGAAAAACCTTTCATAGCAATAGCTGCGGAAGCATATTTTGCCTCAAAAAACAATTCCATAATCAAATAATTATTCAATTTACAGGAATAAATAACAAGACAAAACAAACAAACACACAAAAATATCAAAAATTTTTTACAGTTTTCCGTCATTACTCTTTAGTACCATAATCAGATTTATAATCATTATACTCATAAAAATCAAACATATCAGTTTCTATATTATAAGACTTAACTTTCATAATCCAACCATCAGACAAAGGTTCATTATTTATTGCATCATATCCGTCGTCAAAAGCAGGATTAATTTCAACGATTTCAGCCATTAGCGGCATAAGCACCTCAATCGCAACGGAATCCGATTCTATTGTTGCAAATACTTCTTTCTTTATAAACACATCGCCAACATCAGGAAGTTCTATATATACAATATCGCCACCAAGATTTTTCAAAAATTCATCAGTAATTCCAACGTAATAATAATCACCGTCTTGTCGAATATACTCATGTGTTGGGGTACATAAAAGATTCTCGGGAATATTCATATAAAACTCCTTTTCACTTTGCCATATAAAATTCTTATATTATTTTTATGTTTATGTCAAGTTATAAACATTTTACAATGAATTTAAAGTTTTAAAATGGACTTTCGCAACTTTATTAAGCTCTGATTTACCATATTTATCAATAAAAGTTTTAGCGGTCAAAATAACTTTATCAGAAGCACCTTTTGGAAAATCAAGAAAATATTTATCCTTAAGTTCCTGACATCTTTTAACAAATTCCGCACGAGCAATCACAGACGCAGCTGCAACGGCAATAAAACTTTCACCTTTTGTTCTTTGTTCAAGCGTGATTTTTTTACCTTTTTCAAACAAAGCGTTTTTTATAAGCGATTCATCACCAAACTTGTCAGAAAGAGCAAAATCACAAGATTGTTTATTTAAAACATTCTCGATTGCTCTTGCATGTCCCCAGGCAAGCAACTTATTCAAATTTTTAAAAGAATCATAAAGTTGATTATACTTTTCCGGCATAATTACCACTACGGAATGAGGAGCAGTATTTCTTATTTCTGCAGCATATTTCATAATAGTTTTATCATCAAGTTTTTTACTGTCCTTTATTCCTAAAAGTTTAAATTTTTTGGCAAGTTCATCATCTACAAAAACTCCAGCAATAACTAACGGTCCAAAAAAATCACCCTTGCCCGATTCATCTGTGCCGATATATTCATGAACAACAATTTCCTCTTCTTCTTTAGGAGCAGAAAGCAATTCAAGTTGTTTTTCGCAAGATGAAATACCAAGAAATTGTTCAAACTCATTTACAATTTTTGACACATCTTTTCCTTGCAAAACAAATTTTCCGCTATTATAAAAACTTGCACAATAGCTATCTCCGTTGGCTTTCCATTTTGCATATTGCAAAGGTGAAAACTTCGCATTCTTTTCTTTAAAAAATTTTTCAACTAAATCACTCTGTTGAGCATTGAATTTGTTTGTGTAAATATTCATATTAAAAGAATATCACAAAAGGAAAATATTATGAAAATAGAATTATTTGTAGAAAATCCCATTCAAACAAACTGTTGGGTTTTAATTGACGAAGACAGCAAAGATGCAATAATCATAGACCTTGGCGGCGGTTATAAAAAAATCTTTGAATATATAAAAAAACAAGGCGGAAATCTTAAATATATTCTTTGCACACATGGACATTTTGATCACGTTATGGGTGTTGCCGAAATGCAGCAAGACGGAGTTGACATTCCCTTTTATATGAATGAAAAAGATTACTATCTTACAAAAAATATTAATGATATGTACGAAATGTTCACTGGTCAAAGAGGCAGCTTCGCACCTATAAAAATCGCAAAATTTATTGACGAAAACACAGAACTCAAAATTGGCGAACATAAAATACAGATAATAGAAACTCCGGGGCATACAAAAGGAGGAATGTGTTTTCTTATAGACAAATTCTTGTTCAGCGGGGATTCACTTTTTTGCGAAAACATTGGCAGATGTGATTTAGAGGGCGGAAATTACGAAACACTAATAAAATCTTTAAAAGAAAAAATTCTTCCGTTATCAGAAGAAATTGAAGTTTTTCCGGGACATGATACCTCCACTACAATGAAACATGAAAAAGCTTATAATCCATATTTAAAATAAAAGAAAGAGCCACTTACAGAGTGGCTCTTTTTTAATGAATTTTTCTGTGTTTTAGAATATGCTTTCTTGTTTATCTTTACCTTTTCCTTTTTTATCGTTAACGTTTTCTTCCGAACCATCTCCAAAAATATCGTTATCGTCAGTATTTTCATCGACTTCTTCTTTTGTATCCGGTTCTTCGTATTCTCTTGAAGTATCATCAATATTATCTTCAGTTTCATCGATTATTGCTTCACCAAGAGCAGTTGTATCGTTGACCAATTCTTCTGCTTGAGCTTTATTTTCCGCATATTTTTCTTTGACTTCTTCTGAATAATATTGTTTATCTTCTTGGTTCATCATCAATGTGCTGATAATATCTTTTGCAACATTTCCTAAGCCATCAAAGAAGTTCTTAACAGCTCCAAAGAGTTTTTGAAGTGTTGACATTTCTTCAAATGTTTCTTGACCTACATAATCTTGACCGTCAACATGAACTTTGAATGTACCAAAAGTACCGGTATCTCCTTTATTCTCAACATTTGTCAAACTTGTCATGTCGATATAATCACCTTCTTTTAATTTAAGGTCTTTAGAAGAGTCGTTTATTGCAAGAGTACCATCATCATTCTTTGCAACCAATCTGATTCCCGCAGCTTTAAGTTCTTCAGGTGACAATTTCGACACGTCTTTATCGCTTTCAAGACCTTTCAATGCTTCGAAAAGATTGTTTTTGTTATCATTTATACCAAGAATGTCATTAGTATCCCATTTCCCGTCTTTGTTGTCTTGAATCATTACATATTCAACATCTCCAACTTTTATAACATAGGGATCTTTTGGAGGAGGAGGACAACAACATGATTCTTCTTCCTTTTTTGGAGCTTCTACTTTCTTTACAGCCTCTGACAATTGTGAAGAATCTACACCATTAATTGCATTAACTTGAATATTGCCTGCAAATTTCGTACCAAATTTATCAATATTTTCTTGATCAGAACCTTTATTTTGTTCTGATATCATAGTTTTAATAATTGCAGCACAATTTTCAGCAGATAAATTAACTCCATCGTTTGCAAGTCCTTGCATAGCCGTCATTATGTTTGCACCTTCATCGCTCGCCAGAAATTCTGTTAATTCAGCATTTGACATATTTGCAAACTTTTGCATATCTTTAGCACTGATACCGTCAGCTCCGGAAACTTCCGGCCCGCCTGTTCCGAGTTCATTAACAACAATCATTCCATCTGTTGTTACTGAAACAGTGCTCAAATCCACTTGGAGAAATCCTCCGTACAATTGTGCAATTTCATCTACCGTATTTGCTTGTGCAGCATATAAATCACTCAAATTCTTAATGGTATCAGCCATATTTGATACATCAATACCAACCGATTCAAGCGTTCTTTGCTCTCCGCTTATCGAAGGAATTGAAATTTTACCAAGTTCTGCATTTATACGAGCTTGATCCCAGCCCTCATCTTGAGCTTGTTGTCTTATTCTATTTGTTTGTTGAGATACCGATTCTTGTGCATTTGCAGCTGCATCTTCTACATTAGCTGCTGCTTTTGCCATATCTGCCTGAAGTGCTTCATAAGCATCTTCTGCTGCATCTATTTCTTCTTTTCTCGCCTGAGCTTCTGCTTTTGCAGTTTCATATTCTCCTTTTGCTTTTTCGATTTCAGCTTTCAACTGCTCCGTTGCAGCTGCATCTATATTTTCTGCCGGCATGGGAACATCAACTTTTTCAGTTGCGGCAGCATCTGCGTTAGCCGTATTCTCCGTATCATTAGCAGCATTCTCAGCTACTATATCATCTACTCCGTCTTCAATTTCAATTTCAGGGTTTGCGTCTTTAATTTCTTGAAATTCCGCCTGCGTTAAATTTGCTGCCTCTTCTTTCGTAATTTTTGCGTCATCGGCAATCTTTTGTAACTTCGTATTTAACGTCGTTGCCGTCGTTGCAGTCGTTGCTCCGTTGATTCCGTTTACCATCTGAAATTCTCCTTTATTCTTTTACTGTAATCTTTTCTTAAAAACCTTTCACAAGGATATAATCTGTCTATCGGCTAACTCGAAAAACTTCTTTAATCATGCATAAACAACTATTAAGAATTGTAACAATTTACTCGTCAAAATATAACTACTTTATATATCTTTCATATATATAAAGTAAAAACAGCTTGTCTGATTGACAAGCTGTTTTACAAATGTAGCAAAAAATTTACAATTGTTATGCTTTTACTTTTGGTCCTGCATTAACAATTTCAGAAGGCATATTAGGATATTTTGCCACAAAATTGTCTGCAAACATTTGTGCAAGTTTATTTGCTGCTGCATCGTATGCTGCCTTATCTGCCCACATTCCTCTTGCATCCAACATTTCGTCTGGTACATTCGGGCATGATGTCGGGTAATCAACATTGAATACATCGTGGTGTTTGAATTCTATTGAATCAAATGAACCATTCAAAGCTGCTGTTACCATAGCTCTTGTGTATGAAAGTTTCATACGTTTTGCACCTGATGCGGCACTTCCGCCTGCCCAACCTGTATTTACAAGGTAAACTTTTGTACCGTATTGATCAAGTTTATCACCTAACATTTTTGCATAAACTGATGCATCCATAGGCATAAATGGTTCACCAAACAATGTTGAGAATGTAGGTTGAGGCTCTGTAACACCTCTTTCAGTACCTGCCAATTTTGAAGTAAATCCTGTTACAAAGTGGTACATAGCTGCATTTTTATCCAATCTTGAGATAGGAGGCAATACACCAAATGCGTCAGCGGTCAAGAATACTACAACTTTTGGAATTCCGCCCTTTGAAGGAATTTGTGCATTGTTGATATAATCAATCGGGTAACCAACTCTTGTATTTTCTGTTAATGATCCGTCATTGAAGTCAAATTCACGAGTTTCATCGTCCATAACAACGTTTTCTACCAATGAACCAAATTTGATTGCATTATAAATATCAGGTTCATGTTCAGCTGAAAGGTTGATACATTTTGCATAGCAACCGCCTTCGAAGTTGAATATACCATCAGGTGACCATCCGTGTTCATCGTCGCCGATTAACTTACGTGCAGGGTCTGCCGATAATGTTGTTTTACCAGTTCCTGACAATCCAAAGAATACAGCTGTTTCACCTGTTGCAGGATCCATATTTGCACTGCAGTGCATAGGAAGAACATTTTTCTTTGTCATAATGTAGTTCATTGTTGCAAATACAGACTTCTTGATTTCGCCTGAGTATTGTGAACCGCAAATAATAATTGTGTGAGCTTCGTAGTCGATTGCGATGCATGCTTCGGAATTTACACCGTCAACTTCAGGATCACACTTAAATCCAGGTGCACAAAGAATTGTATAATCAGGTTCGCCGTATGTTGCTAATTCTTCTGCTGTCGGTCTGATTAACAATTGATGAATAAATAAGTTTTGGCTTGCCATTTCATTAATTACACGGAATTTTTGTGTATATTTTTTATCCGCTCCTGCATATCCGTCAAAAATAAATACTTCTCTGTTTTGCAAATATGCTGCAATTTTTCCTTTTATTGAATTAAATTTTTCTCTTGAAATAGGTCTGTTTACTTTTCCCCAAGCAATTTCATTGTGAACTCCGTCTGTATCAACAATAAATTTATCCTTTGGCGAACGACCGGTATATTTACCTGTTGTAACAACTAAAGCTCCTGTATTTGATAATTTACCTTCTCCTAAACGAAGTGCTGCTTCCGTCAATTGTGCCGGAGTTAAATTACGATATACCGATTTCGGACCGATTATTCCGAATTTTTCAATTCCGTATGTTTCCATTTTTTTCTCCTTTTATTATATATTTTTGTCCTATAAAATATTTTTATACGTTTAGTGTGGAATTAATGCTAACAAAACACCTGCAGCTACCGCCGAACCTATGACTCCTGCTACATTAGGTCCCATTGCATGCATAAGCAGGAAGTTTTGCGGATTTTCTTCCATTCCGACTTTATTCGCAACACGTGCTGCCATAGGAACTGCCGAAACTCCTGCTGCTCCTATTAAAGGATTTATCTTCTCCTTTAAAAATAAATTCATTATTTTTGCCATAATAAGTCCCGCTGCTGTTGCCAATGAAAATGCCAAAATGCCTAAAAACAATATTTTTAATGTTTCTACTGTAAGGAAGTGGTCTGCTTGTAATTTTGAACCTACTGTCAAACCTAAGAATATTGTTACGATGTTGATTAATGCGTTTTGCATTGTATCTGACAATCTGTCCGTTACACCGCATTCCTTACATAAATTACCAAAAGTTAATGCTCCAACAAGTGGACATGCCGAGGGTAGAAATATTAAACAAAGAACAAGAACAACTATTGGGAATACGATTTTCTCACGTTTTGAAACTTCCCTCAATTGTGTCATTTGAATTTTTCTCTCTTCTTTTGTCGTAAATAATTTCATAATAGGCGGTTGAATTACAGGAACAAGTGCCATGTATGAATATGCGGCAACCGCTATTGACCCTAATAACTCTTGTTTTAATTTTGAAGTAACGTAAATTGATGTCGGACCATCAGCTCCACCAATTATACCAATAGATCCTGCTGCTTGAATATCAAAACCCAACATTATTGCTAACAGTAATGCACCGAAAATACCAAACTGAGCTGCTCCACCCAATAATAATGTTTTAGGATTTGCAATCAAAGGACCAAAATCTGTCATTGCTCCAACTCCCATGAATATTATTAAAGGAAACAAGCCCTTATCAATACCTGCGGCAAATATAATTCCTAAAAATCCGTTCGGACCGGCTATTTCTTCCCCTAATGGCATCGGAATATTAGACAAAATACCGCCAAATGCTATCGGAACAAGTAACAACGGTTCAAATTGTTTCTTAATACCAAGCCAAAGTAAAAAGCAACAAATAATTATCATTAATGGTTGCCCAAACTGTGCCAAGAATTGTTCGATACCCGTACCTGACACTTCAGCTTGTGCAGTTTGAATGAAATTATAAATCCCTGTTGAGTTCCATAATGCTGTTAAACCTTCTAATAATTGCATTTTCGACCTCCTAACCGACAGTTGCCATTACTTGTCCGGTTTGAACTTTATCGCCTTGTGCAACTGAAAGTGATGTTATCGTTCCTGCAACAGGTGATTTAATCGGAGTTTCCATCTTCATTGCTTCAATAACAATGATTTCTTCGTTTTCTGCAACTTCGTCGCCGACTGATTTCAAAACTCTTAATACTGCACCGGGCATCGGAGCTTTAATTTCTTGACCTTCTCCGCTTGCTGCTGCTGATGAAGTTTCTTCAATACCGTCTTTAATATCAACAGTGTATTCTTTTCCGTTTACAACAGCCTTATCACCGTTGAATTTAATGCCGAATTTTTTACCGTTTACCGTTACCGTACAAGCATCTGAACTTGATGTTGCAGCTGCTTTTGCTTTACCTGCCGATT
This sequence comes from Candidatus Gastranaerophilaceae bacterium, assembly GCA_051875105.1. Classification (GTDB taxonomy): domain Bacteria; phylum Cyanobacteriota; class Vampirovibrionia; order Gastranaerophilales; family Gastranaerophilaceae; genus RUG841. The sequence goes on from JBJEGN010000084.1 coordinate 13,344, forward strand.
TATCAACAGACACAACACCTTTACCCAACAAGAAATCAATACCTTTATCAACTTCTCCGTCTTTACAAGCTGCTGCGATGAACAAGTTTTCATCAGTAACAGGCAATCCTGCTGCTTTCAATCTTTCTTCTGCTGCTTTAAGTCCTTTTTGAGGATCTTTTTCGTTTAAATCAACAACTTTTTCTGTTGTCGGCTGCATATTTAATTTTTCTTCTGCCCATTTTACAAGCTCAGGATCGGGTTCACAAGGAGTTTTTCCGAAGTAGCCCAAGAGCATTTTTGCATAACCGGGGTTTGCGTTATCCCAAGGATGTTCGCTGATTGCGTTCAAGAATGATTGTTGTGCATAGAATTGTGAAACAGGTGTTACAGATGTTGCATAACCGCCTCTTTCAACAACTTCTTTCATATTTGCAATCAATTTCGGGAATTTATCAAGCATACCCATATCTTTTAATTGGTTTACCGTAGTTGCTGTTGCACCGCCCGGTAACGGAGCTTGAATTAATATCGGGTTTACTGCCAATGAAATCGGTGAAATCGGATAGTCCTTCATACAATCTTTGAAGATTTCTTCAGTTTCCATAACTTTCTTAATATCCAAACCTAAATCATAGTCAGTACCCTTCAAAGCGTGCCACATTGAAATAATATCGGGTTGACCTGTTCCGCCTGATACCGGTTTCATTGCAAGGTCAATACCGTCAGCACCGCCGTCGAGAGCTGCCAAATATGCTGCTAAGCCTGTTCCTGCTGTTTCGTGCGAATGGAAACGGATATGTGCATCTTGTCCTAAAATTTCACGAGCCATTTTAACAGTTTCATAAACTTTTCTCGGATTTGAAGTTCCTGATGCATCTTTGAATGCCAATGAATCAAAGGGAAGTCCCGAATCCAAAATGTTTCTCAAAACTCTTTCGTAAAATGCTACATCATGAGCACCTTCACAACCGTAAGGAAGTTCCATCATTGTGATTGTAACTTCGTGTTTCATGCCGTGTTTTTTAATGCTGTTTGCCGAATCAATAAGGTTGTTTACATCGTTCAAAGCATCAAAGTTTCTGACAACATTAACACCGTGTTTTGCAAACATTTTTGCGTGTAAATCAATAACATCTCTCGGTTGTGAATTCAAACCTACAACGTTTACCCCTCTTGCGAGTGATTGCAACGTTACATCAGGTCCAACCGCTGCTCTGATTTTGTCCATTGTTTCAAATGCATTTTCATTACAGAAAAATATCGGAGCTTGAAATCTTGCACCGCCTGCTGTTTCAAAATGTCTGATACCGGCATCTGCAGCTGCTTGAAGTGCAGGAATAAAATCATCTACGAGAACTTTTGCCCCGTATATTGATTGAAATCCGTCACGGAATGACGTATCCATAACTTTAATTTGTTTTTTTGCCATTATCTTTTCCTCTTATACCAATAAAATTTATCTTCTTAACTTTGCCGCAGCAATCGCTATTGCTGTTTCAACATCATTGTTTGCCGACTTAACAGGTGCTGCCGCAACTGCCGTTTGTTCAGGGAATATTTTATTCAAGAACACTACAACTTTGCTCATGCAGAATACTGCAAACCAAAGTATCACCAAGAACGAAAATACCGTTCCCATTCCGACACACATTAAAATCAAGCCTTCTTCTAACATAATATATCTCCGCTTACTATCTTAATATCTTTGTTATCTTCTTTACCGATTTCCGAAACCGTTAATGTTCCGTCCTCGTTTAATTTTCTGAATTTATATACCGAAAATTCGCCCTCTTTATAAGAATTTCCTATCTTTAATTCTTCATTAAAACAGCACATTTTTGAATATTCGTCATATATATAATTAAATCCGTTTTCAACAAATTCATCATAATTATTATAAAATTCAGACAAAAGATCGGTCATAAATTCATCTTTATCTATATTTTTACCTGAAATTTCCTTTAAAGATATTGCATTTGGTATAATTTCCGAAGGTGAAGTGTTCAAATTAATCCCCACACCTAAAACAATACCTTTTAACATATTGTTTTCAATCTTTGTTTCCGCAAGTATGCCTGAAATCTTTTTACCGTTAAATAAAATGTCATTAGGCCATTTTATATTCGACATAATTGCATATTTTTTATTCAAAATCCTGTTTATCACAACCGAAAGATATTGTGTTAAATTCATAAACGGATAGTTATCAACTGTTTCGGGCTTTATTACAAAAGTCATGTATAAATTTTCTGAAGAAGTGCCTTGCCAAATTCTATCAAAACGTCCTCTGCCGCTCGTTTGAACGTCTGTAACCACAACATCTCTGTCTTTTAGTTCGCTAAAATGCTCAAGAGAGTATGTATTAGTGGAATTTAAGCTATTAAAATGTATAACGTTATACTTCTCCATGCCATAATTGTATAACAAACAAATGTATATTACACACTTATTTTTTTAAATTTATAAACAAATTTTAACAACCCTTGCTATTACCTATTTTTTCGAGGTTTTTGAAGATTTTAAGTTTTGTTTTGATTTATCGGATTTGCCTAAATTCATGGGTTCATAAAGCATCTTTCTTCTTTTTTGGACATTTTCATCTTCTAAATATTCTTCATATTTCATTTTGTAATTAACATATCCGTTTGGAGAAATTTCTATAATTCTGTCCGCAACGGTATTTATAAATTGATAATCTTGCGAAGTGAAAAATACTGTTCCCGAAAAATCAATCAAAGCATTGTTCAAAGCCGTAATCGACTCCAAATCCAAATGGTTCGTCGGCTCGTCCATTATAAGAACATTTCTTTCTTCAACCATCATTTTTGCAAGCATGCATCGAACTTTTTCGCCGCCTGACAAAACTCTTGCAGATTTTTCTGCATCTTCTCCTGAAAACAACATTCTGCCCAAATATCCTCTTAAGTAATTTATATGCTGATCTTGAGAATATTGACCAAGCCACTCTATCAAGTTTATATCCGTATCAAAATATTTTGTATTATCTTTGGGAAAATAATCATGCGTTGCCGTAACACCCCATCTGATTTCACCGGAATCAGGCTCGTCAAGCCCCTCAAGCATATTAAATAATGTCGTCAAAATCATCGGGTCTTTTGCTAAAAATGCAACTTTTTCCCCTTGAACAACATCAAAAGATAACGTTCTTATTAAAGTTTCACCTTCATGAGTTTTTTTCAAATCTTTAACTGTCAAAACATCTCTGCCGGGGATTTTGACATAATTAAATCTGATTCTCGGATACTGTCTGCTTGACGGCACAATTTCCTCAAGAGAAAGTTTGTTCAACATATTTTTTCTTGAAGTCGCCTGACTTGCCTTTGAAGCATTCGCAGAAAATCTCGCAATAAAAGTTTTGAGCTCTTCCATTTTTTCTTCGATTTTCTTATTCTGTTCTTCTCTCTGCTTCTTTATAAGCTGGGTTGCCTGCTGCCAAAAGCTGTAATTACCCGCATAAATTCTGATATTTTTATAATCAATATCCGCAATGTGCGTACAAACTTTGTCCAAAAATTTTCTATCGTGAGATACTACAATAACCGTATTTGAAAAATTAATCAAAAATTCTTCAAGCCAATTTATAGTCTTTATATCAAGGTGGTTCGTAGGTTCATCAAGTAGCAAAATATCAGGATTTCCAAACAATGCCTGTGCAAGCAATACTCTGACTTTTTCACTGCCTGAAAGCTCTGACATTTTTTCATAATGCAAAGAATTATCAATTCCGAGTTCGCTCAATAATGAAGCCGCAGAAGATTCCGCCTGCCAGCCGTCAAGCTCCGCAAATTCAGCCTCTAACTCCGCAACCCTCATTCCGTCTGCATCATTAAAATCAGGCTTCATATAAAGTGCGTCTTTTTCTTGCATAATTCCATACAACTTTTTATGCCCCATTATAACCGTATCTATAACAGTAAACTCATCAAATTCAAAATGGTTTTGTCTCAAAACAGCTATTCTCTGATTTTTTTGAATATGAACTTCTCCCGATGTAGGCTCAAGTTCACCTGACAAAACCTTTAACAACGTACTTTTTCCTGATCCGTTCGCCCCAATTAATCCGTAACAATTTCCCGATGAAAATTTCAAATTAACATGCTCAAATAACGGCTCCGTTCCAAATCTTATACTTAAATCACTTACTGTTATCATATTTGCTCTCGCCCATTTTTAATCTGTATAAAAATATGTTCTTATAAAATTATCTTTCCGTCAAATACACAAAAAAATACGAGCTGTTCGCTCGTACTTTTAAATCTTACTTTAGCTTATCTAAGAATTTGTTTTTGCAACCATTATTTATATTCAATTCTTGATTTTGCTGCGTGTACAAGTCTGTTGCCAAATCCTTTAAGTTTACTTGCTGTAGTGGTTGTTGAAGTTGTATTGTTCCAGTTGAAATCTGCCTTGCTGTCAGCTGAACCGATTATGCTATCATCAGATACTGAAACTGCATCGTCCATGTTGAATGCAAATTGTCCATCAGGTTGTTCAATGTATTGAGGAGTTGATACATCATCCAAGTTGAATGCTAATTGACCATCAGGTTGTTCAATGAACGGAGAAGTTGTAGTTTCTGCAGCTTTTGTTGCTGTAGTTTTTGCTTCTGCGGCTTTTGTTTTGAAATTTTCAAATGAAGCTTTAACATCCGTTTTAACTTTAGTTGCGGCATTTTTTGCAGATGTTGTAAGTTTACCGAAATTAGCTTTTGTATTTGTTACTGATTGAGCTGCTGCATTTTTGTAAGTTGATAAACTTCCTTTTCCGATAAGAGCGTTACCTGTTGATTTTGTATATGCTTTTCCTGCTACTACTGACATCGCAACTGTTGCTGTACCGCCACCAACATCTTCCATAGCTGCTTTTGCTTCAGCATCAGTTCTTGCTTGTGATGCGTTATAAATGCCTTTACCAGCTTGAATACCACCTGCAATAGCACCGCCTGCAATTAGAAATGGTGTAGCAGCTCCACCTGTTACTGCTACTAAAGCAGCACAACCAACTCCAATTGCTGCTTTCTTGAGAAAATCACCAAAAGATGTAGGAACAAGTGATTTTACAGCTCCTTTTAAAAAGCTCTTTGCACCTTCTCCAAACGAAATTTTACCGTCATCTGCTCCGTCTGTGCAAGAACCATCGAGCATTCCTTGAGAAATTCCTGTTGTTTCTGAAAATAATGAAAGTTGCGATTCATCAATTTGTCCTGATTTTACCATTTGTGCAACTTGCAACGTTTGAATTTTATTTGCGTATAAATTTCCGATTGCTACCATTATTCTCTCCTCTAATTTTTCTCTAAAAGTTCTCTCTCCTATATAAACAAATTTACTTCCAAAATATTGCCTTTTTCCTTGCCATGACATGGTTTCCGGATTTTTACTTCTTTCTAAAAGGTCTGCCAATACTGGCTTTCTGAATATATACTTGTTTTAACGTTTCTTAACATTTGGTACAACAAAGTATAAAAATTCATTTTAATCATATTTGCAATAAAAAAAGTCATTAAAATTATCTTATGCAAAAATTCAACAAAAAAGTCAGCAGATAATAAACAACTACTGACTTTTAACATTTTATTTTTCAAAGGCATTTAATTAATTTTTATTAAAATTCAAGGCTCTTTTGTGCGGTTCGAATTCTTTTTTTTGTTCAATATGGTGATGAGATTTGATATAATCAACTACTGACATTCCGCTTTGTTTTACAAGTCTTTCGGATACAGAGAAGAAAACATTACCATCATCTGATCGGACTAAATATGTATGGTTTTTACCCATCTCTACCGTCAGACTTTCTCCGTCTAATTCAAACTTTTCAGCTTGCACCTCTTCTTCTTTTGCAGGTTGAGTATTGACTTCCGGTTTCAAAACTTTTGTATCTTTTTCGATATTTTTCGTATCAGCTGTTGTTTCTTTATCATCAGTTGCCACATTACCATCTAACGATTTTTCTTTTCCTTCTGCCATTTTGTATAAATCTTGTTCATCAATATCAGAATCAAAAAACTTGTCAAACGAAAAATCAGAAGAAGTAGTTTTATCAAGTAAATTGACATTTGAAGAACTGATATCCTCTTTGAATCCCTCAATACCAGGATTCGTTTTTTATTTATCACCGGTTACAGAAACATTAGTTTCGACATCTACTTTTTTTGATTTTCTTAATGATGCCGTACTTCTTTCCGGAACAAAATTTGGATTAAAACTCTTATCAGAATAACTCATGTCAATTCCTCCTATCATTACCATACCATACACTGCATGTAAAACATTTAGAGCTGTAATATTTACAAAAAAAATATTTTTTTAAAATATTTCACAAATTGAACAAGCATAATTTTTTGCATTTTTAGAACAAATAGCCCAAGTGGCTAATAGACAAAACAACCACCTTAGAAGATATAATAGGATAACTTCGCTTTATAAGCTAAAATTCAGGAGCAAACGTGGAAAACAACGACCAAGAACAAAATAATTCTTCAAATAGCAGCTCTGATGGAAGCATTCGTTTAAGCAAATATAAAATATGTGCCTTATTACTTTTTGTTTTGTCTGTATTAATTTTTATACCCTACTATGTTTACGTTTTTATAAACCATCATCCGTAATTTTATAACCTGATTCACTGTAACAATCCTATGTAGTCAACCATTTTATTCTTCATTTTAGAAAAATCGTAATTTACGAATACTTTATGTTTAACAAGCGGAACAATTATGTCTGAATTCAACGCATTTTCAAAAGTGCCAAGATTTATTCCATAATTCTGATATTTTTTCGGTAGTCCAAACAAAAAATTAATACCCCTCGCATTAGGGACATTCGGACTTGGAATGTCTGAGTTTGTTATGATGGGAATTCTACCGGACATAGCAAGTAGCATGAATGTTTCCAACAGCAGGGCATTTCATTTCTATTTATGCAATAGGGGTAATTTTTGGTGCAGTTTCAATGGCATTTTTATCCAAAAATCAACCTCTTAAAAAACTTTTAGCAGGATTGATTATCGTTTACACACTGGGGAACATTTTAACCGCATTTGCCTTGAATTATGAGATGATGAATGTTGCAAGATTTATTACCGGTATTCCGCATGGTTCGTTTTTTGGAATAGGTGTCGTTGCTATTAAACAAATGGCAGAAAAAGGTCACGAAGGTCGAGATACTGCTTTTATGGTTGCAGAAATGACGATTGCGAATTTGGCTGGAATACCACTTGCTACTTATTTGTGTCAAATTTTTTCTTGGCGAATTATATATTTATTTGTCGGAATTTTAGGATTGATAATCTTGACCGCAATTATAAAATGGCTGCCTTTTTGTGAACCAATGCCTTATACCAATTTCAAAGGACAATTCAAATTTCTAAAATCCTTAACGCCATGGCTATTATTTATAGCAATAACTATGGGAAACAGCGGGTTATTTTGTGAATTAAGTTATATCAACCCTTTATTAGTAAATGTTTCGGGATTTGCCCCCCAAAGCATATCAATAATGATGCTTGTGTCCGGTTTAGGAATGTACTTTGGAAATTATTTTGCAGGAAAATTATCGGACAAATACACTCCCGCAAAAGTTTCACAATATACACAATTAACAGCAGCAATTGCTTTACTGTTGCTGTTTTTATTTGCTCAAAATCAGCTAATGGCGGTTTTATTGGTTTTTGTATGTTCATTTTGCCTATTTGCACTTTCTGCACCACAACAAATTTTAATAGTATAAGTATCAAAAGGCGGAGAAGTATTAGGCTCATCTCTTGCACCATTAGCTTTTACATTGGGAAATGCAATAGGAGCAATTGCAGGAGGATTTCCTATTGAACATGGTTTAGGATATGAATTTGCTCCATTAACAGGAGTCGGATTTGCTTTCTTAGGCTTTATTCTGTTAACAATTTTCAAAAGAAAATCCAATGCTGAAATAGTTCAACCTTAAATTTTTATAACTTTGTTTATAATTTATATGATTTTTTACTTTGGTAAACATTTATTGATTGCCTGAAAATTTTGCTGATTTTTATGGTTGGTAACGTAAAAATCCTTTTGAATTTAAAAAGAAACAAAATATCCACTAAAAAATAACCAATCGGATAATATTATTTTTTACTCTGATTTTCTATGTTGTTTACAGATTTATTTAGGAACAAAATTATGAAAATCAAATATATTTTATTTACCATAACCTTGATGTTTTCAATGTTACCGGTCTTTTCACAAACTTATAATGTCAATAATATTTCAGATTTGAATTCAGCATTGTCAGATGCAGCAACTATGCCTGATGAAAAACATACAATATATATTAATGGAAATATTCAACTGGATTCTGCTTTTACAAAAGCATTAAATTTGGAATTCATAGGTGATAATTCAGGAACGATAAAAGACTTTGACCTAAACGGTTTTGCTTTCAATTTTTTAGGGACAGACAAGAATATAAAATTCTCAAAGTTAAACATCATAGAAATTCTTCCATACAGCGGAATAATCAGCAGGAACAAAACTTTAACAATTGAAAAATCAATACTGAATGGACATACAAGATTTGGCAGGGAACTTGTAAAAAATTCTGATGGAGAACTTTTTGTATCTAATTCCAAATTTTTAAATAATTATGCACAAAACGGAGCAGGAATATACTCTGACGGCTCAGAAGTAAATGTTACCAATAGCGAATTTTCCGGAAACAGTGCATCCTATGGTGGTGCAATTTATATAAACAAGGGTAGTTTTAATATTTCCAACACTCAAATAAATAACAATAAATCTTCGGCAGGCGGAGTAGCAATTTATATAAAAGAAGGCACAACAGTTGTTTTAGACAAGACTTCTTTCGATGGAAATTCTATTAGTACCGGCTCGACAGGCGGTGCAATTTTTAACAACGGAAATTTAACAATAAAAAACCATACAACTTTCACAAATAATTCTGTATCAATGGGTTCCGGCGGAGCAATTTCAAACAGAGGTACTTTGAATATTGATTCTGCCAAATTTGAAAATAATACATCAAGACAAGATGGTGGAGCTATTGCAGATACAGGCTCTTCTGTAATTAAAAATACCTCATTTATAAATAATAGTTCCGTTGAATACTTAGGCGGAGCTATTGCAAGCACAAAAGATATTGTTGTTCAAAATTGTATATTTGATAATAATTCTGCTTATACTTATGGCGGAGCTATCGCAGTAATGCAAGGTACAGCAAGCATTTCTGACAGCAAGTTTACAAACAACGTTTCTCAATCCTCACATGGTGGCGGAGCATTAATAAATTATATAAGTACGATTGATTTAAAAGGTAAAAATTTATTTCAAAATAATATTTCAAAAACAAATGGCGGTGCCATTACAGCTACTACAAATTCTGTTACAAACATTTCCGGAGAAATACAATTTTTAGAAAACAAAGCAGACAATCTTGGAGGCGGAATATTCTCTCAAGGAACAATTAATATAACAGCAGATAATCCGGAAAAAACAATTCTATTTTGTGGAAATACTGATAAAAACGGTTCAAACGCAATTCACCTTAACATTTATAATAAAAAGCCCATCGGAATAAGAGAAATGAATATAAACACTTCAAATGGTGCAAAAGTTGTTTTTGAAGATAATATTTCAGGTGTTGAAAACACTCTTGTCAATATAAAAGGAACATCTTCTGTCAATGACAAAATTTATCTTGGTTCTGCTAACGAAAATCTTAGAAGTAATGTGAATTTAAGCAATATTAGTATTGAATTTTACAATGCAGTTTCAGGAATGCAAAATGCCGTAATAAATGCAGAAAATACCCATTTTAATTTTATGAATAATATTATTTCTCAAAACAAACTCAATTTGAATTTAATAGGAGATAATAACAGTCTTTCTATTGATGCGACCCCGCAAATTCGATAAGCGACTATTTTGTGATAAACAGCAGCAAAAGCAGCTTAAATAACCTCACAATCAGAGATATTAATGTAATAAGCAACCCTGCTAAATCTACAACAACTTTCGATATTTTTGACCACGAAAAATATGGAACAAATTTGACATTATCAGAAGAATTAAAAAATAAAAAAATATACGGTGCAATAAAAAAATATGTATGGAAATTAACACCAAAACTTACACTTGTAGAGATAAATGAATACAATCCTAATATTCAAAGATATCAGTCAGCTACGGCAAGTGCATTTATGAATCAACTTTTAAGTTATGACCTTTCTCTTAACAGAACAGATGAAATTTATTCAAGAATAAGAGAAGATAAACTTTCTAAAAGAATAAATAACTCATACGTTTATGCCGGTAGAAACGGAATATATATTGACCAGAAATATAAAGATGGTTCTGCATTTTGGGTAAGACCTTATGTCAATTTAGAATCATTTAATTTGACAGGATCATATTCTTCAATAGGAAACCAATCTTACGGAACAATGTTGGGATTTGATTTTCCAATGTTCAAAACATCATATAATTGGAATATTTTGCCAGCAATTTACGGTGCATATATTTGCTCTTCACAACAGTATGAAGAATCTAATATGTATCAAAACGGAGGCTATGGCGGAATTTTATTAAGCGGTTATAATGATAATTTTTATTTTGGCTGGACTATCAATGGAGGCGGACTCGGAGTTATTTCAAACTACATTGGAAATAAAGACGATTACGCCATTATAACAGCCGGGACGGCACTAAAACTTGCCTATAATTTAAAATACAAAAAAATTATTATTCAGCCGAATTTTACAACAGCATATACATTTTTAAATCCGACAAATCTTGTAAATTTTCAAGCCGTCGATATGAATCAATCATTAGTAAACGGTTTAACAATAATGCCTTCAGTGAGAAATACATATAGAAATGAATCAGGATTTGAACCGTATATTTTTGCAGGTTGCGTAATTCCGATAATGAGTGATATCAAAGCTAAAGCAAACTCGGAACAGCTTGAGAAATTAACATTGAATGCCTGGGCACAAATTGGAATAGGATTAAGAAAACTAATCAGCGAAAGAATTATATGCTTTGCGGAAAATATCATAAGAACCGTAGGACGAATCGGCTGGGGATTTATGTTTAATATCCAAATTACATTGTAACAAGCCTGTTAATTGTATGATTTTTAATCAAAAAACAAAACTGTTATAATTTAATAATAAATTTTGTGCCTCTATTTAATTCACTTTCAACAAATAAAGAGAAGGAAGCAAACATAAAAACTGCGAATATGCTATTTCTTCCGGTCATTTTATTGATTAAAACAAATCCAAATCTAATTGTAATATTAAAATTTTTATTTATATAAATTATCTATTTCGTTTTTATACATATCACAAATTTTTCTATATTTGATTTTGAAAGTATCCGTCAATGTTCCGTCTTCAATAGAAAATTCTTTATCCAAAAAATACAAATACTTTAATTTTTCAAAATATTGATGACACTTTTTTTTGCTGATTAAACAATTCAATTCATTAAGCAAAAATTCTTTAAACTGCTTATCCTCATTAAGATTTTCATAAATAAAACGGTTACTTTCTTTGCACCAGTTTAAATATTCTTCCCTATTGGGAACTACAAGTCCGCACAAATATGGTTTTCCTTGACCTGCGACTACATTTTGCTGAACATATTTTGAACTGCCTACCTGATCTTGCAATAAAGGGGCATAAACGTTATATCCGTTCATCATAACTATTACATCATCATATCTTGATAGAATTCCGATATAATTATCCTTTGTGTAATAGGCTAAATCACCTGTAATAAACCAATCATCAGAAGTTAAAGCCTTTTTGGTTGCTTCCGGCTTATTAAAATATCCTTTCAGAATATTCGGACCTTTTAACATCAACAACCCTGCTTCGTTTGGTTGAACAGGTTCTTTTGTTTCTGGATTAACAATTTTAAATTGAGTTTTGCTAAAGAAAACACCGCAAGTATAAGGTCTTTCTTTTTGATCCTGAACGGTTGCCTGAGTGGTAAGCCCTGTCGTTTCCGTCATTCCATAGTGTTGGGCAATATCTACTCCTATCACATTAAAAAAATCTTCTGCTTGTTTTGCAAGGCTTGCAGAACCGACACAAATTAGAGTATCATCTTTTAATATTGAATTTTTTATTTGTTTAAATACTAAATAATGTTGAATTTTTCTGATTGAATTCAATATTTTTTCGCAAAATCCGTTAATTCCGTTGGGAGTTATATTTGTTTGCCGTTTAGAATAAAAAAATCTTTGTATTTTTATTAATTTTAATGCAATTTCATAATTAAAATTAAAAAACTTCTCGAATTGTTCACCACGAGAATGAATATATTCCATAAATTTACCGTACATTGTAATCATAATTTTAGGAGCACAATGAAGTAAATCAGGTTGAATTTTTTCAATCGCCTCAAAATAATTTGAATAAGGTGTGTAATAAATAGTACAACCTTTAGAAACCGCATACAGATTTAAAGTTTTTCCACCCGCACTTGCTAACGGAAAAGATGCTACGAATGTTTTAGGATTAAAATCTTTTAAAAAATTATGCATTTCATCTACAGAATAAGCCATTCCGTAATTCGTAAGCATAGCACCTTTGGGAGAAGAGGATGTTCCTGAAGTATAGTGAATATAGCATAAATCATCAGGTTTGTTATTAAAATCGTTAAAATAAATTTTATCAGGGCAAAAATCTTTTAGAATATCTTCAAAATAAAAAATCTTATCATTTTTTCTGTATTGTTCATCTGTACCGGTATATATAATCACTTTATTTCGAGTCAAAAAATCAGGATATTTTTCTACGAAAAAATTAATTACGTCAGGTTTATCACAAATAAAAACATTGGATTCGCTGTCATTGTATACGTAATCTAACTCATCAAGACTTTTTTGGGAACTTTTAGCAACACTAATTGCTCCAAGACAAATAGAAGCTTGTTCAAGTAAAAGCCAATGAGGAGAGTTTTCTGCAAAAATACAAACTTTATCACCTTTTATAATATTTTTTCTTTTAAAAAATTCAGCAATACAGCAAATTTCATTAAATGCAACTTTAAAGGAAATTTTTGTTAATCCTGAAACATCAGAAAGTGCAATTCTTTCAGGATACAATTCCGCACTTCTTTTCCAAATATCAAATAATGTTTCATAATTCATTATCAGAACCTCTCTTCAAGAAATTATAATTCTTTTGACTTTGTAATGCAAACTTATATTTTTTAAAATACGGAAACATAAAAAATTTTGTATTAAGAAAGTATATTAATCTTCTTTTGGTTGGATTTTTTACAAAAAAATGATAAAATTTGTATATTATTATGTTGCAAAGAATTATGAGGAGTCGAGATGGAAACAAAAAAAACTTTTGATATTGTTGCATTAGGCGAAATTCTTATCGATTTTACATTTCAAGGCTTTAATAACGACGGACAAAGATTATTTGCTCAAAATGCCGGTGGTGCCCCTGCTAATGTCCTTGTTGCAGTACAAAAACTCGGCGGAAAAACAGCTTTCATAGGAAAAGTCGGTAATGATATGCATGGAACATTTTTGAAATCTGTTCTCGAAAAAGAAAAAGTTAACACCAATGGTTTAATTATTAGTGATGAATTCTTTACCACTCTCGCATTTGTAAGTCTTGCTGAAAATGGTGAACGATTTTTTTCTTTCGCAAGAAAACCTGGTGCAGATACCCAAATTACAAAAGAAGAAATTAATACGGATTTAATAAAACAAACAAAAGTTTTTCATATAGGTTCTCTTTCCTTAACTGATGAACCTGCACGTTCTGCAACTCTTTTTGCCGTCGATTTTGCTAAGAAAAATGGCTGTATAATTTCTTATGACCCAAATTACAGAGCAAGTTTATGGAAAAATGAAGAACTTGCAAAAGAGCAAATGAAAAGTCTTATTCCCTTTGTTGATATTATAAAAATTTCAGACGAAGAAACAGAACTTTTAACCGGCTTCTCTAACGTAACAAAAGCCGCAAAATATTTGTTCGATTGTGGTATAAAAATCGTCTTGGTAACGCTCGGGGAAAAAGGTGTATACGTATTTAGTAAGTTTGGAGGGAATTTTATTCCGACATTTTCATCAAAAGTTGTTGATACCACAGGTGCAGGAGATTCTTTCTTTGGAGGATTCTTGTATCAATTCATAAACGAAAACAACGACATAGATAATACTTCTCTGGACAAATTATCAAAATACGCAAAATTCGGCAACTCTGTTGCAAGTCTTTGTATTGAAAAAAAAGGAGCAATTCCTGCTATGCCGGCTCTTAAAGATGTTCTTGAAAGACAAAATTGCTAAATAATTATAAAAATGGTTTTAGTTTCAAACAAAAAAGATGCCGATTTTCGACATCTTTTTTAACTTGAATTTTTACTTTTTATTATGGTTTTAATCTGTCCATAAGTCTTGGGAACGGAATAGTTTCTCTTACATGAGAAAGTCCGCAAAGCCAAGCAACAGTTCTTTCTATTCCCAAACCAAAACCTGCGTGGGGAACAGAACCGTATTTTCTCAAATCCAAATACCAGTCAAATGTATCAGGATTTAAGTTTTGTTCTTTAATTTTAGCCATTAATTTTTCAATACTTTCTTCACGTTGACCACCGCCAATAATTTCACCATAACCTTCAGGTGCAATCATATCAACACAAGCTGCTTTGTCATTCTCTGCTTGTTTGAAATAAAAAGCCTTTACACTCATAGGATAATGGTGAATCATAACAGGTTTATCAAATTCTTCAGAAATCAAGGTTTCTTCATCACCGCCAAAATCTTCTCCGTATGGTGTATCATTACCTTTTTTATGAAGAATTTCAATTGCTTCATCATAAGAAATTCTCGGGAATGGACTTTTTATATTTTCAAGTTTTGAAATATCTCTCTCAAGCGTTTCAAGCTCCGGTCGACAATGTTCTACAACTTGTTGAACAATATATTCAACAAATTCTTCTGCTAAATCCATGTCTTCCCAAATATCCATAAATGCAACTTCAGGTTCTACCATCCAAAATTCAGTCAAATGACGACGAGTTTTTGATTTTTCAGCTCTGAATGTCGGGCCAAAACAATAAGCCTTTCCAACAGCAGCACAAGCTGCTTCCATATAAAGCTGCCCACTCTGAGAAAGATATGCCTTTTGGTCAAAATAATCGGTTTCAAACAATGTTGTCGAACCTTCACAAGCATTAGGCGTAAAAATTGGTGCATCAACAAGTGTAAAACCATGATTATCAAAGAAATCTCTAACCGATTTGATAATTCTGTGTCTTATTCTTAAAATAGCCTTTTGCTTCAACGAACGAAGCCATAAATGACGATGTTCCATAAGAAAATGAGGTCCATGTTCTTTTGGAGTAATCGGATAATCCTCTGAACCGCAAATTAATTTAACATCGGTTGCATCTATTTCAAAACCGATTTTTGCTCTATCTGTCTTTTTTACCGTTCCGGTGACTTCAACCGAGGACTCTTGCGTAATTTTATCCGCCATTTCAAAAACTTCAGGAGAAACATTACCTTTGAATACTACCGCTTGAATTTCTGCAGTTCCGTCACGAAGTTGCAAAAAATGAAGCTTTCCGCTTGAACGCTTGTTATATAACCATGCTTTAATCGTAACTTCCTGGTTTTCGTAATTTTTAATGTCTTCTATGAATATTTTTTTCATCACAAACCTCACATTTTCTTCTCGAAATAATTATATCCTAAATATTTTAGAAGAATACAATTTTTTATCTCTTTTCTCTCAAATTTCTCAATGCTTTTTTAAGCAAAAAAAAGAGACTTTTGCAAGTCCCTCGAAAGCTTTTTATGCTCTCTCGTGTGTAAGTGAAAGGTTTAGTGTGTGTGGAATAAATCAATTATTTATCCTATGTATATATAAAGTATATACTAATATCAAAATTTCAATTTTGAAAGCTATTTTTAATAAAATATTTCAATAATCCTTCAAATTAGCCTGTACGACTGAAAAACTCACGTTTACAATTAGTTACAATCAGAAATATTTCTTAATATAGTATATACTGACTGAGTTCAGAACAAATATAAAGATTATATTAAAACATATTAAAAATCTTGAATTTTATTAAAAAAATTTTTATTATATAGAGGTCATGAAAATTTTTAAAAGAGAAATAACCTTTGAATTTATAAAAGAAGCTGTTCAACACATAATATTTTTGGCAGTTGGTGCCTCAATTGCAGCCTTTGCACTTGAATGTTTTTTAATCCCAAATAAAATTGTTGATGGCGGTATTATCGGTATTTCAATGATGTGTGCATATAAAACGGGATTACCTTTAGGTTTAATTATTATTGCACTGAATTTTCCTTTTATTTTAATTGCATTAAAAAGACTTGGCAAAGCCTTCGTTTTCTATACATTTACGGCAACAATAATGCTTGCGGTTGCAACAACGTACATTCCCGAACTTTTACATCATAGAGAATTACACAATCCGTTTTTAGCTTGTGTTTTTGGCGGATTAACTTTAGGAATTGGGGTTGGAACAATTTTAAGAAATCATGGTTCAACCGATGGAACGGAAATGGTAGCTGTTACTTTTGCGAAAAAAACACCGTTTTCAGTCGGTGAAATAATTATGTTTTTCAACCTTTTTATTTTCTTCGCTGCAGGACTTGTCTACGGAAGTTGGGAAAGTGCGATGTACTCGGTCTTAACCTATTACATTACATACAAAGTTATTGACGTTGTTTTAGAAGGTTTAAATGAATCAAAATCAATTTTCATTATTACGGACTATGCAGAAAAAGTCGGAAAAGCCATTATGACAACAATGGATACCAGTGTAACCTATATTGATGCAGAAGGAGGATATTCCGGCAGAAAAAAACGTCTTATTTACTGCGTAATATCAAGACTTGAAATCACAAAAATTAAAATGTTAACCAAAGAAATTGACCCAACTGCTTTTATTGCAATAGAAAATGTTCACGAAGTTGAAGGAACAAGAGTTAAGAAAAAACATTTTTAACCAATCATATTTATCAATCAAAAAAATTTTAAAGCACAAAAAAAGGACCTTGTTTTCACAAAGTCCTTTTTAAAATTTTTGCTGAATTATTCAACAACGATTGCTGAAACCGGGCAAGCATCTGCTGCTTCTTTAACGCCTGCTTCATTTGCTGCAACTGCTGCTTCATCAACAACTGCTTTATCACTTACGCTGAATACTGCATCACATACTGATTCGCATGCTCCGCAAGCAATACATCCGTCTTCAATAGTTACTTTCATTATGTTCTCCTTTTTTTATCGTGTCGGATAATCTCCGCTCACTAATTATTATATCAAAAATTTTTAATTAAACAACCATTCACGAACTCTGTCTGCAATATACGTAAAACCTGTTCTTGTACCTAAGTTTTCAGGTTTAATATTCTTGCTCCAGATGAGAAGAGGGATTTGTTCTCTTGTATGGTCAGTACCCGGAACAGTTGGATCGCAGCCATGATCAGCTGTAATTACAAGCAAGTCTTCATCAGTCATGCTTTCTTGAATTTTATCAATATAAGTATCAATTTCTTCAATAGCTTTTGCATAACCGATAGCATCATTTCTGTGACCAAAAAGCATGTCTGTATCTACAAGGTTTGTAAAGATAAAGTATTTATCCGGATTTTCAGTACAATCCGCAACTTTGCGTTCTGCTCTCGGAAGTTTTTCTTTAACCGCTTCAAGAGTTAATTCAAGACCTTCTTTATTTGAACCTGTGTGAATAGCGTGCGTGATACCTGAACCTACGAAGATGTCTTCAATTTTACCGATACCATATACAAGACCATTGTTTTCAGCCACTTCATTACATAATGTTTTCTTGAAAGGAACAACTGAATAATCTCTTCTATATTTTGAAATTCTTTTTGGTTTACCGTCAACAAGGCTATATGGACGAGCAATAACTCTTGATACGTTTGAAACTTCATTCAACAATTCTCTTGCAATTCTGCAATATTCATAAAGTGTTTCAAGAGGGACAACATCAATGTTCATAGCAATTTGAAATACGCTGTCTGCCGAAGTGTAAACAATCGGTTTCTTTGTTGCTTCGTGTTCTTCGTGTAATTCTTCCAAAATTGCCGTACCTGAAGCAGCTTTGTTACCGAGAACGCCGCCGCAGCCTGTTCTTTTTACGAATTCATCAATAATTTCTTTCGGAAATCCTGATTCTGTATAAACTTTGAACGGATTATCAAGAACAAGCCCCATCATTTCCCAGTGGCCTGTTGTTGTACATTTTCCTTTGGAAATTTCTCGTAAAATACCGTATTGACCTGTGTAATTGTCGATTTTTTTAACACCTTCAATGTCGATAATGTTGCCAAATCCCATTTTTTCGAGATTAGGAACGTGTAAACCTTTATTAGCTTGTGCAACGTGTGCCAATGTATTGCAAGTCGGCAAATCTTTAAATTCCGCTGCATCGGGCATTGCTCCACAACCCATTGAGTCGATAACAATTACAATTGCTCTTTTCATATTTAGCTCCTGTTTTTATGTAACACACAATTTAATTATATTTAAACACAAAAAAAGTTTTGATTGCCAAAACTTTTTTTCTTTTTTAAAATCTTTTAACTTTTTTAAGTAACAATTTTTACTTCAAAAAAAATAACTTTTTCCTTCCTGACTATTGACTTCTGTGTTTATGGGCTGGACCATCACCTCGCTTTTTGCCTTGCCGTTTTTTGAATATTATTCTTATATACTAATCAATCGGGTAATGTTTTACAAGAACTTTTTTATTAAATTATTTTTACAAATCACCATGTCAATTATTATTTCTGATTAAATTCAAATTAACAAACTTTAATGAACAAAAGTTAATAAAAATCTGTAACAATAGCCATTTTCACTCAATAAGCAAGTAATTAGCCGATTTATACCAATTGTTTTTATTTTTGCCCAACAACGGTCATTACTATTGATTTTGTTGAGTATTGATAAATTATTTTTTAGATTTTTGTATTCTATATTTCAAACCAAATTTTACGGCAAAATTAACCAGATTTTGGGGTAAAAATTTTGATAAAAGCATTGTCCAAAAAGCGTCATTTCCGATGGTATATGACGACTTCGGATTTTTTGCGATAAAGGCTTTATAGATTGTTTCTGCGACATCTTCCGGAAAAGAGCCACGATAGTTATTTGCTTTAGCATTTTCTGATAAAAATTTCATTTCTTCTGAATATTTTTCCTTTATTGAATCGGTTGAATTTTCAAAAGCCGGAATATTGCTGTCAACTGACTTATTCCAAAAAGGAGTTCTTATGCAGCCAGGTTTTACCGAGATAATTTTCACATTTTCATTTTTAAATTCGTTTGAAAGACTGTTAAGCATTATATCAGTTGCATTTTTAGAAGCACAATAGGGTGACAAAAACGGAAAAATTCCGCTTGCAGCCATTGAGCTTACGTAAATTATTTTGCCGTCATGAATTAGCGGCAAAAA
The DNA here is from genome assembly GCA_051875105.1 of Candidatus Gastranaerophilaceae bacterium. Taxonomy (GTDB): domain Bacteria; phylum Cyanobacteriota; class Vampirovibrionia; order Gastranaerophilales; family Gastranaerophilaceae; genus RUG841. Next base: position 32,836 of record JBJEGN010000084.1, read on the forward strand.
TTTTTGAACAACGGCAATTGTACCAAAAGTATTAACCTCAAATTGTTCTTTAATTCTTTTTATTGATAAAGACTCCATCGGACCTGCAACTGCAATACCTGCACAGTTTATAACAGCATCAAGCTTAGATGTTTTTTTCATAACATACCAAAAAGCCTTATCAATACCACCGGAATTCGTAACATCAAGATAGACACCATGAATATTTCTATTAAGTGATTCGAGTTTATACTTGTCAGATTTTTTGCGAATGCAAGCCAAAACTTTGCAGCCTTTTTCTGCAAACAAAACTGCTGTAGCTTTACCTATTCCCGACGATGCACCTGTTATTAATACTGTCATTTCCATATTTTCTTTGTAACATAATTAACTATATTTATCAATATTTAAAAAACAGTTATAATTAGAAAAAACAAAAAGGAGTATATTATTTCTTTTCAGACAAAAAAAACAGGACAAAAAGGCGAAGATATCGCAGTAGAATATCTTCAAAAAAAAGGATACGAAATTTTAGCAAGAAATGTTCATTTTTCTAAAAACTGTGAAATTGATATTATTGCAAAAGACGGTAATACCACAGTTTTTATTGAAGTAAAAACGAGAACAACTCTTGGTTTTGGGCATCCTTTTGAAGCTATTGACAGAAAAAAAATGGAAAAAATTTACACCGGTGTTTTAACATATTCTCAAGAAAATAAAATTAAAAAATATCGAATTGACGGAATTGCTGTAATCGGAGTAAATTCACCCAAAATCGAACATTTAAAAAATTTAGGTTTTGAATAGATTTTAAAAATTAAAAGCGACTTTTACAGAAAGAAAGCATTGTTTTTTGAGAAAGCAATGTTATTTTTTGCAGATGAAAATGATGAAAATTTAAGGCTGGACAGCTTTTT